>JAJYVC010000002.1 GCA_021792235.1 Microcaldota archaeon
GAATATACGGCCACAAGGAGATGCGCGCAGTTGGATATTCAAGCAACTCGGAAAGGCTTGTCCGGGACATACAGCACCTACTGCTGCGCTTCGGGATAGTCTCTAATATCTATAGGATGGGCGCGGGTCACTGGGATCTGATAATACATAGGAACAGGGACATAGACATATTTATAGAAAGGATAGGGATGTTCGGCAGCAAGGCGCAGAAGCTCGTGAAGAGGAAGAACATATTGAGCAAGATAAAGAAGAATGGCAGCAACAGGGTGATCTACGAGGAGATAAGGAAGGTAGAGCACCTGCCTGCACCCGATTTCGTCTACGACCTTACAGTGGATGATACCCACAACTTCGTAGCTAACGAGTTCTTCGTGCACAACACGTATCTAGTCAATGCTATAGGAGGGGAGACCGGCTCGAACGTCATAATCGCGCAGATAAACCAGATAGTAGACATGTATGCAGGAAACACTGAGAAGAACATGCATGCCATATTCGAGCAGGCGAGGAAGGCCACGCCATGTATAATATTCTTCGATGAGCTCGATGCGCTGGGCGTCAAGAGAGGAGGAGACGGGGGCGGCGGAGGCGAAGGGCAGAGCTTCATGCGCATGGCAGTAAACCAGTTCCTGCAGGAGATGGACGGTGTGGAGAAGAATCCTGAAGGCATATTCGTGATAGGTGCGACTAACTCCCCATGGGACATTGATCCTGCGCTCAAGAGGAGTAAGAGATTCGGAGAGACGGTCTACATGCCGCCGCCTGACCTGAAGACGCGGAAGGGCGCATTCAAGTATCACACCCGCAACATGCCCCTTGGGAGGATAGGCTACGGCAGGCTGGCGAGGGCGACAATGGGATTCTCATCTGCAGACATAGAGGAGATATGCGACAAGGCGGCGCTGATACCTGCAGTAGAGGAGGATGCTACGGGAAAGAAGAGGAAGGTTCTGATGAAGGACTTCCTCAAGATGATCAAGACGCACGGCAACACTCTTGACGAATGGTACGGGATGGTGAAGAAGGACATAATAAGCAAGACGGAGACGCAAATAATCGATGGCAAGAAGCAGGTAACGGTGAAGGAGGGCAAGCTGGGACCAGAGGAGAAGAACAAGTACAAGGCATTAATAAAGGACGTGAAGAGGAACTCCAACCCCTTCTTCATTTTCATAAAGAAGTTAGTCAGGGCATTCTCCCTTTACGTTTTATAGGTGTCAGCATGTCAGTAAGATACAATGACAACTCCGATCTTGTAATACACCATGCATATGAAGTAGGAATGGATGACCTGGTCAGGTTGTGCATCTCGAGATCGCATGGTTCCCCGATGCTTTACTGGGCAGATGGAATTGCATTCTTCTATGAGCAGATACCACCTATGATGAACGCGAAAGTGGAAGAGGACTTCCTCGCAGGGAAGGACCATTGGGCAGAAGTCTACTACTCTAAGGTGAAGGAATACAAGAGCGTAATCGAGCTGGATAACGGGGAATTCCGTGGCGCGAAGATAGGCGTTGTAGACGCTTCTAAATTTTCTATGCACAAGGACTTTGCGAAATGGGCCGGCAGCAGATAGGCATTCGATCCGGGCATTTTGAAATACGCAAGATTTATTAAATTGGCCATTAAATAGACTTCTTGTTATTCGGGCGACGCAGGATAACCAAGGCATGATGTATTGAGTTCAGTGATGGGTAGGGACTTTCCTGCCGAATCAAAGGCCAGGGATAGGACCGTATCGGAATCGGAGATTCTCAAGGGAGTTGTCAGGCAGCACTGGCACGACAAGCTTGAGACGATGGACAAGACAAGGGCGAAGGCGCTATCAGCAGGCATAGATGCGCACCTTGCGAATGTGGCCAAGTCCGTAAACCAGCTTGATTACGAGGTTTTCTGCATCCCGAACATCATATACCATTCTAAGCACATGTCAAAAGAGGAATTTGAAAAATATCTCAGACTCATGGAAGCGATGGCTGTAGGATATTCATCGATGTTCGGCAATGATGTCGCTGGCCTTGCATTGATAGGGATTTCTTCAAAGGCAAAGAATGCTGGAGGCATAGAGAAATACCACAGGTTGCTTTCATCCCGTATTGAGACAAGGATGAAAATATATAGGTCAAGGATGGATGCAAGGAGGAGAAGCATTGATGTGCTCCATTCTAGGCTCAGGATACACAACAGAAGCGTATTCAGGTTTTTCAGGAAGGGCAGGATATACTCTCTTTCAAGGAGGATAGACAGAAGCGCCAGGGGCGTTGACCTGCTGAGCTGCAGGCTGGACAGGCTCAATGAGATATACAAGTATACCAGTATGTCGCAAAACAAAGATTAAGCCCGCACTTCAATCGCTATTTATGCGACAGCTCACCGAACTGCCCTTGCACACGGGCAGGGCACCAAGATGGCTCTTCGGACGTATGACAAGGCTTGGCGGAGCGATAGCAAACGTGATAATAGAGGAATATGGCGCTGACGAGCTTCTGCATAGGCTCTCTGACAGCAACTGGTTCCAGTCGCTGTCATGCGCAATAGGATACGACTGGCACAGCAGCGGAACAACTACTGTGACTATGGGGGCTCTGAAAGAGGCGCTTAAGGGAGACCCTGACATAGTAATAGCAGGGGGAAAGGGCAAGGCAGGCATAAATACCCCTGGAGACATAGTAGCCGGATCAGATAGGCTTTCAATTCCCTCAGAGTCAGAGAAATTTGTGGAGCTTAGCAGGCTCTCCGCAAAGGTGGATGCATCTATGGTCTATGACAATATAGGAATATACCACCACTCATTCATGTTCACAAAAAGCCGCAAGTGGGGAGTCGTACAGCAAGCGATGAACAACAGTACTGGCATGGCGCTAAGGTTCCAGTGGTTCAGCGAAACCTTAGACCATGAGGACATAACCAATGAGCCGCATTCGGGAATTTCCGGGACAGGAGGATTGCAGACAGTTGACCTCACTTATGCTGCTAACAGCTGGGTCAAACCCGCAAGCATCGAGCTGCTTCCAGATATCGCAGAAGGTAGAATAAAGTATCCGAAGAGGCATGCAATAATGCCCAGGGAGGATCTCACCGAGCATGGAATCAATATGCTGAAAGCGGCAAATGAGATGGGCCCAAGAGACTACAGAGAATTCCTGCTGATAAAAGGAGTAGGAAGGGCTACAATAAGATCCCTGGCAATTATATCAAGCCTGATATACGAGAAGGAGCTTGCCGGCAGAGATCCTGTCGCATATGCATATAATCTTGGGGGAAAGGACAAGATACCATATGAGATAAACCGCAGGACCTATGATAGTGTCATAGAGGAGATGGAGCATATGGTTGATATGTCGAACGTGAGCATGGAGGAGAAGTACAGATCGTTAAGATCGCTTGGCCGCTTGATGAGCAAGGCGGCGACGAAGCAGGTATAATCAGCATTCCCTTCGCATCATGAATATGTCTATCTTCTCGTCGTTGAATCTTATGCCGCCGCCGAGCACGCCATACTGCTTGAAGCCCAGGCTCTCATACAGCTTCTTGGATCTGGGTTAGAGCTGAATACTTAGAGCACCATAGTGTCAAATGTACCCTTCGATCTTTCGAATACATTAGTTATCAGGACCAAGGGACATTATATCTAGGACTGCCAGATGAGCTTCGATAAGGCGGGGATTGACCGGTGATTCCGCCATTAAATCTTGCACGGATCACGCCGATCGGCTTATACTGACATTGCTGATCAGATCGGCAATAAACTGAGAATTGCCCTACACAATAACCTAAGGTACTAGATTTCTTATTTCTTCGCGTGCTTTAAGCAGAATGCGTTGACCTTGTTTATTGCATATTCGAGTACATCTTCTGGAGGGAGTGCCGCTATCCTGAAATTACTCGGAGTCCCGAAGGAATACCCTCCTGTGAGCTGGACACCTGTCTCCATCAGCGCTGAAAGGACGAAATCCCTTGAACTGCGGAAGTTCAGGCTCTTCATGTCAAGCTTGGGAAGCAGGTAGAACGCACCGCTCGGTCTTGTGACGGTTATGTATGGATTTTCCCTTAGCAGATCTACGGATAGATTCACCCTCTTTGCTATGGCATTTGTCATGCTCTTTATGGCCTTTGAGTGCTCCTTAGTGTTGTTGAGCGCCTCTGCCACGGCGTATTCGCTTGGGGTGTTCAGCGATAGCCTTACCAGCGCATACTGGGAGAACTTCTTCTTCAGACCTTGCGAGATCCTGTCATCTCCAGGTATCACCATGAAGCCTATCCTGAATCCAGTCGAATCAAGGTTCTTAGAACTTCCGTTCAGTATGATGTGGGGTATGCCCTTAGCCACCTCCCCCATGCTGGTGAACTTGCTGCCATTGTATACTATCTCATCGTATATCTCATCGCTCACAAGGAGCACGCCATGGTCGTTAGCTATGCCGGCTAGCTCCCGCAGCGACTTCCTATCGAATACCTTGCCGGTCGGATTGTGCGGATTAGTGGTTATGATGTACTTTACCTTATGGCCGTTCCTCTTGAGCCTTCCGATCTTCCTGGAGAAGCCGTCAAGATCCGGCTCCCAGCCGTTCTCCATGACAAGCTTTCCTGTAAGCGGCACGCCGCCCTCTATCATGAGACGAGGTATGTACTGGGGGTAATATGGTGCGAACATAGCTGCCCGATCGCCCCTGTTGATCAGTGCGTTATTTATGAACAGCAGCGACTCGCTCACGCCGGCAGTTGTTATGACATCCTCTTCGCCGAGCCTTATCCCGTACATGCGCTGGTATCTTCTTTGCACTGCGCGTGTTAGCTCCGGTATCCCCTGGGCCCTTGAATAGTAGGTAGCACCATTCCTCAGGGCAGCTATGTACGCATCTATTATATATTTTGGCGTAGGGAAGAAGCGGGGAGGGTCTCCTCTGTTGAGTTTTATTATCTTCTTTCCCCTCCTAGCTAGCTTGTCTGCAATAGGGTCAAGTTCCAGTATAAGATTCTGCGCGTATACGCTCTTCCTTGAGAAGATGCTGGCCAACAGATCAAATCAGGCTGCACTCTTGCAAGCCTAAAGAAGTAATTCAGTGGGTATTTAAAAATATGGCAAGACAGTACGCTTCCTGTCTATCGTGACCGTAAAGCAAGAATTTTAAACGTGTTTTGCCCTATAGCATCATGGGCTTTCTAGTGTCTAACGTACTCGCGTACCGCCTTGATCCGAGCTGGTGGAAACTTGGAAAAGAGGAACGCAAAGAGATTCTTGATGTATTAAGGAGGATCATAGATGCGGCACGAGGAGGGCAGACGGGATCAAAGGCAGCGCTTTACTCATCGTTGAGGTACGACTGCAGCATTATAATCTGGCTCCTGATGGATAACCCGCAGAGGATAGCTGCAACAAGAGCATCAATCGAAAGGCTCATTTGCGGCTATGCATCTATAAAATACGGGTTCCTTTCGGTATACGAAAACAAGAACAAGGACTCTGGAAACAGGAAGTATTTCGTTGCGTATCCGATAAGCAAGGATCCGGAATGGTACCTTCTGGACAGAAGCAAGCGGTCGGATATAATGGCGGAGCACATAAGTATGGCTACAAGCAATAAGAACAACAAGGGAATAAACTCTTATACGACGCTGTCGTTCGGCATAGACGACAATGAATTTGTTGTGCTTTACGAGCTTGACTCGCTGCACGAATGGGTCAAGGTTACGCAAGACCTCAGGGAAGCAAGTGCAAGGAAGTGGATAACGAACGAGAGACCCATACTTGTGGGTATAGACGACCTTGGTCCGCTTCTGGCATGATTATGGTGATGCAATGATAAATGTTGGAATGTACTATAATGTCAGGCAGGGGCACGAAGCGGAATTCGAGAGCACGTTTTCGCAGGTGGTGGAGCACCTTAAGAGCGCGAAGGTGGGGATAAGGGACGCCAAGCTTTACAGGGAGGTCGGAAAGAGCGAATACCTCATATACACAGAGTGGGAAAGCCTTGACTCCTTCAAGGGATTCATACAGAGCCGCGCCTTCAATGACACTGTAAGTGGTGGCAGATCCATAATTGAGGGACGGCCAAGGCACAGAGTATTTGCAGACGTCAATGAATAACTGGTAAAAGGCTCGTATAATGCAGCGGCATGTCAGGCTTCACAGGAAGGTAGTGATCGGTACTAGGGGAAGCAGGCTTAGCCTTGCCCAGGCAAGAATAGTTGCAGACAGGATAAAGAAATCGTCTCCGGGCCTTGCTGTTGAAATAGTAGTCATAAAGACATATGGGGACGTGAAGAAGGACATGAAACTGGATAGGCTCGAACAGCAGGGGGTCTTCGTAAAGGATATAGACCTGCAGCTTTTGGATGGCACCATAGACATTGCAGTGCACAGCCTTAAGGACATACCGACAAAGCTGCAGGATGGAATAAGGATAGGAGCTATAGTCGAGAGGGCAGATCCCAGGGACGTTGTGATATCTAGAGATGGTTGTGGGCTTAGGGACCTTGCTAAGGGCGCAAAGATAGGTACAAGCAGCATGCGCAGGAAGGGACAGCTCCTGCATTTCAGGAAGGATCTCAATGTAATGGAGATGCGTGGGAATGTAGATACGCGCATTGCAAAACTTGATGGAGGAGAATATGACGCCATAGTTCTTGCAGCAGCCGGAGTGGAGAGACTTGGGCTCTCAGACAGGATATCGGAATATCTACCATTTGAAGTCATGCTTCCGGCACCTGGACAGGGGGCGATAGCGGTGGAGATAAGAGACGGAGACGCTATGATAGAGCCCATAGTGCGAAAGATAGATGATGCGAAGGCAAGAGCAGAGGTGGAGGCTGAGAGGACGGTGCTTTCGAGGATTGGGGGAGGATGCAATGCGCTGTTAGGGGCGTATGCAAAGACGCATGGGAGCAGGCTCGAGATATCAGCTGCAATAACCAGCAGCAATGGTGAAATGAAGTACAGCTATTCGCAGGAGGGGTCGGTAAAGTTTCCAGATGAAGTCGGTATCGAGGTTGCGGAGAAGATACTGATGGGCAATGCTGCAGAAATCTTACCAGATAAAAGCGACAAATCCAGACTTGCCGGAAAGGTAGTGATGGTGACTAAGGATGAGAAGGAAGGAGAGGGGCTTTGCAAGTCACTGCTGGACAGACGAGCAATTCCGGTTTACTTCCCCACGATAAAACCTGTCAATATCAGTTACAGTATGAAAACCGCCCACAGAATAAATAAATATGACTTCGTACTGGTTACGAGCAGACGCGGAGCGGATAAATTGCTTGAGATATTGCAAGTGGTGGGACTTGAGAAGGATGCATTCGGGCCGGTAGTCATTGCGATTGGGCCAGAGACACGCCAATACCTGTGGGGCAGGGGCATAGCTGCACGCAGCCTGCCTTCGGCCAAATATTCGAAGGACATTATTGAAGGGTTGGCAGGAGTTAAGGACAGAAGAGTACTCATAATAAATTCGGCGCTGGCAGGCAACGAATTGGCTGCGGGGCTATCTGCAAGAGGCGCCATTGTTGACAGGATCACACCATATGCGATGTACGTACCAAAAGTAAGCATGCAGAGGAAAAACATGGTGATGGGTTACAAATTGGATTTCATTACGTTTGCAAGCCCTTCTGCTGTAACTGGATTTCTGAAAATACTTGGCAGGAAAAACGCGATGAGACTGCTCAGAAGGAGCAAGGTAGTATGCATAGGCGAAACGACATCTGGAAAATGCGAGAAAGAGAACATAAAAGTATGCGGAATTGCTGGAGAGCACACTGTAGAAGGCATTGTCAAGTGTATGGAAAGGATTGCAGGTAGCCCATATGGAAAATGACCTATTCTTGCGTGCGTGCAGGATGGAAAAGGTTGAACGCACACCGATATGGCTTATGCGGCAGGCGGGAAGGTACATTCCAAAATACAGGGAGATCAGGAAGACCCGCAGCATGATGGAGATATGCAAGGATCCGGACCTATCAGCAGAGGTATCTTCAATGCCAGTGGACATGTTCGGAGTAGACGCCGCAATAATATTTGAGGACTTAATGACGCCACTCGTACCATCCGGAATAAGATTTGGCCTAGTTGATAAAATAGGGCCAGTGATAAAAAATCCGGTGGCAAACATTAATGATGTTGATAGATTAGGAGACTACGCCATGGATGAGCTGGGATTCGTGGCGGACACAATAAAACTGTTAAAAGGAAGGGTTGATGTGCCGGTGATAGGTTTTGCTGGAGGGCCATTCACTATTTCATGCTACCTGATAGACGGCTCCAGAAGCGATGGATTCGCGAAAACCATTTGGATGATGAATCATAAACCAGACGTATTCAAAGTCCTCATGGACAAGCTCACTGACATCATAATAAGATACCTTAAGCTGCAGGTGGGGAGTGGTGTCGATGCTGTGCAGGTCTTTGACACGTGGTGTGGAATGCTTGATGTAGATGCGTATCGGAGCCATGTCGCACAGAATTCCAAAAGGATCTTTGAAGCGCTATCTGCAATGAAAGCAGATATGCCAAAGGTGCATTTCGCCCTTGATTCTGCACGCATAAACAAACATATAGCATCACTTGGATGTGATGTGATGAGCATAGACTGGAGGAGCAGTATAGAAAATGTCAGGAAGCAGATAGGCCCATCGATGGGCATCCAGGGCAACCTTGATCCGGCAATACTGGCAGAAGGCGGCAAAAGGATGGTAGATTCTGCTACAGAAATACTCAAGTCGGCAGAAGGGAGCAGGGGATACATATTCAATCTTGGACATGGCGTGTGGCCCAATACAGATCCAAGGGACGTAAAGAGGCTTGTTGAGCTGGTTCATTCATCTGGCAATAAAGGATAGTAGTGCTAGGCTTGCCGCTACCGCAACACGTATCAATATTTCTGGGCAAATAATTGCATCTTGTTGGTCGGTCAAATGCTGAGCTTGCATGCAACTTACAAGCGCATGGATATGAAGGAGCTTGAGGCGTGGTCTACGCTTGGCCAAGACCCGTTTGAAAATATGCTGCATTCAGGTCGCATTTGCGGCTACGTTATGCTAAAGACGTGCAATAGGGTAGAGATATACATAAGCAGTAAATCAAATGCAGATACTGCAGTAGAAATTGCAGCCGTCGCCGATAAGATTGGTTCCAAGAACTACTTTCTTCTGGAGGGCTTGGAATCCGCTAGACACCTAATGGAAGTATCTGCTGGCCTAGATTCAATGGTGATAGGGGATCAGGAGATACAAAGGCAGGTAAAGGAGGCCTTGATGGCGGCCCAGGTCTCCGGTGATGCTGATAGCATCCTTAATTATGTATTCATGAAGGCGCTTAATGCGGGAAAGGAGGTTCGGGAAAAGACGCGAATATCAAGTGGCACTGTGTCAGTATCGCAGGTTGCAGTAAAGCTTCTTGAAGAAAGGAGCAGGGGCGAAATGTTTGGCAGGATTTGCATTATTGGCACGGGAAGAATGGGCATGTCAATAGCTAAATATCTAAGTAAGTACGGAAGATCTGTGTATCTGTCTGGCAGGTCACATGACAGACTAAGGAGAATAAGCGCGAAACTAGGCATTAATTATATAGACCTGGGCGATTTCAGCCCGGAGAGATTTGATTGCATAATTACTGCGACGTCTTCTCAAAGTCCGATAATAAAGATTGGCACGATTGATAAAAGTCCGGAGTTAGTGATTGACCTGGGGAATCCGAGGAATGTTGATGCAGCCGGGAACAGAGGATATGTAGATTTGGATTCCTTGAAGGCCTTTGTGAGCAGGAACATAAGAGGCAGGTCAATGGAGATCGAGAAGGCGAAGGCCATAATAGACAGAAAGATAAGCCGTATGTCCAGGCATCCGTATTTTGAGGGCGGCCATGTGAGTCGCATTGAGCTGCACTCAGAGCTTGCAAAACATTAATACTTTTGCATGCAGTACATGATATACAGACATCTTGTTGGATGCTGTTAAATCGTGATGGGTCATGACATTTGCAAATAAGCCGGTTCTGGTCTTCTGGGAGATGACCAAGGCCTGCCCGCTAAGCTGTGCGCATTGCAGGGCCGATGCGATACGCAATCCTCTGCCGGGAGAATTGACTACCCAGGAAGGCAAAAGGCTGATAGATCAGATAACTCTATTCGGCAAGCCATATCCTGTAATGATATTCACGGGCGGGGATCCGCTTGCAAGGAAGGACCTTTATGATCTCCTGGAATATGCAAGGGACAAAGGCGTAAGTTTCGCTGTTAGCCCTGCTGTATCCGACAGCCTTACTCTTGAAGTGCTTAGAAAGCTCAAGGACATTGGAGTTTCTTCTATATCGGTCAGCCTAGATGGTTCAACGGGGGACACGCACGACGGCATAAGGCAGGTTGCAGGAACGTATGGCAGGACTATAGACACCATACGAAAGGCTATAGAAATCGGCCTGCCGATACAGGTGAACACTGCAGTCATGCGCAGAAACATGAGAGAAATGCCTGCCATTTTCAAGCTGATCCGTGGCTTGGGCGTGAGGACATGGGAGATCTTCTTCCTTGTAAAGACAGGCAGGGGGACTGGACTGGAGGATCTGTCCGCAGAAGAAAGTGAAAGTGTGTGCAATTTCCTATACGATGCATCAAGATATGGAATGATTATAAGGACCGTAGAGGCGCCTTTCATACGCAGAGTCGTAAGACAAAGGACGCACAATGATCTCTACTGGAAAGAAGCAGTATATTATGGGATGAGACTTGAACTTAGGTCTGCCATGGGGGAACCGCATGGCCCTTCGACCATAAGGCCGCTGGGCACTCTAGACGGTGATGGGATCATATTCGTGTCACATAATGGAACAATATGCCCTGGTGGCTTCCTTCCACTGGAATTGGGCAACATGAAGGCTGACAATATTGTAGACGTTTATGCAGGGAACGGCATGCTCGTAAAGATAAGGAACAGGGAGTTTGAAGGGCCATGCGGCGAATGCGAATTCAGGAGCGAATGTGGAGGAAGCAGGGCCAGGGCATGTGCATACTCTGGGAACCCGCTGGGATCAGATCCGTCGTGTATCCGTTCGGCAAGCGCCATGGGTGATTAGACGCCGGGTTTTCCGATAATGAGGATGAGAAGATTACGGTCAAGCGAGGCCATAAGAAAGCTGTTTTCCGAGAGCAGAGTTGATACTTCAAAGCTCATAATGCCATTGTTCGTGCAGGAAGGCATAAAGGCGCGATCACCCATACCTTCAATGCCAAGACAATACCGGTATCCGCTTTCAGAGCTTGCAGGCATATCCTCAAAGATAGAGGAAGCTGGAATAGGGGCAGTGTTGCTTTTTGGAATACCGTCAAGCAAGGATGCGAAAGGCAGCGGAGCGTATGCCAAGAAGGGCATAATACAGAGGGCGGTTGAGGAGATAAAGGATGCATCCTCGTTGGCTGTGATCGCAGACCTTTGCATGTGCGAGTACACAACATCTGGCCATTGCGGCGTATTGAAAGGAGGTGACGTGCACAATGATCTCACTCTCAATGCGTATGGAAAGATAGCTGTGTCGCAGGCTGACGCTGGTGCAGACATAATTGCACCTAGCGGAATGATGGATGGACAGGTTGCCAAGATACGAAAAGCATTGGATGCCAGCGGCCATGAGAATACACTCATAATGGCATATGCCGCAAAGATGGCCTCATCTTTTTATGGTCCGTTCAGGACTGCTGCGGACAGTACGCCAAAGAGCGGAGACAGGAAGTCATACCAGATGAGCTATTCGAATGCAAGGGAGGCTATGAGGGAGATTGCAATGGATGTAGAGGAAGGGGCAGATGCAGTAATGGTAAAACCAGCGCTCACTAACCTGGATCTTGTAAGCAAGGCAAGGAGATTTGGGATTCCACTGGCTGCATACAACGTAAGTGGAGAGTATTCTGCAATAAATGCAGCTGCACAGCGTGGCTGGATAGATTACAAAAAGGCGGTGACAGAGGTATTGACATCCATTTCAAGGGCCGGAGCAGACATGATAATAACCTATCATGCGCTTGAATTTGCCGGATGGAAATAGAGTATATTAGGCAAAGCCGTTCCTTTTTGATATAGAGTACAGGCAACTTATTAGCTCCTTCGAGTAGTTTGGAGAGGTTGCTATTGCAACCTTACCTCCCGACTTATGTACGATTTCTGAGCATCTGATTCCGTCATCGTAAAGAGTCTCTAGATTATCGCTTATGAAGCCTATCGGAGCGACTACGAAGTTTTTGGAGCCTGAAGATATCCTTGACTTTATGTGGTCATATATCACAGGACCAAGCCATGTACCACCAGACATGCCGACGCTCTGGAATACCAGGGACCAGTTATCAATACCAAGCTTCCTGGAAACGAGACCTGACGCCTCACTGAGCTGACCTTTGTAGGTTTCAAGGTTATCGGCATCGGTTATGGGAAGGCTGTGGGCAGTGAACACAAGTTCGGACTCGACTCCGCAGTCTTTGGCCGCCCTTGAAACGCTGTCGGACCAGTAAGATATCAATTCTGGCTCGTCGTGCCATGACTTGACATACTTCAATTTGACATTTGCGCCAATGTGCGATTCTTCAAGTTGCTTGAAATAACTCTCAGTGCCTATCTTTGAGTAGAAAGGCGCCAGGGGCAGGCAGAGAAGTTCTGTTATTCCGTCATTTGCTATCTGCATTGCAGTCTCTTCTATGAACGGGGAGGAATGCTTCATACCTACATATACTTTGGTATCACTGCCGTGACTTTTTAGTGATTCGCGCAGCATGCTGACCTGCTTGCCGGTTATATCATTCAGGGGGGATATTCCGCCTATGCTGAGATATCTTCTCTGAAGCTCATCGATTTCCGCATCGCTGGGCCTCTTCCCTCTCCTTATGCTGGTAAAATACTCGCCAACTTGATCTGTGGATTTAGGACTGCCGTATGCCATTAGGATTATGCCCTTCATTTTTGCACCTTAATTCTGTATTTGATATGTTCATTTGATATACCATGTTGATATTTAATTGATATGTTATGCATGCTGCTTTATGTTGTGACATCCTCTCCTAACTAAAGGTTAGGAGCTTCCCCTGCGTTTGCAGAGTCTGTTCCCAGCTCTTCGAGTCCGTTTGCATTCCCTGTTGGGATGTATTGACGATTCTCTCCCAGAGCGTGACTTTGGGAGTGTCCCTCCCTAGCTCTCTTGAGTATATTTATGGATGCGTTCATGTCCCTGTCCAGCTGCAACCTGCATCTATCGCAGTTGAATGCCATTATTTCCAGCGGCATCTCCATGATGTTGCCGCAGTTACTGCATTCCTTTGAAGTGTTATTGGGATTGACTTTTATTACTGCCTTTCCCCTTTCCTGCGCCTTGTAGGTCAGGAACTGCACAAACCTGCTCCATGAGGCGCTTTGGATTGACTGCGCAAGACGATGGTTTCTTTCCATGTTCTGGATCCTCAGTGCCTCTACTGCGAATGACGTGAATCCTCCATTTGCTAACTTTTGCGGAAGTTTGTGCATGAAGTCGTTTGACTGACTTGTTACTGCGTTCCATTCTTCCTGAAGATGATACTTTGCCTTCTGTCTTCTCTTTTGAGCCCTTCTTGCGCCTGGCGACTATTTTCTGCCATCTCGCAATCTTCTTTTCAGCCTTCTTGAAGAACTTTGGCTTCTGGAATGTCTCTCTGTTTGAAAGCGCAATGAAGTTATTGAGTCAGAGGTCTATGCCGACTGGGTTTGTATCCTTTATCTCTGGGATTTGTTTATGCTGAACTGCGGTAAATATTGCATAGTAATTGTTTTCTTCCTTTGCGATTGTCAGGGTCTTTATCTTGCCTTCTATATTCCTGTGCATCTCCATCCTTATCGTACCTGATATTTTTGATACCCTGAGCCTGTCTTTCTCTATCCTGAATGAGCCGTTGTTCTCTATGTGGGTGATGGATTTGTATTTATCCGTTGACTTGAACTTGGGAAATCCCTTTTTCTTTGCGTCTTCATTGCATCTGCCAAAGAAGTTTTGGTATGCCCTGAGCATCCTGTTCCTTATGTCTACCCTTACGTGGGCATAAAGGCGGTGATATTTTTGTCTTCTTTGAGTATCTCATTCATGTATTGATTAATGGTTCTCTGTGAAACTTTGCGTGACTGAATTGTCTTTTCCAGCAATTTGTTGTATAGTTCATGTGCAAGGAATATGGATTCGTCTATCTACTTCTGCCTTTTGAAGTCAGGGTAGAGCCCGAACTTGTAAACATGGACTATTTCCATGTTTCCTGTTTTGTTTTCCATTCTTATATACCTTCTTGCACGCCATTACTCCTATCTCAAGGATAGAAGTTTGCGAGCGTGTTGAATTTTATCAACCACGATATCTGATAAGGCCTCGGCAAGCTTTGCAGACCCGTTAAGTGGCTTCACCAGTGTTATACCTATTCTTGAAGCGGATGCCGCTTCCTTGCACATCGCAGCCAAGCCGTATAAGGTTTCGAAATTGTCGGCCACATATCCAAGCGGTACTATGAGCACGTGATCGTACCCATTCTCCTTGCATTCTCGCACGAATCCAGTTATCTCTCTTACAGGCGCCGGATGTCCGCCAGTATAGTAGGCGCATGACCAATCTTGCAGGTCTAGGGACTTGGCGATTCTAGCTGCAAATGATTCAAAATTCCTTATATACGGATCACCGCCGTCTATGAACACCTTGGGCAGGCTGTGCGTAGCGAAGATGACCATCGTCCGGAGTTTCCTAAGCTTTGCGTATGGCTTTGATATTGCACTTTGCCAAGCTTCAGATAATTTCTCATTGTCATCCCAAGACTTCACTATGACTCCGTTTTTGCCGAACCCGTATTTCTTCAGGCTTGAGACAAACGTTTCTTCGTACTCATCACCGTATACCTTTGAGTATGTAGGGAACATCACTATCCCTATTAACAGGGGGTTTGGGGAATTTTTGGCCTTTGCTACTGCTTCGTCTATTGATGGTCGCAGATGCTTCATTCCAACAAGAACCTTTGCGTCAATACCGATATTTTTCAACCTTGAATGTAGCATATTGGCTTGCTTAAGGGTTATTCTTACCAGGGGAGATCTGCCGCCTATTTTAGTATATTTCTCCCGAAGGGCTGCGAGCTGGTCTTCAGAAGGCTTCTTTAGGGCGTTGGCTACAGTGGCTGCATTGCGCGGATCTTTTAGAATACCAGCTACTAGCGACCTTGTTATTTTATGGTTGCGGTGCATGCTGCCCAGATAATCAGCTATCCCTTTCCTTCCATGTGGGCTTCCAACACTCATCAATATTACAAAGGTTTGATGTTCCGAATACATAGACTACAGCCCAAGCAAATTTGCTTCGTACTTAATATTAACACCATAACCCAATATTAATACATATAATGCCCTTTCTGCCGCATTACTTGCCAGCACAAGTGTGTGCGTTGATGAGGATCTGGCCAGTTTATAACGTGGTTGTAAAAACAGTAATGTTTTTAGACCTATACAAAATATAATTATTAGTATGGCCAGTGGTGCAGTACAGTCTGCCAAAAGTAGAGCTACGGGAAGAAAGGAGGACGCGGAAGGAAGCATAATGGGAGATATTAAAGCGGTTGCAGAAGAATACATGATAGAGAGCGGGCCATCTTATGGCAACAACTTCTTCTTCACTATAGGAGTTTATCTGTTGCTGCTTTTCGGTGTTCTTGTAGTGACAGGGATAGTGATGGTGCTGTTCGGACCTTACTGGTGGGATCTTACTTCTATTGGTACGTTTATACGCAGCATACACATGTGGGCTGCAGAAGCGTTTGTCACACTTATATTCATACACCTATTTGTCAATTTCAGCACTTCTGCATTCAGGAAAAGGAAGCTGATGTGGATAATAGGATCAGTAATGCTCATGCTAGTGCTTCTTGAGTTCGCATTTGGTGTAGGTATGGGTGGCAGCTTGCTGGCCCAGGCAAACCAGCAGGCCGGATCTGATCTCTGGAACGGGATGGGCCTAGGTTACTGGATAAATCCAATGAATTCAGGCGCGGTTCTAGGCTGGCATATTGCCATCATACCGATAATCCTGATAGCGCTTATGTTCCTGCACTACAGCATTGTGCGCAAGAGAGGTCTAGTTACGCCATACAGGAAGGACATACCTTACAGTGTGACGCCGATAGACCATAAAATGATGTATAAGCGTATGATCTACCTTCTAATTATAGTGCTAGCCTTCGCAGTGCTGTTCAGGGCCCCGTATATGCCGCCACTGACCATAAGCCAGGCAGCCAATCAGAATCCGGACGCTGTTGCAAGCGCATTCCTAAACGAATCTAACATGACATCCGCTACAGCCACCTACATCGACACGATAGATCCTTTCAGATTCAACACGCGGTACGTGTATGTCACCTATCCATATTCTGTATACTTGAATCTAACGCACTCGAAAAACCTTGAGGCACAGTTCCTAGCGGAAAGCACATCACAGCAAAACGACACGCTGGCACAGGCATATGCTTATTTCGAGGCCAATGGAAGCATCAGGAGCGGGACCAATTCCACCAATCCGATGATAGGGTTAGCTTCAACGCTTACATACATGGCGCAAACTGGAGCATACCAGCCAATCCTTCAAAGCGAAGTTGCTGGAGGCATGAACTATACCTATGTTATAAGGTTCCTGTACGACACAGGTGCACTGTGGAATGCCGCAAGCCAGTACAACATAAGCGTGCCGCAGTGGGGCATGCTTACAGTAGGCGGCAACCCCCCATTGCGTCTGGAGTACTGGCTTATACCTTATAATTTCATGCAGATAGCGATGGCTGGAGTGCCTTGGTGGAATGACCTTGAAAACGGCACAGTAGTATTCTTGGCATTCCTGATATTCCTATTCTTGCCATACATACCAGGACTTAGGGCAATACCTGATAAATTAAAACTTTATAAATTGTTCTGGAACAGGTTTACCGTGCCTGAGATGCGGAAGGAGAAAAAGTAGCCCCAGCCAGATTCGAACTGGCGTACACGGGTCCAAAGCCCGTGGTCCTTGGCCGCTAGACGATGGGGCTATGATTCTGTTTTGGAGTAATTCCTATAAATAACGCATCCTAGGGGCTTATTGCTTTAGTCTGGCGCTTGCGCACCCTAGCGCGTTTGAGACTATTCCTTGAACTCACTACGCATCTTCATTTGCCTGCGCTTCTTGTTGTATGTTATTGCAAAGTTGTGTGTTGCATCCCTAATCCGCCTTACCAGAAGCATCGCCCTGCTGTTTATGTCAAATCTCCTTGGAGTTTCTTCATCTGGCAGATATATCTCTTCGAACTTCTTGGCAAGGCCGATCACTGGAATAGTAAGGCCAAGTGAATCGAGAGAGTCCTTTGCAGATTTAAGCTGCTCGGCGCCACCGTCTATTAGTATCAGGTCAGGCATTCTGGCCTTCTCCTCAAGCAGCCGCTTGTATCTGCGGTATACGACTTCGCGCATGCTTGCAAAGTCGTTTGCCCTCTTCACTGTTCTCACCTTAAATTTCCTATAGCCGCTCTTGTCAGGTTTTGCATCGACAAAACGCACCATGCCTGAGACTATGTGCTCGTTTCCTATGTTCGATATATCGAAAGACTCTATCACAATAGGCAGACTTGGCAGATTAAGGGCTTCCTGAAGGTCCGCAAGGGCGCTGTCGTGTTCCATGTTCACCTCTATGTTCTTGGTTGCAAGGTCCACAAGCGCACGTTTGTCGCCCTTGATCGGGACGATAAGGCTTACTGGAGCTCCCCTTGACTTTGCAAAGAATTCCTCCAAGGCAATCTTTTCAGCTTCGTCCACCCAGCATTGCTGGCTGAGTATTATTTCGCGCGGGATGGTATTTGACGAGTAGAATGCCCTTAGAAATTCACTTTCAAAGTTTTCCTGATTCTCAATCTCAAAATCCTTCTTGCCGAGAAGAACTCCGCGCCTTACCCCCATCTGCACGACTATTACGCGCTCGCCTATTTTCTTGAATGCAATTATGTCCTGGTCAAAGTCCCGCTCATGATCGACTATCTGTTTTGTAGCCAGAAGATTTATGCTGCTTAGCTGGTTCCTAAATTCAAGCGCCCTTTCATATCTTCCTTCCTTTGATGCCTGCTCCATGCGCTCTGTGAGCATCTTTATTGTCTGTTCGACGCCTCCCTTAAGGAAAGTTCTTGCATCATCGACTTGTGCTTTATACTCCTCTTGCGTAACCTTTCCTATGCACGGTGCCGTGCAGATCCCTATATGGTAATTAAGGCACGCCCTTCTTGGAAGCGTCTTACATGTCCTTATCTTGAATATGCTGACTATGAGCCTTTGGAGCTCCCTTCTCTTCATCGCATCTGTGTACGGGCCGAATGACTCGAGGGACGGACCCGTCTTTCTAGATGCAAGAATCCTTGGGAACTTATCTCTTGTAAAGGCGATGTATGCGAAGGTCTTTGAATCCTTTAGATTGATGTTGTACCTTGGGGAGTGCTGCTTTATCAGCTTATTTTCAAGAAGGAGGGCCTCGACCTCACTACGCACCACTATCCAGTCTATCCTCCTTATCTTTGATACGAGCATTCTTGTCTTTATCGCGAGCCTGTCCGGACTTGAGAAATAATTTCCAACCCTATTGCGCAGGTTTTTTGCCTTGCCGCAGTAGATAATCACATCTTTATCGTCCTTGAATAGATAGACTCCGGGATTGGTCGGCACTTGCTTAGCATTGAAATCCGCGGCTTTTTTTATCTCCATCATGCTTTTTGTGCCTCAAGAATTGATTTTAGAAATTGGCCGGTGTACGACCCTTTTACTTTGGCTATTTCCTCAGGTGCGCCGGTTGCAACTATCCTGCCGCCCTCGGTTCCGCCTTCAGGACCGAGATCTATTATGTAATCGCAGCTTTTTACAACGTCAAGGTTATGCTCTATTACAAATACGCTGTTTCCCTTTGCAACCAGTTCGTTGAGAACCCCAATGAGTTTTTTTGTATCCTCAAAATGGAGGCCGGTGGTGGGCTCGTCGAGCAGGTAAACCACATGACCCTGCTTGTACTTGCTTAGTTCCCTTGAGATCTTGACCCTCTGGCTCTCGCCGCCTGATAGAGTTGTCGCGCTCTGCCCAAGCTTTACGTATCCGAGCCCCACTTCTACAAGAGTCCTAATCTTCCTTGCGATTGGAGGTATGTTCTGGAAGAATGTGTATGCCTCTTCAATCTCCATGTTGAGGACTTCTGATATGTTTTTGCCTTTGTAGAGTATTCTGAGGGTTTCCTTGTTGTACCTCTTGCCGTGGCATTCGCTGCACTCGACATATACATCGGGCAAAAAGTTCATCTCTATCTTTAAGACCCCGTCCCCCTCGCAGGTCTCGCACCTGCCCCCTTTCACATTGAATGAGAACCTTCCCTCCTTGAATCCCTTAATCTGAGCATCCCTTGTCGATGCAAAGAGCTTTCTTATCTCATCGAATACTTTCGTATATGTGGCGGGATTGCTCCTTGGGGTCTTGCCTATTGGGTCCTGGCCTATGACTATCACATTTTCTACCATTTTTGGTACGGAGAAGTAGAAATGCTCCCCTATGTGGTCTACCTGCTCGCCGAACTTCCTTTTGAGAAGCGGCATTATCGTCTGGTTCATCAGAGTGCTTTTGCCAGAGCCTGACACCCCAGTTATGCCGCATAAGACCCCAAGTGGCAGCCTGGCATTTATCTCCTTGAGGTTGTTCTCCCTTGCACCCTTTATCTCCATGTACTCTACTGGCGTCCTTCTGCTTTTTGGGATTTCTATTTTTAGGTCGCCACATAGGTACCGGCCAGTGAGGCTATTTTTGTTTAACATTATCTCTTTTGGTGTTCCTTGCGCTGTTATGTGACCCCCGTGAACTCCTGCTCCTGGACCCATGTCGAGGATATAATCTGCGGCAAGTATGGTATCCAGATCGTGCTCGACAACCACCAGAGTATTTCCTATGTCCCGCAGTCCCTTCAATGTGCGTATGAGTTTTTCATTGTCCCTTTGGTGGAGGCCAATGCTTGGTTCGTCAAGGATGTAAAGCACCCCCATTAGGTTACTTCCTATCTGTGTTGCGAGCCTGATCCTCTGCGCTTCGCCTCCGGATATAGTCTTTGCGCTCCTTGACAGGGAAAGATATCCGAGCCCGACATTCTTGAGGAAGCCCAGCCTCTCGTTTATCTCCTTGAGTACCTGCTTTGCGATGGCTAGCTCCTTTTCTGGCAGTTTTGATGATAGGCTGCCAAAGAATTCTACGGATTGATCTACGCTAAGATCCGTGGCGTCTATTATGCTCTTTCCCTCTATCTTGACTGCAAGCACGACCGGCTGGAGCTTCTTGCCCATGCACGTCTTGCATGGCTCCCCTTTCATGAACTTTTCTATCTCCTCCTTTCTCCATTCGCTCTTCGTCTCCCTATAAAGCCGCATTGTCTGTGGTATCACTCCCTCAAAACCGCTTCCGCTGTGGTTATGCCATCTGCCCTTGGGTTCCTGGGGCTCTCTATCGCCGTAAAGCAGTACGTCGAGCTGCTTCTTTGTAAACTTTTCTATTGGCATCCAGACGTCAAATCCATGCCTCTTTCCTGCTTCGGCTATCTGCTGCGCCCTCCATGCAAGGTCCATCTTTCCGTATATCTCAATTGCGCCCTCCATCACGTTCTTGGATCTGTCAGGTATCAGAAGGTCGGTTGAGATCTCTGTTATTTCTCCAAGACCATGGCACGCCGGGCACGCTCCGAACGGGCTGTTGAAAGAGAACATCCTTGGCTCAAGGCTCTCGAATACTATCTCGGGATGGTTTGGGCATGCACCAAAGGTGCTGTATGAGGTCTCGTCAGTGAATCTGTCAAGCTCCTTCTTCTTATCATTTGGACGCCTGTTGCTTATCACTATCATCTTTCCTTTTCCCACAAGCAGTGCCTGCTCTACGGCTTCTGAGATCCTCGACCTTTCCTCGTCGTCTATCTTTATCGTGTCTATTACCGCCTCTATCCAATGCTTTTCATACCTTGCAAGCTTCACCTCCTGCTTGACGGTGTCAGAAGAATAGATATTCTGGTCGATCCTTATCTTTGAGAAGCCCTGTTTTTTTAGGTCGTCTATTACTTGGTCGTGGGTCCCTTTCTGGCCCCTAAGTATCGGAGCAAGAAAGACCAGGGTCTGGCCCTTTGACGCGAGGATGAGGCTTGTGATGTTCTCTGCGCTTTGAGGCCTTATGGAGCTGTTGCATTTTGGGCAATGGTGAGTGCCGATTCTTGCATAGAGAAGCCTCAGGTAATCGTAGATTTCGGTGACCGTCCCAACAGTGGATCTGGGATTCTTGTTGGTTGTCTTCTGCTCTATGCTTATTGCAGGGGAAAGCCCGTCTATGCTGTCCACATCGGGCTTGCTCATGAGCCCTATGAACTGCCTGGCGTATGCTGATAGGCTCTCCACATACCTTCTCTGTCCCTCAGCATATATTGTATCGAAAGCAAGAGTCGACTTACCCGACCCCGAAAGGCCGGTTATTACTATGAGCTTGTTCCTTGGGAGCTCAACATCTATGTTTTTCAGGTTGTGCTCCCGGGCCCCCTTTACAAGGATATTTTCCCTCATTTTACCTGCCTCGACACCTGCCTTTTCATATCCTCTATTCTATCGCGCATCTCTATGGCTTTTTCAAACTCCAGGTTTTCCGCAAAGCTCTTCATCTGCGCATCCATCTTTGCCAGTTCTTTTTGTATGTCTGATTTTCCAAGGTGCTTGATTCCTTTCATATTGCTCTTCTTCTCATCTATCTTCTTGACTATGGTCTTCGGAGTTATGTTGTACTTCTTGTTGTACTTGATCTGCTCAAGCCTTCTTTGCTGCGTTACGTGGATTGCCTCTTTCATCGAATCTGTCATCATGTCGGCAAAAAGCACCACCCTTCCATTGGCATTCCTTGCGGCCCTGCCTATGGTCTGTATCAGGCTCCTTGCATCACGCAGAAACCCTTCCTTGTCTGCATCGAGTATGAATATGGTACCTACCTCAGGTATGTCGAGCCCTTCCCGCAGGAGATTTATTCCGACGAGTATGTCGAACTCCTTCGCGCGCAACTGGCGTATTAATTCTATCCTCTCAAGGCTCTCTATTTCACTGTGAAGGTACCTGACCTTGAAGCCTTCCTTTGCAAGGTAATCTGTAAGGTCTTCGGCGGATCTTTTTGTGAGCGTTGTTATCAGCACCCTGTTGTTCATGGCTATTGTAGCTTTGGACTGCTCCATTAGATATTTCATCTGACCCTCCATCTTCCTCACCTCTACAATGGGGTCGAGTAGGCCGGTCGGCCTGGTTATCAGGTCCACCTTCCTGCCGCTTTTGCCAAGCTCGTACTGCGCAGGAGTTGCGGATACGAAAAGGGTCATGCCCATCTTTGCCTCAAACTCCTCGAACTTTAACGGCCTGTTGTCAAAGGCACTTGGAAGCCTGAATCCGAAATCGACCAGATTCTTCTTGCGCATGAAATCCCCGTTGTACATGGCTCTTGACTGCGGTATTGTCTGGTGGCTTTCATCGATTATCATAAGGAAATCCTTTGGGAAATAATCTATGAGCACATGAGGCGGCTGGCCTGGTGCCCTTCCGTCAAAATGCCTGCTGTAGTTCTCTATGCCGCTAGTGTATCCCATCTCTCTTATCATCTCCAGATCGTATTTTACCCTTTTCTCGAGCCTTTGCGCCTCAAGCGGATTTAGTTTTAGCAGCTGCTGAGCGAGCTCTTCCTTTATGGACTCGATTGCTGCCTGCTGCTTCTCTGGCGGAATTACGAACTGCCTTGCAGGATAGATGACTATGTCGTCTATCTTCACCACCATGTCCCCTGTGACAGAGTCAATTTCCTTTATGCTTCCTATCCTGTCACCATCCAGCTCTATTCTGATTATGTTGTTTTCGTATGCAGGGATGACATCTATCGTATCGCCGCGCACCCTGAATCTGCCTGGTTCAAGATTCTGGTCGTTGCGCAGGTACTGTATTTCAACAAGTGAGCCAAGCAAACCCTTCCTTGAGATGTTCGCGTTCTTGCTAAGATGCACAGACATCTTCAGGAAGTCGTCAGGATTCCCAATGCCATATATGCAGCTGATGCTTGCAACGACTATTGTGTCTTTCCTGCTTACAAGACTTGATACCGCATGAAGCCTCATCTTCTCTATCTGCTCATTGACTGAAGAGTCCTTCTCTATGTACGTATCCGTGGTTGGAATATAGGATTCCGGCTGGTAGTAATCGTAGTAGGAGACAAAGTACTCTACGCGGTTGTCAGGGAAGAGCTCGCTCAGTTCAGTGTAGAGCTGGGCCGCAAGGGTCTTGTTGTGGGCTATTATCAGGGTAGGTTTTTGGAGCCGCTCTATAACGTTTGCCATTACGAAGGTCTTGCCGCTTCCGGTTATGCCCAGAAGCGTCTCTTTTTGGAACTGTGAAAAACCAGATACAATCTCGTCTATGGATTGCTTCTGCCCCGGCGAGGTCTTGTAAGAGGATTTAAGGATGAATTTCATTGGCTATCATCGGTTTTTCTCTATCTGGCTTTTGAGGTTTTATAACACAATACCATGTTCCCATGGGCCCGACACTATCGATTGGGAGATATGTGGCTTGGATATTGAATGGGCTTATCACTACAAAAACAATATATAAATATTTATGCACTGTTAAGTCATAAAACTGGTCTGCATGGCGAGCAAAAAATCTTCTAAGACTAAATCATCTAAGAAACTGGACATGTTCAATAGGACACAGGAAATATATAAGCTTTTAGAGAAGGGGATCATAGAGAGCGAGGCACTCATGGGCACGGCGGCGGATAGGCCTGAAGATGATGCTCATGTTCTTGATCTTCTTGAAAGCACAGGCGCCCAGGTTCCTAATGCCGCACGCGTAGCGAAGAAGGCTTCAGGCAAAAATGACAAGCCATCTGCAAAGAGAGCAAGGAAGAGTTAATCACTCCCCCTTTGCTTTTCCTATGGAGAGCCTTACGCCACCTTGTCCCCTTGTAATTGTTATGTCAAGGTTCTCGCTGCCGAACATGCGCCTGAGCTCGTCATACGTGTATGAACCTATAGAGGTCTTGTCCCTTCCCTTCAGAATCTCGCTTCTCTTCTCCCTAAGGTAGTCCTTCTCTATCGGTATGTATGAGAGGTCGAGCTTTGGTGCTTCTGCACCGTACAGGTCATCTATACCAAGCTCTATGGGCTTGTAGCCCTCGCTCTGGTAGATGAACTGCAGCACTGCGGCAAGCTCGGACTTCGTCTCTGGGATTATATTCTCCAGCTTTTTCTGACTGCCTCCGATGACGAAATCATCACCGTCAAGGAATCCGACGAACACGTCAGAACCTTTCTCCTTGACCTTGTCCTGCAACAGCTGGGATACTAACCTGAGTATGGTTATCGCTGATTCTGTACCGAACCTCTGCGCGAATTCCGCAAGACCTTCCACGCGCATCCTGCCCAGCTCGTAATTACTGTCGGTGCTCTTCACCGCCTTCTCCACGGCATCAGATATCTTAGCTTCATTAGGTAGATCCACAAGCGGGTCGAACTTCTTCCCCTTCTTCTTCAAGAATATTGTAACAAGGCTCCTGAGCTCTACTGGATCGAATGGCTTCTTTATGTAATAATCGGCGCCGTACTTTATGCCCTTGAACCTGTTTGAAGTTGCGTCCATCGCACTTACTATTATTACTATCGTATCGCTCAGGCTAGGGGTCTTCTTTATCGTCTGGCATATGTCAAGGCCATCCATGCCAGGAAGCATGAGGTCGAGTATGACGAGGTCGGG
Organism: Microcaldota archaeon; assembly: GCA_021792235.1. Lineage (GTDB taxonomy): Archaea > Micrarchaeota > Micrarchaeia > Micrarchaeales > CABMGC01 > JAJZNA01. The sequence goes on from JAJYVC010000002.1 coordinate 24,819, forward strand.
CTTCTCGTACTTTATCTTGTCGAGGGCCTCCTTGCCGTCGTATATCTGCGTTATGTCGAAACCCTTGCCTACACTCAATGACATGAGCTTGCTTATGTTCTTGTCATCCTCCACTATCACTATCCTTCTCAGAACAGGCTCACTCTGGAGCACATAGTATGTGAGTATGCCTCCGCTGCTTCTCGAAGCTATAGTGTTGGCATCCTCCAGTTCCTTGAGGCTCTTCTTGAGCACATCCTCCCCCACATTGAGCGAGGACGCGAAGCTCTTCAGCTCGCTGTAGGTGACCTCCTGCCTGTCATTTATCATTGAAACTATGTCCGGCTTTATGTCAGTGCTAAGGGAGTCCATGTGATCGCCAATATTAATGGCCAACAAAGAAATAAATAAGTTCTTTCAGTAGCGTGGAGATGCGCACTTGGGGGTTTGCAGATGCTGCCTAGGCGACATCTATGCTGTCATCCGGATATCCAAGGCCCAGAAGCGCCTTCTTCACCGCGTCCTTGTGCTCTCCTTGAAGCTCTATCGTACCATTCTTGTACGTGCCGCCACACGCAAGCTGCCGCTTGAGCTCCTTTGCGGTCTTCTCTAGCTCCTCACCAGAGAGCCCTGAAACTACGGTCATGTACTTCCTGAACTTCTTCTTCTCAAGATACACCTTTATCTTTCTGTTGGTCTCCCTGTCAAGTATATCGCATACGCATATCTCTTTGGGCAGACCGCACTTTGGGCATATCTCAGGCATTAGCTCTTTGCACCCCTCTCTTTAAGCAGCGTAAGAATCCTTGCAGCAGTCCTCCTCATCTCCCTTATCTTTATCTTCTTGCTTGCGACTCCTGTAGAGGCTATGTTCCTCTTCTCTATCCCCATCTCAAGCCTGAGGTCCTTTAGTCTTCCATTGAGGGCATCTGTTGACAGCGCCCTGAGGTCGTTTATCTTCATCTTGATCAATGATTTGGTTTAATTCACAATCATATAAATTGCTTTCTGAGGCCTTCGTTTTCCAGCGCTCATTTCTGGTCTGTCGCAAAGCTCTTTGGTAGCTCAACCTTTGAAACGGCCTTGGTAGATGGGAATTTGGTTCCTGGTTGTGCTATCCTCACCTTTATGCCTATCGCGCCGTACTTCGGATATGATGCGACGTTTGCAGCGTCTATGAGAGTAGTTACATGCCCTGCCTTTGGCAGGTATCCTAGCCTGATCTTTATCTGCTTGGCCTTGGCTCCTTTGGCTGCCAGCTTTCCGGTTGCTATTATCTCTGCGCCAAGGGCACCGTTGCTCATTATCTCCCTTATCGTGGAATGCAGGAGCCTCCTGGCATTTACCCCACGCTCCAGTGAGTTGGCAATATACTTTGCCACGAGTCTTGGCTCAAGCTTCTCGTTTTGGACTTCGGCTACACTTATCTGCGGATTGTCTATGTTGAACTTCTTTTTTATTCCCTCGGTAAGGCTGTTTATCGTCTCTCCCCCTCTCCCTATAACCTTGCCAGGATTGGTCACATAGACGGTTATCCTGGTTATCACAGGGGTCTTCTGTATGTCCACCCTTGAGAACCCCGCCCTTGACAGTTTCTTCTGCAGGAACTTGGTTATGTTATTCTTTATCATCAAGTCGTCTATGAATTTTCTCTCTATTACCATGATATCACGATTTCTTGGCTACCTCCACTTCCTCCTTTTTGGCTGGTTCTGGCTCTGGTTGTTTTGGCTTTTGCTTCTCTGCCTGAGCGGCCTGCTTTGGCTGCTGCTTCGCAGGTGCCTTCTTCTGAGCCGTTTTCTGCGCGAGCTTCTGCACCGGCTTGTTCTTCCTCTTTATGAAATATTTCATGTTCTTTGTAAGCTTGCCTGATCCTTCCTCTGCAAGAACTATCTCTATCTTGGCATACTCTATGTCGCTGTGGTTTGTTGCTGACATGCCGTACATCCCCCTGCCCCACGCTATGCTTCCTTTGGAAGGATATCTCCTCTCTATCCTTGTCTTGTTAGCCGATGCGCTGACTACGAACATCGAGTCCGCATCCTTGCCCTTGTTGCCTGCATTAGCAATAGCATTCACAAGCGTCTTGAGAACTTCGCTTGCAGCCTTCTCAGGATAGCCGCCCTTCCTTCCTCCCAGCTCGTGCCTCGAACCCATGTGCCTGTTATGCCTCCGATAATGCACTGGGCTCTCCTTCTCTGCAAACTGCTCAAGGGCTGCAACAGCGTCTGATGCGCGCAAGTGCCTTATGGCGTCGCATACAGCACCAAGGTCCTTGTAGCTTGCATTGACGTCGTAGCTCTGCGCCTTCACGAATTCGTCTCCCTTTATGTTGAATGAGTAATTCATCACTTCACCGCCAAGAACTTGCTTCCCCTCGTTGCCCTTATTCCAGGAGCAGAGTGCACCACGTGCTTTATCGGATATGCGAACTCGCCCAGTCTGTGCCCTATCATCTCCGGGCCTATGTTGAGCTCCTGGAATGACTTGCCATCGTAAACCGCGAACTTGAGCCCGACCCATGATGGCAGTATGACTGCCTCGCGAGTATGCGTCCTTACAGTCTTGCCTGTCTTCTTCGCGGCCTCTGCCTTCTTGAGTATGTCTTTGTAGCTTGCGCTCGACCTGAGAACAGAGCGCCTCGACCTTGACTTGAGCAGCTTTACGACCTCCTCAAGCTTCATTGCCTGAAGCTCCTCGATAGTCTTACCTTTGTAAGTGAATATTCTTGCCATGATCAACCACTCTTCTTCCTTCCTACCCTTCTGGCAGCTATGTGTCCGACCTTTGCACCTGGAGGTGCGTGCCTTGACGTCATGCTTGAAGATCCCTTGTGGTGCTGCTTACCACCGAATGGATGGTCTACAGGGTTGGACTTGACTCCTCTATTGACAGGCCACTTCTGGTTCGTGGCATGATACATGTAATGGGCCTTGCCCGCCTTCAGTATAGGCTGCGAGGTCAGCCCTCCTCCTGCAACTGCGCCTATCTGCGCCCTGCATGACGGATCGAGATCTACTGACTGTTTTGATGGAAGCAGTACGCTCACCTTGTCGGCGATATGTGACTTTATCGTGGCGTAGCCTCCGGCGACCCTAGCGATCTTGCCGCCATCGCCTGGCCTTGCCTCGATATTGTATATGAGCATTCCATCTGGTATCGCATTGAGGGGCAGTATGCTGCCCAGAGAGACCTCTGCATTGTTTCCTTCGTATATCCTATCCCCTATCCTTATGCCTTCTGCTGCGAGAAGCGTGTTCTCTGAAAAATCTTCGTACTTTACGCGCATGAGCGGTGCGCTGTGGCCCGGGTCATCTATGAAGTCTATTACCTCGCCTATGGCGCGGCCGTCCACGGGCCTGCTCCTGAAATTGACGTCTGCCTTGAACGTGTTTGGCGGCTTCCTGTATGCATTGCTGCCCTTTCCACGCCTCTGCATCTTCAAACGCTTTCCCATCGATAATACACCGTTACTTATACCAATTTAAGTTTCCTTGCAACATCTGATGCCTTGAATTCAGGCTTCAGCTTTATGTAAGCGCGCTTGGTGTTCTTCATTGTGGTTTCCGTATTTATGCTCTGCGTCTTGACTCCGAACGTCTCCTCGAATTCCTTCTTTATGCTTGCCTTGCTGGACCTGAAATCCACGACGTAGCAGATAGTATTGTTCTTGTCTATCATATTTAAGGCTTTTTCCGTTGAGAGCGGATACACGAGCGAATTCATATTCATCTGACCTTTATTGCACCGCTTGTTATTGCGGACTCTATGCTTGATACTGCGCCTTCCGTCCATATTGCCAGCCTTGGCCTGGCTCCAGGCGCCAGCCTCCCTATGGAAAGATCATTAACTGCGCAAACATCTACGCCAGGTATGTTCCTTCCGGCCTTCTCTAGCTTTTCTGGAGACTTTGACACTATGAGCACGCTATTCCTGAAGTGCCTTACGCTTGACTGCCTCTTGAGCCCCCTCCTGACCTTGGGGTCGTGGGACTTCTCGAGGTCGGCTGATACGCCTATCGTCTTGAGCACCTTTACCAGCTCCTTTGTCTTCGCCACGGCATCGATGTTGTCGGCTACAACTATTGGAAGCTCCTTTGCCTCGGTAAAGTGTTTTGACTTGACAAGCGATACGTTTGATGATCCTGCTATCGCAGCCTTTATTGCTGCAATGTACTCCTTACTGTTTATCTGTTCCTCCGTCCGCTTCTCTATCTTGTGCGGATGGGCCCTGTGACCCTTGACTGCAGAAGGTATCCTCCTGACGTCGCCCTGTGCGCCGCCACCGAGTTTCTGTCTTGGCCTTATTGCAATTCCCATGTGCCTTCCGCGCCTGTATGCTGCGCTGTATTTACCTACGTAGACTGCGGTTGTCTGGAATCCCGCCCTGAGGAAGTGGCCCTGTGGTTGGTACTTCCTGCTCTGCTCGGCGAGCAGAGCCCTCCTCACTATATCTTCCCTGAACTCGCCTGAGAAGATGCTTGGAAGCGTTATGCTCTTAGATACTTTTCCATCAAGTCCAAAAACGTTCATTTCATGCTCCCTGCTTTGATGCTATTGATATGTAATTTATCTGCGGCTCCTTCTTAGGGGCTGCATTCCTTATGGCCTTTCTGATCCTGACAAGCCTCTTGGCTGGACCTGGAATCGAGCCGTCGAGAAGTATGAAGTCGTTCTTCAATACGCCGTAGTTTATCAGGCCGCCTTTTGCATTTACTATAGAAGTGTCCTTGTCGGTACCTACTCTTAGTACCCTCTTGTTCAGCTCTGTCCTGTAGTTATAACCCATGTGCCCTGAATGAGGCACTGTGAACATGACCTTCGCTGGATGCCACGGTCCAAGCACCCCCAAGTGCCTTATCTTGCCCGTTGCCTTCCTGGTATTCCTTGCTACACCGAATCTCTTTATCACCCCGGCCCATCCCTTGCCTTTAGATATGCTCGTGACGTCGACGTAGTCACCTACGCCTAGCACATCTGCTATCTTAAGCTCCCTGCCTATCCACTTCTCTATGAACGCTGCCTTTTCGTTTACATCCTTGCCCCCCACGCCAAGCTCGAAGCGCATGACACGCTTGTTGCCGAATCCCAGATTGCTTGCATCCATGAAGGCAAGCGCAGATGCATCAGTGAATGAGGCCGTCTTTGCCTTCAGCTCGCCCAAGTTCTGCTTTGATTCCTTTATGCCTATGCTCTTTGCAAGTGCCAGGTCGTAGGCCTCTGCGGCGGGTTGCGTATAGAGGTATTTTGTGCCGTAGAACCTTATTCCGTATATGTGCACTCTGGGCATCTCAAGTATCGTAGCGGCCCTAGCGACCTCTGTGCCCTTGGCAGGAGATTCGCTGTCATCAATCATCATTACGTGAGTCATGCCTGCCTTGAATGCAACAGACCCAAGGAACCCGGGCTCAGCTGATTCGGGCCACGTCCTTACGCGCGGCAGCTGCTTCTTGGCCCTTCTATGGGGCCAGAATTCCATGGAACCTTTTCGCATTCTCTGGGGCATGATAACTCCTAAGGAATTAGCAATCCTGTTATATTTCTGAATATATTTAAATACCTATCATTGCTGCGCTGACGCGCGCGGTTTGCTGCTGAATGCTCTGGTTTGGCTGCTGCCGATTATCCCAGATGCGAAGCTGCAAGCGTTGCGAGCTTCGTGGCATTATACATAACGGTGGTATTTGTGCTGAATGCTGTAAGGAACACGAACGTGTCGTTCCTGAAGCCTATAACACTTGTCTGCGTGGCGAGGCTGTTTGATGGCGGAAGCGGAGCTATGAAGCTGTAGAATGAATAGGTCATTCCATCAACGGTCTGGTTCAGGGCGTTTGTTGAATTGACTGCGTGGTATATTGAATCAACGAACGTGGAGTTGAAATTGAACTTGGACGTATTCAGCGCCAATTTATAGACCTGCTGCGACTTTGGAGATAGATATATACTCTCTGCAAGATAAGACTTTGAAGGAGTGTTTGTTGCGCTGTTGTTGTAGTTTACCTGATATATCGCAGATATGTTATATTCGCGCAGGGTGGTTGAATTGAGCTGCGCAGGAGTGGTGGACTCATATGCACTGCCACTGCCCTTTCCTATGACTTCTTCGGCCTCAGACGGAGTTATGAAGTACTTTACTGAACTGACATTGACTGGAAAGGGAGGCACAGCTATGGTTGTTACAGGCGCTGTAGTTGTGTACTGTGAAGCGTTGTTTGAACTGAGAACGCCTGGAGATGTCTGCACTGTTGAGCTTGAGGCATTACCTTGGGAGGCATGAGTGCCAAGCGTGTAAGATACAAGTGCCACAACGATAAGTATTACAAGGAATGATACCCACATCACTGCAGAACTGCGTACAGGACCTGATGAACCATGCGTATGCTCATGATGCTCATGCGACTGGTGATGCTCGTGCGTTTCGTGCCCGTGGCTCTCTTGATCTGCCATAAAAACTCCACATAAACAGTAATGATTAATCTTTATAATGATATGTGGTTAATTCGGCTGCTGCTTATACCTTGCTTCTCCCGAGCTTCTGGTGCGCCTTGCCGAGTTCCCTTGTTGCAAGCGCTGCCAGTAGATTCAGTTCCCCAGACATCACAGCTGAAGCAGCTATCTCAGCAAACTTCAACGCGTTTGAACCCACAGGGTCGCCGGATCCGCTGACCTTCATCAGGGAAAGGGCTTCACTCTGCGTTGGCAGCCCAGTACCACCGCCCTTTGTTCCCACTTCAAGCGACGTCAGGGTTACGGATATGTAAAGGTCATTTCCGCGTACCTCTGTCCAGGTGTATCCGCTGCTGCTCTCAACTACCTGTGCAGCATCCTGGCCTGTTGCCAGGAAAAGCGCCGCGATGGTGTTAGCGAAATGTGCATTGAACTGCGTAGTGCTGCCTGCCCTTGCGCTTCCAACCCAGTTCTTCCTGAAATTCACGTCATTGACAGCATAAGCCGTAGTTCCGAACACATCCTTGAGCACTTTCTTTGTTATGAGCGCTTCTGCAACGACGGTTTTGCCCCTTCCGTCTATCGAATTTACCAGTGACTGCTTCTTGTCAGAGCACATGTTTCCGCTGACTGCGACAAGTGTAGCTCCCTTGAAGTTATCCTCTATATGCTTACATGCAGCCTCGGTTGCTACAGTAGCCATGTTCATCCCCATGGCGTCTCCTGTGCTGTATCTGAACCTCAAAAAGACATTGTTGCCGGTGACATATGGAGCTATGCCCTGCAATTCCCCATGCTGTGTCGTAGCCTCTGCGACCTTCCTGATGTTTTCATAGTTCTGCGGTAGCCACGCCAGGAATCTCTCAACATCGACTATTGAATCGAACTTGAATACAGGGCCGCGCGTCATGCCGTCCTTGACGACTCTTGCAGTTGCCCCGCCACTCATGTTGAGAGCTTTCACGCCGCGGCTCAGGCTGGCTATGAGAGCACCTTCTGTAGTTGCAAGAGGCACATAAGTCTCCCCTCTGAAATGGCCGCCATTGACCTTGAGCGGCCCTATGACGCCAAGAGGCACGGTAGCCACGCCGACAACGTTCTCTGCGTTCCTTCCTCTAACCATCGAGTAATCCATGCCTGCCGATCCTATGCTATGCAGCTTCGATCCCGTAAGCCTTTCGATGGCCTTGCGTCTTATCTCCACCGCATCGTTTGCATCAGCGACTTCCTTGTCTATCTGGTGCAATGCGAGCTCTCCGCGGGCGGCACGCTTTATCAGCTCCTCTTTTTCATCATCATTCACAATTATCCCTACAGATTCACTATCTTCGAAATCAATGCTATAAAAACGCCAGATGAGGGTTTGGGAATTGTCTAACTTGCAAGATGGGCTTTAAATAACCAATGTGATTCAAACAATACGGACAGTCAGGTGCTCTTAAACCAGACAGGCTGTTATTGATGACTAGCGTTGCACTGAGGATTGCGGGCGCACATGGAGATGGTGTCGAGTCCAGCGGAGCCCTTGTCATAAAAGTCGCTGCGAGGAACGGGCTTCATGTAGTTGCGTACAGGGGCTACGGATCGATAATAAGGGGAGGACACTGCTGGTATCAGGTCAGGATGGGCGACTCTGAGATGAACAGCTATGGAGACGGAATAGACATACTCATAGCGCTGAACCAGGAATCAATAGAGAACCAGAAGAGCCACCTCAACGACAAGGCAGTGGTAATCTATGATCCATCTAAGATAAAGGTAGATACGCTTGATGCAAGCAAGTACAGGCTCACGCCGATACCGCTTCTTGACATAGCAATAACTGCAAGCGGCGACCCTATAATGAGGAACACTGTTGCGCTTGGGGCCGCCATCAGGTTCCTGGGAATAGACATCTCTGCATTTGCAGAAGTGCTGAAAGGTCAATTCGGAAGAAAGGGAGAGAGCGTGGTTAACCAGAACGTCAAGGCGGCCACGGAAGGATACAACTACCAGGGAGTTCAGACAATATATTCACTCAGGGGAGACGGCAAGCACAGATACTCGCTTGACGGAAATACTGCGCTTTCAATAGGCGCATACGCTGCGGGATGCAAGTTCTATTCCGCATATCCGATGACACCTGCAAGCAGCATACTTCACTGGTTTGCCGCGCATGAGGACAAGGGGGTGATGCCCAAGCAGGTGGAAGATGAACTGGCTGCGATAAACATGGCGATAGGTGCGTCGGTTGCAGGTGTGCGCTCGATGTGCGGCACGAGCGGCGGAGGATTCTCGCTGATGGTCGAAGGCTTAGGACTTGCGGGGATGATTGAGACGCCTCTGGTTGTCGTTGAATCGCAGAGGTCAGGGCCAAGCACTGGAGTTCCTACAAAGACTGAGCAGGGTGACATACTTTTCGTGATGCACGCATCGCAGGGAGAGTTTCCAAGGATAGTCGTGGCGCCTAGGAGCATCAAGGAATCATTCAAGGTAGCTGCAGATGCATTCAACCTGGCAGACAGGTATCAGGTGCCTGTCATAATAATGATGGACCTTTACCTCTCCGAGCATGTGGAGACATTGGATAGCTTAGATACTGAGAGCGTGCACATAGACAGAGGCAAGGTGGTGACGGAGAATACAGATGGAGGGAGATTCAAGAGGTATCTTATAACTGATGACGGCGTGTCTCCAAGATCAATTCCTGGATCGAAAGGGCTCGAGTTCGTTGCAGGAAGCGACGAGCATACTGAATTCGGCGACCTTGTGACAGACGCTCATGCAGGACTTGACTGGGCCATAGAAGTAAGGAAGAACATGCACTCGAAGAGGATGAGGAAAATAGAGACAATGCTAAAGAATGAGAGCGTATTCGTGCCAGAAGTGCTTAATGACGGCGCGGATTATTTCCTTGTGACGTTTGGCTCTACAACAGGGCCTGCACTTGACGCTATAAACTTGCTTAAGGCCGGGGGAAAGAACTTCGGACTCATCTCATTCAGCTACCTTATGCCTCTTGACAAGGAGAAGACGAAGAAGCTGCTTGAAGGCAGGAAGTTGATAAACGTTGAAGTAAATTACACAGGACAGCTTGCACAGGTGATAAGGATGAATACTGGAATCGAGATAACGCAGAGCATACTTAAATATGACGGAGAAGCGTTCACCGCCGAAGAAATCGCAAGGCAGGCGCTTGCGCTGGTAAGCAAGTGATGATGTTATGGTAGACACAAACGCTGCGGTAAAGCCAAAGCAGATCCTTACGTCGGGTGTGAAGCCCATATGGTGCCCAGGCTGTGGTGACTTCGGAGTACAGGCAGGCATAAACAAAGCACTAAGCGACCTTGGCATACCTAAGGAGAATGCCGTGATAGTATCGGGCATTGGGTGCAGCTCATCGATGCCACACCCATTTGCCACATATGGCGTGCACAGCCTTCATGGAAGGCTGCTTCCGGTTGCAGCTGGAGTGAAGCTTGCTAATGATGATCTGACAGTTATAGGCGCCGGGGGTGACGGTGACGGGTACGGGATAGGAGTCGGACACCTGGTGCACAACGCAAGGAGAAACGTTGACCTTACGTATATAGTCATGAACAATGAGATTTACGGCCTTACCACAGGACAGGCCTCTCCCACAAGCCTCTTTGGAATGAAGACAAAATCAACTCCTTTTGGATCCATAGAGAATCCAGAAAATCCGGTAGGACTGGCACTTGCCTCTGGAGCTACGTACGTTGCACGTGCATTCTCAGGAGACCCGATGCACATGGCGGAGATGATAAAGGGAGCCATACTGCACAAGGGCTTCTCACTAATAGATGTATTCAGCCCATGCGTTACATTCAACAATCTTAATACGTTCGACTGGTTCAGGAAGAGGGTGTACAAGCTTGATTCCGTCGGGCACGATGCAACAAGCATAAGCGCAGCGCTTGAGAGGTCGCTCGAGGCTGAAAAGACAAACTGGGAAAAGGTGCCCATAGGACTCTTCTACAAGGTTGAGAAGCCGCATTACGCGCAGCTCGACATGACGCTGAAGAAGGGATCGCTGCTTAAGCAGCCGATGCCGACAAAAGACCAGGTCGGCGAGATACTTGAGGAGTACAAATAAGTGGAAACGATGGCGGGAATAGTAGGCTACGGGGTTCATATTCCAATATACAGGATAAAGGTAGAGGACATCGCAAAGGTCTGGAGCGAGGATGCGGAGAGCATAAAGAAAGGGCTTAACATAAGGGAGAAGAGCGTTCCGGGAAAGGATGAGGATGCCGCAACAATAGCGGTAGAGGCTGCAAGGCGCGCAATAAGGCACGCAGGCATAGATGCTACTGAGCTTGGAGCACTCTACGCCGGATCAGAATCGCACCCTTATGCTGTGAAGCCCACTGCTACAGTCGTATCTGCTGGGATAGAGGCCGGGAACAAGCTCATGGTTGCTGATCTTGAATTCGCGTGCAAGGCAGGCACTGCCGGAATGCAGATGATTATGGGCCTTATAGACAGCGGCATGATAAGGTATGGCATGGCGATAGGCACAGATACTTCGCAGGGAAGACCTGGAGATGCGCTTGAATACACTGCCAGTGCAGGAGGCGCGGCGTTCATTCTTGGGAAGGACAAGAATGGGATCATAGCTAATGTAGTCAAGACTGTGAGCTTCACATCTGATACCCCTGACTTCTGGAGGAGGGAGGGCGCAAGCTTCCCTTCGCATGGTGGAAGGTTCACAGGCGAACCGGGATATTTCAGGCACATAACCGGCGCGACAAAGCTGCTCTTTGAGGAAACTGGGATGAAGCCCTCTGATTTCGACTATGCTGTGTTCCACCAGCCCAACGGCAAGTTCCCGAAGATGGTGGCCGCGCAACTTGGATTTACCGAGAAGCAGATAGAGAGGGGGCTGATGACGCCGATAATAGGAAATACATACTCAGGTTCGTCATTGATAGGCCTGGCGGCAACCCTTGACGTGGCCAAGCCAGGTCAGAAAATACTTGTAACGAGCTTTGGATCAGGGGCTGGAAGCGACTCGTTCGCGATAGAGGTAACGGACAATATTGATTCTAAGAGGAAGAACCTGGAAAAGGTCATGGACATAGTGGAAAGGCACAAGACATACATAGATTATTCAGCATACCTCAAGAACAGGGGGTCTATAAGGAAAACCTAGTGTTTGCATGAGAGATGTAGCAATAGTTGGAGTGGGGCTGACAAGATTCGGAGAGAGATGGAACTCCGGGCTTAAGGAGCTCATGGCCGAGGCAGGCCTAGCTGCGCTAGAGGATGCAAGCGTGTCTAGCCGCGACGTGGAGATGCTTTACGGAGGCACGATGGCCTCTGGAAAATTCGTAGGACAGGAGCATACAGCAGCGCTTATGGCAGATCAGCTAGGATTCAGCAACATACCTGCGGTAAGAATAGAGAATGCATGCGCAAGCGGCGGCAGCGCGCTTAGGCAAGGATACATAGCGGTGGCAAGCGGAATACACGATGTTGTGGTTGTAGGTGGAGTGGAGAAGATGACTGACGTGACTGCATCTGAGGCGACCACTGCGCTGGGAGGTGCAGGAGATCAGGAATGGGAGCTTTTCCAGGGCATAACGTTCCCCGGACTTTATGCGCTCATAGCCAAGAGACATATGTTCGAATACGGGACAACTGAGGAGCAGATGGCAAGCGTCGCTGTCAAGAACCATGAGAACGCTTGCAAGAACCAGTTTGCACAGTTCAGGAAGTCGCTCACAGTAGATGAGGTCATGAGATCAAAGGTAGTATCTGACCCGCTCAAGCTGCTTGATTGCTCACCCATATCTGACGGTGCAGCAGCGGTCGTTCTGGCGCCTCTTGAGACTGCCAAGAAGTACAACGACACGCCTATAAAGATTATGGCAAGCGCACAGGCAAGCGACACGCTCAGGCTCGCGGATAGGGAGAAGCTTACCGAGCTCAAGGCCACGAAGCTGGCTGCTCAGAATGCGTACAAGCAGGCAAAGGTGACTGCAAAGGATATTGATGTTGTTGAGGTGCACGACTGCTTCACCATAGCAGAGATTCTTGCGATGGAGGACCTTGGAATATACCAAAAAGGCAAGGCAGCAAAGGCGATAGCGGATGGAGAGACCGCGCTGAACGGTAAGGTGTCAGTAAATACCAGCGGCGGACTGAAGGGATGCGGGCATCCTGTCGGTGCGACTGGAGTCAAGCAGGCTGCTGAGATAGTATGGCAGCTCAGGGGAGAGGCAAAGGACAGGCAGGTAAAAGACGCGGAGATTGGAATGACCCACAATGTGGGAGGAAGCGGAGCCACTGCTGTGGTGCACATATACAAAAGGGCCGATTAATCATGGAGAGATCATCATCCAGCCTCTGGAGAAAGATAAGGGCAAGGTACAACCTTGTAGGAAACGTATGCGAAAACTGCAGCACTGCATACTTCCCTCCAAGGATAGTGTGCAGGAAGTGCGGGAGGAAGTCCAAGATGGAGGAGAAGAGGTTCAACGGTGACGGGGAGATATTTTCATTTACAAAGATAAGGGTACCACCGGACACCTTCAAGGATGAGGCGCCTTATTTCATAGGGATAATAAAGCTCAAGGAAGGACCCATGGTCGAAGGCCACATAATAGACAATGGCGTCGAACCTGAGATAGGGGGAAAGGTAAGGGCGCAGTTCAGGAAGATGTACGTGGAAGGAGATGAAGGACTGATATACTACCACTACAAGTTCGAGCCCCTCTGAGAGTTCTTGCTCACTGATTTTGCAAGCATTTTATCCACAATCTTGGTCCTGTTAGTTATATAGTAGGTAAGGGCAGATATGATCACAGCAATTATACCGAGGTAAAGGAACCGGTATCCCAGCCCTTGCGCGCCTTCTAGATATCCAGTGTATATTGATAAGATACCTGTGACCAACCAGCCGGCTATCTGCAGCTTGTATCTCATCTACACAACTTTATCCTTGAATTTTACAGTGTATTCTACGACCCTTTTATTGCGCTTGTCGTAATACATGTATATGTCGAATCGTCTTGCTTGAAGCATCAGGTCAATCCAATACTTGTCATCGTCCCACATGCGGTCGAATGGCAGATCCTTTATCCTGAACCATCTCACTGGACCTTCCTCAGTCGACTTTATCCTTCCCGAGAATTTCCTTGCAGAGAACAGGAAGCCTTCTATGGACAGCTCCTTCCTTCCGTTCATGAAGAAGTAGAGTTTGCCGTGGAAGAACGGGTTGAGCATTCTTATCCCCGTTTCCTCCAGTGTCTCCCTTATGGCGCACTGTTCTGGAGTCTCCCCCTTTTCGAACTTGCCGCCAGGCCCGTTCCACTTTCCCTTGCTTACGCCACGTGTAGCCTCCTTGAGCAGCAGCTTGTTTCCGTTTATTATGTGGCATAGAGTAGCGCGCAGTACCAAGACATCATCCTTCAATTAGATTGCAAAAGCCTTTTTCATCTGAAAAGTATTTATTTGAGCATGCTTTCCTTATCCTGTTCATTATGGCGATGCCTATCCCTGATTCGTCGAAGCTCTCTATTATCCCGAACTTTGACTTCTTGCTGTCCAGAGCTATCAGGGCACTGAATAGGTTATGCGCAATCTCGTGGGGCCTTGACCTGTTGCCCAGATCCAGCACCCCTGCAGAGCAGCTTTTCATCGCAGCGCATGATTCTTTCGAGCCTATGAACGTGAACTTCCCGCTGCTTCCCGATCTTTTTATTATAGATGGAAGCCTGCCGATATCTCCTATAAACAAGTATATCGGCTTTTCCGGTGAATAGTGCCGGTATTTCATGCCTGGACTCGGTGGTCTTGATACGCCTTTTGATGCGAAGGCCATTTTTGGCCACCTGCCGAATGCCTCCCTCACGTGCTCCGGAGTGTATGATCCGGGGCGAAGAATTGAAAGGTCGGAAAGCCTTAGTACTGTTGACTCTATGCCTATTTCTGTGCTGCCGGAATCTATTATTGCATCCACCTTTCCCATGAAATACCTCTTCGCATTTGTAGCGTCTGTTGATGATGGCCTTTTGGAGATGTTGGCACTTGGAGCGGCTATCGGAACACCGCTGCGTTTTATGAGCTCAAGGGCTATACTGTTGTCAGGCATCCTCATTGCAACGGTCCTTAAACCACCCGTAACCGTCTTAGGCACAGATTCCTTGGCCTTTACCACTACTGTGAGAGGTCCGGGCCATTCGTGCGATAGTATGCGCGAATATCTTGCAGGTATGTCACCTACTGATTTTGCCATCTTCATGCTTGACACATGGACTATGAGCGGATTGTCTGGTGCCCTTCCTTTTATCCTGTATATCTTCCTGCATGCATCTTCATTGAATGCGCTTGCGCCTATTCCGTAGACCGTCTCGGTGGGAAAGACAACGATGCCGCCACTGCGTATGATGTCTGCAGCGGATCTTATACTCCTTGTCTTTGTGCGGCTAGCGGACCTTAGATTAAGTACCATGGTCATTGTTACATCTTCTGGGATTTTTACTTGAATATAGAGTCGCTTATGCTGCTAGCGGCTATATCGGCAGGGTTGATTATCGTTGCCTTGCCTGATGCGATGTTCCTGAGGTGGTGCTCGGCATCCTTGCTTGGCGCAACTACTACTATCTTTGCAGATCCTGCGAGCTCCTTTGCCACAAGGAGGGAGTATATTGCCCTTGAGCTGTCCTTGACATCTATAATTATGGCTTTGGCTTTGTTAGGAGCGAATTCAGCCAGTTCGATATCAGAAGTTGCATCGGCAATGTATGCTTTGTACCCAAGCTTCTTCATGTGCTCCGCCGTTTCCTGCTCTGAAGTTATGATTATGAACCTTTCCTTCCTTTCGTAGAGCTTCTCGGCAAGATACGTGTTTGTAGCGCCTGAGCCTATCAGGATTACGTGCTTGCTTAGGCCCCTCTTCTCGAAACTGCTGACTCTCCCTGTAAATATTTGTATTCTATCGTTCATAAACTCACTAGATATGGCAACTATTATGCTGAAGAATATTCCTATTCCTATTATTATAAGGGTCATTGTGAAGATCTTTGCTGAATCTGACACAGGATATATGTTCCCATAGCCTACGGTGGATATAGTAACTATGGTAAAGAACGCAGCATCTAGGAGGGATATGCTTGTATTAAAGCCTCCCCTCTGGCCAAGTGTGTACGTGCCTGCCACACCGAAAGCCAGCAGTAGTATTATTACAAATATGTAGATGATTATTTCAGTGCGTTTCATTTTCCAGACCTATAATCTATGCAACGTTCATGAATTTATATTTGCGTATATGTGGCTCATACGCCATGTTTTCTGAGGCGCTCGCGCTTTTCCATGATGCTGGACCAGAAGCTTGTTGTGCGCCTTGTAAACCCAGTTAGCCTTGACGCGATAGGCCTTATGCTCCTGTCTTCAGCTTCATCTATCTCTTCTATCTCGGTCTTGCTGAGCTTGAGTTCAACCGCCTGGACATTCTCGCGTACGTGCGCTATGCTGGCGGCCTTGGGTATGGGCACCACGTCTTCCTTAGATATCAGCCAGCTTATTGCCACCTGGAATGGGCTCTTCCCATGATGCACACCTATCCTGTAAAGCACAGGAAATGTGCGGGTCTGCTTTAGCTTGCTAAGCTCGCCCTTTCCTAGAGGGCTGTATGCTATCATTGTGATTTTCTCTTCCCTGCAGAAATCGCCCAGATGATCCACTATCTCCCTCACAAAAGGGCTGTACTCTACCTGATTGGAGACTATCTCCTCGGATTTCAAGGCGTCCTGCGCCTCGATCATTTCCTCTACTGAGAAGTTGCTCACGCCTATGTGCCTTATCTTGCCCAGCTTGGCAAGGTGCTCCATCGCCCTCATAGTCTCCTTTATGGGTATGTTGGGATTGGGCCAGTGGAGCTGGTAGAGGTCGATTGCCTTTATGCCGAGCTCCTTGAGGCTTCTGTTGCACGCCTTTATAACGTCATCGTACGCGAAATGATCAGGAGAGACTTTCGTCGCTATGAACACGTCCTCTCCCTTTATCGCCATGCCAACGGCGCCTTCGCTGTGGTACATCTTCGCAGTGTCTATGAAGTTAATGCCTAGGCTAATGCCCTCCCTAAGCGCAGCGATCTCGGCATCGGGATTGTAGCCAAGCTTCCAAGTGCCCATGCCTACGCAGGATATCCTCTCCCCGGTCTTTCCCAATTCTCTGTATTCCATGCTCCATTTTATGCTTTCAATATTTTATATGTTGCTGCGCATTGAATAGTGTGGATCTGGTAAACGATTTTGAGACTGAATACTTTGATTCCAAGTACGGCAGATTGCATTATGTGCACCATAAAGGCAATGGACCTACTATAATTTTCGTGCATGGTTTTGCAGGCAGCATAAGGAGCTGGACAAGGCTCATGAAGTGCGTTCCTGAAAACCTTGACATTTACCTTTTAGACCTGCTAGGGCATGGAGAATCTGAGGCGCCTGACGCGGAGTATTCATTTGGCATGCATTACGAGACAGTGGTCGGATTTGTGGCAGGGCTTGGGCTTAAGGATTATTACATGTTCGGCCATTCGTATGGCGGTTGGATTGCAGCGAGATACGCGATGGAAGAGACGCTTGCCGGGATAATACTTGAGGATGCTGCAGGACTGAAGGAATTTGCAGAAGAAAGATACGCCAGAAATCCCGATTACAGAGAGGATATGATTAGGAAGGCCGCGCAGATAAATCCGCATGAGACCGTGCTGAGGAGGATGCTTGAAGCCGACAACGAGGATTTTTATCTCACGCCTAGCGGACTTGCCAGGATAGATTCTAGAACACTGATAATATGGGGCGGCAACGACACTACAGTTGATATAAAATATTCAAGGATATTCAGGAAGGCCATACCTAATAGCAGACTAGTTGTACTGGAGCCTGAGAGGCATACGCCGCATTACAGCAATCCGGAAGCGGTCTCGAAGCTACTGATGGACTTTGTAATGGGTTGATCACTGCTTTATGGCGCTTATGCAGGCGAACGCATAGGTACCGCTGGTATGGTAGTATCTGCTTGCTGCTGCCTCCTCCCTCTCAACCTGCCGTATGTTCTTTGAATCAGACACCATATAGTATTCTGTCTTCTTCACATCAAAGGTGCTCATGAGGACATCGAGAGCCTTGTCATCATAGACCTTCACAAACGGCTTGCCAGAGACCGTTATGAGGTCGGATATGCCATACTTGCACGTGAATATCAGCTGCCCCCCCTTGTTGATAAGCTCCTTTATCTTGGTCATCGCCTTGACGTCGCTATGCTTGTCCAGATACTCTGAGCGGTTGTAGTGCCTTAATCCGAAATGTCCCAGAGAATCCATTGCGATTATTATGTCGAATTTCTCCTTGCCGAAATCATGCGAATTGAAGTCGCCCTTTATGAACTTCATGTTTGCATGCTGCATGCCGTAGTCATTATAATCTATGCCGGTAACGTTGTAGCGCATCATTGCTAGCTGCAGTGAAACAGGACTACCAGTGCAGCCAACATCGAGAACCTTCGCAGGATCCCTGATGTTCCTGAACAGGAAGGGTATTTCGACGATGTGCTCGTCTACCTTTCCACCCCTTATCCCGAAATTCAGCACTTCGTTGTTTTTTCCGAATAGCATTGCCGTACCCTGATCGAGTTCGTGTTTTCCAGGAACTTGCTTAGCAAGGAGACTTTTGGAACTACTGATTTATTAGCTTTTTTATAACTGGGTTATATCAAAGTCTATATCCGCGCCATCTGGCCAGATATTGCCCTGATCACTTGATAGTACGCGGTGTTTACCAAGCTCGCGTCGTGAGCTCCGGAAACAACAAAGGTTATCTGGAGCATGCAAAATAAGATCGTGATTGCAATCATCAAACCATAAAATGACATCAGGACACACCTACACAGATAATGCTGTTTACAGCATTTTCGCAGTGCACGTACGAGAAATTGGATTCTTCCGAACTACGGACAATGCTCAGTCTGCTAATTCCATACACCTTCCTATAGTAAAGGGAATAATTGTCAATGCATTGGACATTATTGCTCAATGCGCATTCCTGCGTTGACTTGTTGTAGAGTATCTGCATCAGGAAATCATATGCGGCTGCCTTTGATGCGAGAGCTGACCTTTCTGTAAGCAGTGACTGTTGGGACGTATTCATTATGCTGCCGCTTAGTGAGACTGCGGATAGCACTATAAGCAGCGATGCAATCGCCTCTATGGTTGCGAATTGAACTTTCAGCTAAACACCCTTATGACAGAACCAGCATATGAAAGCGTTTGGTTGCCATAGGAATATTGCTGGATCAATGTGGCATTTATTAGGTAATAGAAAGGATATTCTGCTGGGCACGATATTGAACTGCCTTCCTTTTTGCATACAGATAAAGTGTTGTTATCTGTGGCCGAAACAAGCTGGCCTTCGTAATAATTGTATTCTGATACGTCTTGCTGGATCTCTGAAGAGATGCCAGGAGACACCCAGCTCGAATTGTACTGTTCGAGCAGCCGGAAAAGATTGCTCCTGGCTTGCTCGTATTCGCTTGCATAAGTGTAGTTTATCAAGTACATGTTTTCTCCATGTATTAGCAGGGCCGCAGGGCTTGTCTGAGACGAGGTTACATTTTCTACAGAAGTGTTGCCAACTAAGATGCCCGAGTAATACATAGGGCTGCTTTTATTTGCGCTTGAAATTCTTGAATTGAATGCGTGCGCGCCGACTATGGTTATATTTGCGGAGTATTCATAGCTGCTCTGATACGGATTGAGGATACTTGCATTATATCCTGTGCCCTGCGGATTTACACATATGGTCTCTGTCTGCACCCCGCCATATGAGCAATATGTCAATGACACGCGATATTGCCATGCGTCATATGACCCGCATTGCGCGTTTATTGGATAGGGATTGTAAAAGAAGTCTTCAAATGTGCAGTGGCTAGAAACATACAGATAGGGAACTTCCTGTTCCTGTGAATTATATATTGTGCTTTCATTCCTTTTTGTTATATACGCCGCATAAGAACCCGTGCCCGGATATTTTGGCGCCTCTGTACTTAGATACTCTGATCCGTTGTATATAGATCCATTGCATGCTATGCTGTATTTCAAGCGGGCCTTGTTAAGCCCACCAGATGTTGTGAAATTGTCCAGATATGTCCACACATTGTAGAAATTTTCAGTTATATTATATGTGGAGAAGGTGATGCTTGATGAATTCAAGGATATAGATATTGTGCCATTGCTACACCCGTATGCTGCAACGTATAGGGTATTCTGATAGTCTTGCGTTGAAACGGGCGG
The DNA here is from genome assembly GCA_021792235.1 of Microcaldota archaeon. Lineage (GTDB taxonomy): Archaea > Micrarchaeota > Micrarchaeia > Micrarchaeales > CABMGC01 > JAJZNA01. Next base: position 44,541 of record JAJYVC010000002.1, read on the forward strand.
CATCGATGCTTCCAGATAAGGCTTTTGGTGATAGGTGGGGTTTGGACCCGTAGTATAATTAGCAAAATAGCTTTCTGGAAGGGTACTATAATGCTTTATCTCGGTGCCGTACTGTGTTATTGAAAATAGCACTAATAAGCTTATTGCTCCGGCTATTATAAGGAATTCCAGACTAGTTTGTTGTCTCATTTTATCACCAATATTCTTGTGGCGCCCCCTATCTGGACTACCCTGCAGAAAAATTTGCTGCAGTATGAATAGTTTGATGGATAGAGTATACTTGCAGATATGTTGTAGTATCTGCTTAGCCCGTATACCGTGCCTTCATCTGCACTGTAGTTTGCAGTGCCGCCATTAATGACTGCTAACATCTGCTGCGATATGCTGTAATACTTTAACTGATTGTATGTTGAGTTTGCATAGGAATAGTAGTAACTCTGGGAGATTGCCAGGCTGTGCGAAATCAGGGCTATTGACAGTATTGCTATTGGTATGGCCGCTGCCATGTCTGCAGATATTATCATTTGATCAGCCTGCGCATCTGCATGAATTTAATAGAGATTCTGAGTAGTGTATCGATAGGTTTGCAAGACCATCAATTGACGCAGAGGTATGGAGCGATTCGGCATATGTGTGGGTATAGAGAGAATAGAACATTGCGGCGATTAGCAGCGCGATCGACATGCTTAGCAGTATCTCCAAGCTTAATTGTAGTATCATCTTGTCACACTATGCTTACGTTTCCTGTTCCGTAGTATATGCTGGCTCCGACCATTCCTGCTGAGCACAGGAGGCTGCCGTTTATCCTTACTGTTTCAGCAAGATAGAACGTCCAGTAGCCGATACTGAACGAACTTCCATTTACTTTTATGCCACATATGCCGTGAGGCACCTGCAGATAGACATAATCATATCTGCCCAATACCGCAGTATTTATTGCGCTGGCGAAACTCGAGTAACTATAGTAGTTTAGCGACTGGTTTACGCTGGCCCTGTACGATGATATCGCTGAAACAGAATAAATAAGGGAGATGCCTGCCACCGCTATGTAGGCGAGCACCTCCAAAGACATCTGCGCCTTCATCGCTTATGCCCCTTTTGATAGGTTGGACAGCTGGCTGGATATGGCTTGGCTTATGCTGGAATTTGATCCGCCCGAGCTAACGCCGGTTACTACTGATCCTTTCAGCTTCACTATCATGGCCAAGGCTATAAGTATCACTATGCTGGCTGCCGAGAGCATCATTATGTACTCCAAGGAGCCTTGCGCCCTCCTCTTCCTTGCAAGCAATACAAATGCCTGCGCCTCTACTGGAACAATTGCTTCTATCATTTTTGCACCTCATATAGCATAGGATATGAAAGACGATGATGCCTTGATTATTCCGGCGCCTATCACAGCTGCCTGAAAAGACATGAACAACGGATCCTTGTTTGCAGAGTTCTTGAAAGCATCCATTAGGTAGCTCATCACAGCCACATAAATTATGATAACTGCCTGGAATCCAATGACGACATTCTGGGCCTGCATTCCGTTTATCGAGGCTGAGCCACTTATTATGCTAGAGGCTATGCCGCCGAACATTGGCACGAAAAAGGAGACGCCTACGCTGGAAAGGCCATCCATGTTAAGTGAATTAAGATCCGCTCTGTTTCCATTCTCTATGTCCGATTCCAGCCGGGATATGAACTGGTCAAGGTTATTGCGTATGTCTGCGCCGCCCTGAATGCCTGCCACTATTATCGCAGCAAGCTCAGAGATATTGCTGTCGGCACAGTGCGTGTAGCTTCCCTGGGATAGTTCGCCAAGGGCAGACCTCTTGGCAAGTTCTTTGATATCTGTTGGTGCATTAGAATCATTTATAGATCTGCAAAGCGCAGAATTCAGGTCTGATCTTTGTACATCGTATCTGAAGCTCCTTGCAAAGGCCAGAAGTTCATGCTTGCCTGCTTTTGCACTGGGCCTGCTGGAAAGGTTGTATGCAAGAGCCAGCAGCGCCGATGCTATGAGCATCCACCACCAGATGGATGATGCTGCGAGCATTGCAAGCATAAGCATAACGTATGCAATTTTTGGTCTGTTCAATAAATCGGCCTTTTTGCTATGGATTTTATTATCGAATATGTTACCGGAACGGCTGATACAAGCAATATGGACATGAATTCAGTGCTTGAATAGCTCTGCGATATGAGCATCCCACCAACGAAGGAGAATATCACAAATGAAGGAGCTAAGGTCGATACGAACATGCTTAATGTGGCGTACCTAGATGCAAGTGCATTGGACCTGTACGCTTCCGATCTTCTGTGCGACTGGTAGAGCCGTGGAGCCTCCCCTATACCGGATTCCGGATTCTTTATGTATCTTCTCAATTTCTCCTGCAGTCCGCTGGATCCAGACGACGCATTGTACATCGCATCGTAAAAGCTCTCCCCGAGCTCTATCCGCATTGATGCAAGGCGGAGCATCTTGGACGTATACGGGTTTTTATCAGATTCTGATGCTTTTCTCAATGATCTTGAAAGGGAGATATTGGAAGACTCATAGTATAGAGCTTTCCCTAGGCCAGACATGACATCAGATATGTCACCATCTAGCTTCGACTTCTGCATATGCCTGGAATGTATTATTGCAATAACAGAGAAGGATGACGCAAAAACAAGTGAATTTGCCAAAATAAGAGTAAAGTCGATAGTACCCTGGGCATATGATATGAGCACAGCTAGCGATATTGCACATGGCACAGCAAGGATTATTTTCATGCGTGTTTTACCATCCATAGTATTTCCTCACGGCTTCTTCGACATAGCCAGACTTGCCAGCAGGCGCATTTGATATCACCTTGGAACGTCTTTCAAGCTCCTTAATAGCATCCTTTGCGGTGATCCCGTTTATGCGTGAATAACACAGTACCACCTTGGAGTCCTTCAACTCGGGCTTGCACAGCTTGCCGTCTTTCATCAGTTCTGATACCTGCACCATCTCCTCTTCGCCGATGCCTATCCCCTCCTCTATCTCTGCTCGGCTGAGCCATTTGTATTCTGATATTCCAGATACAGCTCTTCTGCTGATATCAGTCTGCTTCATGTACATGGCAAGGTCTAGGGCACCTATCCCTTTCGGATCTACATTCATGGGCTTGACCATAAGCTTCTTCAGTATCTGTATGCCGCCTTCATTGCTATGCATGGTTGCTGCGAAAGATATGCCCATGTTAGCGCCCATGAAAAGGTCCCGAGTCTCTTCTGCGCGCATCTCGCCTATTATTATTCGGCTAGGTCTCATCCTCAGGGAATTGACCACCTGCTCTTTTGGCGTTATGGAATTGTATCGTGACCCATACAGTGCGACCAGATTGGATATCCCAGAAGAATTGAGCTCGTTGACGTCCTCTTCTATTGTTATCACTTTGTCATTTGAAGGCACAAATGCATTGAGGCAGCTCAGGAACGTAGTTTTGCCGCTTGCCGGGGCTCCGGAGATTATCATATTGCACTTGCACTCTATGGCAAGCCACAGATATGCCAATATCAATGGATCAGCAGTGTTATTTGAGAGCAGATATCCAAGATCTATGTTCTTCTTTCCTCCGATTCTGATTGATGCGGCTGCGCCGCTTACTGCGTATGGCCTTATCTGCGCATGCACCCTGACGTCGGATACCTGTGCGTCTATTATCGGCGTCCTCTCACTGAGCTCCTTTTCTGTATCCACAATGAGGCGGTTTATTGCGCTTCTGAAAGCGAATTCGCTTGAAAAACAGATATTGGTCATGCATCTCCCGTATTTAGCTGAATACACTATGAGAGGGGATTGCGGCGAGTTTATCTCTATCTCCTCTATATTCTGCTTGTCATCCAGCATGATGCTTATTGGTCCATAGCCTGCAGTATCGTGTGCAATGATGTATGACAGAACCTCTGCCTTGTCCTGAGGCACATTCTGTAAGAGCCTTTGCCTTGCGAGCATGGCGGCGTCTGCTATGCTGGGCTTGCTTGACTGATACGACTCTGAAAGAGAAGATATGACTGATTCCTTTGCCATCTCCATGGGCCGGATCTCATTGGGGGACATGTTTGCGAGCAGGGAATAAAAGTATCCGTTAGACGCCTTTGTAATCGCACGCTTAGGGAAGGCACTGAATTCTTCGATAATGTTTGAGGTTTCGGGCTCTGATACGTGTGTGCCTAGCTTTGACCTCTTTGGCTCTGGCACAGCTTTCTTGCTGAAAATCAGGCTTTTTATGGAGCTTATACCTATTGGCTGCATATAATCTTTTACTCTAGTATATAATTATATACTTTAGTATAAATAGGTTAATATACTTTGTGGTACTGGGTGGCTTTGAAGTTTGCAAAGGTATACAAGATTGTAGCGGGCTAAAACTTGGTATATATTTATATACGTTTAGGATTGATTCATAATGTGGTAAAGTTCTATGCCTAAGACGGAAAGAGACAACGATGAGATATGGCTTATCAGGAAGATACTGAGCAAGCCCAACTATGCAGTATTGAAGCTGCTTATGGTCAAATCGCCAAGGACCACCAGAGAACTATACACAGTGCTTGGCAAGAAATTTACCAGGAAGACGCTGATAATAACCCTAAGGAACCTATCGATGAGCATGAGCGTACTCCAGCCAACGCACATAAGGACGGAAAGGGGCTACGACCTTGGTTACAACATAAATCCTAGGCTCAAGGAGGTTGTCAAGTCAGTCGAGAAGTTCGAGAAGGTAGTAGAGAGCATAACTTCTTCTAAATAATGTACAGTCATATCTGAGTTTTCAGAAAAGAAGCCAACATATTTATTTTTAACATACTAATTAGTCTGCAGTTGATTCTATGATTCTGAACAAGCCGTACGTACTAACCGACATAAAGAAGACAACCAAGGATGTCACCACATTCACGTTCAAGGCGCAGGACGGCACCAGCATAGACTTCTCTCCAGGCATGTTTGCAATGCTCACTTGGATGGGCCCGGATGGGCAGAAGATAAGCAGGGCGTTCTCAATAGCCAACTGCCCTCCATCAGGAGAGCTGCAGTTTTTCATATCCATGATAAAGGGCCAGTTCACTTCGAAACTGGAGAATGCGAAGGTGGGCGATGTTTACCAGGTGTCTGCGCCTTACGGGCAGTTCAAGCTTGAGAGCAACTTCGGCAACAAGCTGCTCTTCCTTGCCGGAGGCACTGGCCTTGCGCCTTTCTTCTCAATGCTTAAGTACATAATAGGCAAGAATTCTAAACCCGACATAGTGTTGATATACAGCGTAAAGTATCCATACGACATAATAGAGAAGGAAGAGCTTGAGAAGATGATCGCAGCCTTAGGCGGAAAGCTTACCGTAACGGTGACTAGGCCTGCGGACGGCGATGGCTGGACCGGAGAGAGGGGGCACGCGAATGCAGATATGATCAAGAAGTATGCACCTGATTCCAAGGATAGAGTAAGCTACATCTGCGGACCGCCAGAATTCGTGAAGGCGCTAAAGGCTGCGCTTGTGTCTTTGGGCACTAATGAAAAAGAGATAAAGGCAGAGATGTGGGGCTAGGATCAGGGCGCTATGAAGTGCATGCCGCACCTTGGCTCGTAGAGCCCTGCGGCACCTACCATGAATCCGTTGCTGAAGTCCTCCGTGCCATTAACCAGCCTTTGGCTGAATGCAGCATCCTTGCCGCATTTTGCACATTTTGACTTGAGGAGTATAATGCTGTCGGCTCTTGGAAGCAACTCTGAGAAGACCCTAAATGGCTTTCCTATGGAGTCTATGTCAAGCGTCGCTACATACACTCTAGCCCTGGCCGATATCCCGATTACCGCCTCTGAAAAGCCATCTGTTGATTCCCAGAACTGACCTTCGTCTATGCCTATCATATTATAATTCTTGGCTGCGAAGGCAAGCGCACGCAGACCATCCGGGCCTTCTGGGAGCGTGGCCGCCCGCATTCTAAGGCCGTCATGCGATACGACATCGGTCGTGCTGTATCTTGAGTCTATGGATGACCTGAACAGTATCTGCGATGCACCGCGGGCCGCGACCATCTGCATCTCGCTTATAAGCCGCGTGGTCTTGCCAGCGAACATCGGCCCTGCTATTACGGTCAGCCCTGTCCTTCTTCTCATTGAAACATGCTCATAAAAGATATCTAACACAATTTATATAAATTTTTTATAACCAGGTAATATCGTGATTGGATGAGCACAATAAGAAAACTGATTGAAAGAGCGGACAAGGTATTAAGATTCCCAACTGCTTACGCGCACTGCGACATACCATGCGGCATATACGATCCTCATGCGGCGCAGGTTGCAGCACACACAGTAGTAAGGATGGACATGCTCATTGCAGATGCAATGAAGTCTGGAGCTGCAAGCGCAGAAGATAGAAACAAAATTATCAGGTACGTTGGCGTGAAGGAGCAACACGCGGAGATAGTGAAGCATGAAGTTGCAGTCATATGGGGAGACTACATGAAGCCTGAGCACGCAAAGGCGCATCCTGAGCTTCATGAGCTCGTATGGAACACGCTAAAGCTTGCGGGCAAGGCAAAGCAGAGCACCAACATACAGGATGCAGAGGCCCTGCTTGAGAGCGTGCAGAAGTTCGCAGAGGCGTTCTGGGCCACGAAGAACGTACAGACGACAAGAGCGAAATCCTTTTACCCTACAGAGAGGACCTTCGTATACCCTAAAGTATAAGCATGAGGCTTCCTCTGATGATATACAGGGTTGCTGAGCGCAGCATGGAGCCATCCATAATGGAAGGCTCATATGTCATAGTAAACTGCTGGCCGCTCAGAATGCGCAGAGATGACGTGGTCGTTGCAAAGGATCCTTACGGAAGAATCATAGTCAAGAGAGTGAAGAGGGTGAAGGACGGAAAGCTCTTCCTTGTTGGAGACAACGCACGCAGGAGCATTGACAGCAGGAGGTTCGGATGGGTGGATATGGAAAGGGCATTTGGCAAGGTCATCGCCGTTGTCTAAAGAGCGTGGGCTTCCTTGTTGAGAATAAAGTGAGCTATCATGAAAAAGCGGTTTTGCCCGTTTTACGCCGTAAACCTTATATAGAATAGATGGCATAGCATCATGGAGTTAATCCTTATCTGAAAGAGGTGTCTGCAAGATGAAGATAGGAGTTGTTGGACTTGGCTATGTAGGCATAGTGACTGCAGCGGTGCTAGCTGACAAAGGCAACGATGTGATAGGCGTAGACATTAGCGCCGAGCGTGTCGAGGCGCTGAGAAAAGGCCCTACGCCGATCTACGAACCAGGACTTAAGGAGATGCTTAAGAGGAATAGCAACAGACTTGAGTTCTCATCCGACTACGCACGGCTCAGAGGCGCAGCTGCGGTCTTCATAGTCGTGCCTACCCCTACATTGAATGGGAAGATCAATCTGAGCTACGTCAAAGACGCTGCAGGCAGAGTTGCGGCAGTGGAAAAGAGCGCGGTGCTCGTAATAAAAAGCACAGTGGTCCCCGGCACTGCCAGAGAGCTACGTGCAAGGACTGGGCTCAAGGTAGTCTCCAATCCTGAATTCACAAGCGAAGGCAACGGAGTACGAGATACCCTCGAACCAAGCAGAGTAATAATAGGCTCGGCCGAAAAGAAGCCTGGAGACTTGGTTGAAGAGATATGGTCTTTCGCAAAATCACCGGTGATAAGGACCAACAACGAAAACGCAGAGCTCATCAAGTACGCCAGCAATGCATTCCTTGCAACGAAGATATCGTTCATAAACGAGATAGCAAACCTATGCGAACGGATACCTGGATGCGACGTTGATGTTATTGCAAAAGGAATGGGTCTTGACAGGAGAATCGCGCCGTACTTCCTCAAGGCAGGCATAGGGTACGGGGGCTCATGCTTTCCCAAGGATACCAATGCCCTGGCCTCTTTCGCCAGGGAAAAGGGTGAGAGGATGAGCGTTATCGAGGCGGCGATAAAGGTAAATGAGGAGAGGATAGACAGAGTAATTGAGCATATAAGGTCATCAGTCAAAGATATCCATGGAAAGCGCATCGGAGTGCTTGGCGCAGCATTCAAGGAAGATACCGATGACGTAAGGGAATCTCAGGCAGTCAGGCTGATGGAGAGGCTCGGAAAGGAGAAGGCAATTGTAGTGGCATACGATCCGATGGCCAAGTCAATACCTGTGCCTGGAGTGATGAGAGTGGGAAGCGTGAAGGAATGCGTTGAGGGCTCAGATGTGGTAGTGGTCGCAACCGAGTGGCCGCAGTTCAGGAAGATAGGGCAGATGGCAGGCAGAAAACCAGTCATAGACGCAAGGAGGGTGCTTGACAGAAACGATTTTAAGAACTTCAGGGCAATAGGGCTTGGTAATGATGAGGATTAGAAAGGCAGTCATACCTGCCGCAGGGCTGGGCACAAGGCTTTACCCTATGACAAGGGCGCAGCCAAAGGAGATGCTGCCTGTACTAGACAAGCCAGTCATACATTATGTAGTCGAAGAGGCAGTGAATTCGGGCCTTGACGAGATACTCGTCATTGTAGGCAGGGGAAAGGAGGCCATAATAAATTATTTCGACAAGAGCAGCATGGACGACAAGGTGAAGGACGATTACGGCCTGTCTAGCTTCCCGAACATACTCTTCGTGAGGCAGAAGGAGCAGTTGGGATTCGCTGATGCCGTAAGATGCGCCAGATCATTTGTCGGAGATGATCCGTTTGTGGTACTTGCTGGAGACACGATATACAGATCCGGCAGGAAGGAGACTGTGACTTCGCAGCTCACCAGCGTTCTCGTGAAAAGGCACGAGCCAGTGATAGGACTTGAGAAGGTGCCCAAAGAACTGATAAGGAACTATGGAATCATAGATGGCAGCAAGGAAGATGGAAGGATATGGAAGATAAGAGATATGGTGGAGAAGCCTGATCCGGGCGACGCACCAAGCAATATGGGTGCAATAGGCCTGTATGCGCTTACTCCAGATATATTCGATTTCATAGACAGGATAAAGCCAGGAAAGAATTGCGAATACCAGCTTACCGACGCGCTCAGGCTCCTTGCAAAGGAGAAGACCCTTCTGGGCTATGAGATAGAAGGGAAGAGATACGACATCGGCACCAAGGAGCTGTGGGTCAGCACGTTCATGGAGTTTGCAAGAAGCGATCCTAGGTTCGGGAGGAGGTAGGGTGGCGCGGAAGACGATTCTCAGGCTTTCAAGGCTACCCAAGACATGGATAATAGACATAGACGGCGTTATATTCCCCCATAATCATTACCTTGACCCAGCCAAGGCAGGCACTGAGAAACCCCTGCCTGGGATAAAGCAGCTGCTTGACAAGGTAGGGGAGGAGGACAGAGTCGTAATAATGACTGCAAGAAAGAAGAGATATGCTAGCTATACCAAGAGGATGCTTAAGAAGTTCGGGATAAGATATGACGTGCTGCTTACAGGGATGCCGCACGGGGAGAGGATCCTTATAAACGACATAAAGACAGACGGCCTTAGGACCGCGTATGGAATAAATGTCAAGAGAGATGACGGAGTGAAGGGAGTGAAGGTCTACATAGGCAGCCGGAAGTAGATGCTGCAGGATTCATCTGCCATGCTTCCTGACAAAGGCCTCGACATCATAGAAATCCTTGAGGTTACTTAGTATCTTATCTTCCCTCCAATCCCACCACTTTATCCTAAGAAGCGCATCAATTACCTGCTTGCTGAACCTAAATCTTACCTTCCTTGCCGGAGCGCCGACGACAACCGAGTATGGCTCAACATCCTTTGTAACAACAGCCCTTGCGCCTATGACTGCTCCGTCACCTATCTTCACGTTGCCTATTATAACCACGTCAGAGCCGAACCACACATCGTTGCCTATCACCACCTCCCCATAGCTGTCCTTGTGATATCTTTCGTAATGATCCCTGCCACGCCTGTCGAGGAAGAGGTTGTTCATGCTGTTGGACACGAATTCTGGGGTGTGCGCCTTTGAGAGTATTATTGTAAGGTTGCCGCTTGCCTGTGTGAAGCTTCCTATGCTTATCTCATACCTCTTTCCCCTTGCTGGAACATAGCCTACATTGATCTGGTCCGGGCAGTACGAATACCTGCCTATGGAAACCCTGCACTGGGAATCATCAAGAGGTATTGAAGTATACATCCACGAGTGCCTGAACCTCTTTAGGTAGCTGCGCTTAAGGAGATATTTATGGAATCCGCCACCGCCGAAGATTATCCTGAGACTGTCTCTTGCCTGGTAAAGCGCCTTGTACGCGCCCGGGCTCCTGTTCAGCAGGCCATCTATAGCTCCGTCGGACATACACATAAAGACTGCATAAAAAAGCTTTTATAACTAATAGGGGATATTATTCCTGCAATTAGACAACGTTGAGTGATACTATGGGAAAGCTAAGGCCTGCAAGGTCGGTAAGGGGCATACACAGCCAGGCATGGGCGAGATATTCGGTCAAGAAGCCTAAGAAGAACTATGTCAAGTCTCTTCCCCACACCAGCCTGATGATATTCAACATGGGCATGAACAGGCCCACGTACGACACAGTATATACGCTCAGCTCAGACCAGGACGTGCAGCTCCGGTCAAATGCGCTAGAGGCTGCAAGACAGGTGGCAAACAAGCACCTTGAGAGGGAGCTAATAAACAACTATCACTTCACACTGCTTACTTATCCTCACAATGTGATCAGGGAGAAGAAGAGGGCCACTGGTGCAGGAGCAGACCGTCTATCGCAGGGAATGTCGCTGTCTTTCGGAAGCCCGTCGTCTGTCTGCGCGCGAGTAAAGAAAGGGCAGGTAGTGTTCAGGCTCAGGACCTTTGCAAGCTCAAAGAACGTGGCAAGGGAGGCGCTCAAGAGGGCTTCCTCGAAGCTATCAGGCACATACACCATAACTGCCACCCAAGCCGCAGCTGCCTGATTGGCGGTGGATTGATGGAAGGCCCTCAAGCCCAGAGAAAGCAGATCTTGTTGGATGAACTAATCTGGATAAGGTCTAGGATTGGAGCAGATATAGAATCGCTGCCTGGCGTAAGCAATATCGGATTTGGGGTAGGCGATGGAAGCTTCTTCATTAGGGTGGGAATGCGTGAGAGGAATATGGCTACTGAAGGAAGGATACATGAGCTACTTGAAGGAGTCCCCCACAGGATAATGGGGCAGAACCAGACGGGATGGGGGCAGGAGGCATCAGTAGACCTGAAGAGGTCAAGAAGGTGACTGTTTCTTAGCGTTGTAGTGCTTTATCACATCGTTTATGGCTATACGCAGCCAGGGCGTATATGATTTCTGGTTGTTCTCCAGCTCCTCCTTTAGCGCGCCCAGGCTTATCCATCTCCAAGCCTGCACCTCGTCCGGATTTGGCTTTGGATCTGATTCATAAGTGCCAAAGATGACATGGTCGAATTCATGCTCTGTTAGCTCCTTGTCCATCTTTGCCTCGTACTCGAAGGCAAACACCTCATTTAGTTCGGTATCGAAGCCCATCTCCTCCTTGAGCCTCCTGTGCGCTGCTTGCACTGGAGTCTCGCCGATCCTGGGATGGCTGCAGACAGTATTGGACCACAGGCCGCCGCCATGGTACTTTGATAACGCCCTCTGCTGCAGCATAGTCTCTCCCCTGTCATTGAATATGAATATGGAGAACGCCCTGTGCAGCTTGCCTCCGTTCTGATGCGCCTTAAGCTTCTCCTCCAGACCTATCTGGTTATCATTATGGTCTACGAGTATTACCTGCTCTGGCATGCAATCAGTATGGTATTGCACAGAAAGCAATATATATGTGGCAATGCAATGGTTTTCCTGACGGTATAATCTGTTTTTGCAATGATGAATATGCGCATATTGCTGCAGTTTCCCGAGGGCTTGAAGCAGGAGGCTCTTAGGCATGCCAAGGAGCTTGAGGGACAGGGGAACGAGGTGGTAGTATCCGCCACCCCCACATTTGGTGCGTGCGACCTGGCAATTGACGAGGCGAAGAACATCGGCGCTGAGAAGATAGTCCATTTCGGCCATGCGGAATTCCACAGAGTAGATTTCAACGTCGAATACGTGCCTTATCAGATCAATGCTGATTTCAGCATACTAGACAGGGCCGTTGAGCCGCTCAGGCAGTTCAAGACAGTAGGAATAGTCACCACGATACAGCACATACACCAGCTCGACAAGGTTGCTGACTTCTTTAGGCAGCATGGCAAAGAGGTGGTGATAGGCAAGCCTTACGGCTTCGCGAAGAAGCCTGGCCAGATACTCGGGTGCGATGCTGGCAGTGCGGCAAGCGTAAATGGCAGGGTTGATGCGTTGGTATACTTCGGCGGGGGTATGTTTCACCCTCTTGGTGCGCTTCTGGTGACTACTAAGCCGTTCCTTCTGATAGAGCCGTTCCAGGGCACAGTGGAGTTCATAGACAAGTACAGGGAAATATATTCCAAGAGGAGCAGGGGCAAGATCCTTGCATCTGTTGATGCAAAGAACATCGGCATACTTGTGACAACTAAGAACGGTCAGAACAACATGCCAATGGCCAGGATACTTAAGGCAAAGGCAGAGTCCGCAGGGCTGAGCGCTGCAATACTCGTATCGAATACCTTCGACTTCGGATCGATAAACAACATGCTTGAGTTCGATGCATTCGTGAACACCGCATGCCCCAGGATATCGATAGATGATACAGACAGGCTCAGGAAGCCCCTGCTAAGCGCTAACGAGTTCAATGAAGTCCTCAGAATAAAGGACGAACTAAAAGGAGGGCGCAAACGCTAAGCGGCCTTGGCAATTATCCTTGCCATCTCAACGTAATAAGTGGTTGACGGATTTGTTGAGGTGGTGTATTCTGCCCATATTGTACCAGTGAGTACGGTGCCTACGCCCCAAGTTATTCCTGGGGGGGAGTAGATTGACACCTGCGCTGTCTGGCCAGATTGCAATCCGCCAGGTATCACGGCATCTACTTCATTAGGCTTGTTGTATATCTGGGACGGTATGCCGCTTGCTGTAAAAGATGAGGAGTTGGCTTCTGTTATGTAGTAGATGGTGACTGTTGGCCAGTTTACGCCGGTATTCTGGCCTACGATAAATGTTGCCTGCGCAGGGCTAGCACCACGGTTTGCAAGGAAGGTCACTGAATTGCATGCGAATCCTGGCAGCGGAGTGCAAGCGGTCTGCAGTGGATTTCCGCTGTTCTGCGAGAAGGTGAATGCGATTACTATTACTATTGCGATTATGAGGATCGCCCAGCCATACGTGATCAAGTACTCCATTGCACTCTGAAGCTTTAGGTTTTTCATATATTTCACTTGATCGTGCTCAGTTTCGACCTTCCTCAGTGTAATGATACAGAAATAAAAATAAAAAGAAAGGAAAAGAAAAAGCAGGCTGAATTATACCTGCTTTAGGTTTACTCCTGTTGTCAGCTGTTGTGCGTATACTACACTACTTGATGACGTTGTGTAAACCGCCCAAATCTGGCCGGATGCCGAGGCTCCATTTGACCCTGAATTGCTGTTAGGGAAGTATACCGAAACGGCCTGTCCGCTGGCAATGGTGGTTGATCCTCCATTCAAAATTGTTCCGCATATTGGACCAATTGTTCCTCCGGTTCCTAAAGTTATAGAATTGGTTTGCATTACACCAGGAAGGCAGTTAAGTGCAGGCGAGCTGCCTGTTACCCAAGCCAAGGTGTATCCATTTGGTATCCATACGATATTGGCGCTTGCCCAAGTTGTACCTGTTGCCTGACCGACGATTGCATTAAATGCGCCGCTTGTTAGTACTGGACTCTGGCACGTGATTCCTGACTGAGCAAGACATGTAGTGCCCAGTGGACTTCCTCCCAGTATTCCTAGGGAGAACAATGCTACCATGACAACAGCTATGATGAGTATTGCCCACCCGTAGGTCATCAGGTATTCCATAGCGCTTTGTAGCTTTATATTTGCCATAAAAGACCCTTTTTCTTAATTTTTAAGCAACTGAAAAGTATTTAAATATGCTTCTTGCCGTTCCAATATTATGGTTGAAGCTATCGGCCTATCCTGAGCATCTCATTCATTACGCTCTCGAGCTGTATTCTTGCCGAATCCTGCTTCCTCCTGAAATCAGGGAGTATCGAATTTGCAAATCGCATGTGCAGCGTCGAATCGTATATGTCTGACATTATTTCATAATAGGATCTTGCCTTCGCATACTCCTTCCTTCTTATCGATTCTATGGACTCCCTCTTCAGCTCCCCTATCACATCCATAAGACCTAGTAAGTATGGCACCTCGCCTTCGCCAACTTCCTTCATGTCTGGAAGCTTGCCTCTCGTCAATATATTATGCAATATCAATGCTTCGGAATATTCCTGGTGGGCCTGAAGCGAGTAGTATTCGAATCCACTGTCAACTGCAGATAAGGCCGATTTGAGCTTTTTCAGCCTGCGTATGTGTCCTGCTGCCTTTGTTGCCCCGTAGGCATGCATGAATGCTATTGCCTTGCCTGCCTCCCTTATTAGCTCCCTTGACTGCTGCATGACCAGGTCCCGCCCATGTTCAAGTTTCAAGACCTTCTCCTCTATCTTTTTAAGGTCAGGTATCATTCAAATCATCCTCTTTTCCCTTCCATACCAGAATATGTATTGCTGCGCATAACCCCTATATTTACCCCATCGTTCAGCTGAGAAGTCGTGTATCTGGCGCATGCTAGTTTTTCTCCCGTTGAAATACGCTTTCTCCATGACCCTCTTGACCCATACGTCTATTGGAAAGGCCTCTAGTTTGTTGTATCCGAAGAGCAGTATGCAGTCTGCCACTTTATCTCCTATGCCGTCAAGCGCCATGAGCTTTGCCTTTGCATCATCATACTTCATCCTGTAAAGCCGCTTGGCATCAAATCCTGACGAGAACTCCTCTGCCAGGCGCTTTATGTACCTGTCCCTGAATCCTGTGCCGCATGCTCTTATCCGAGCGGTGCTGGAATCTGCAATCTGCTCTGGTCCAGGAAACAGGTGGATTCCATCATATACTGGCCCGAATTCGTTTATCAGGTTTCGCATTATGCCCCTTATCCTCTTGATGTTGTTGAACTGGGACACTACAAAGCATAGTGCAGTCTCCCAAGGGTCGTTGCACGTTATCCTAAGTCCGTGGAACTCTTTTATGGCCTTTGCCATGAATTCGTCAGTGGATATGCTTTTGTAAATGTGCATTATATCTTCGTCTATAGAGAACCTTCTGCGTATCTCCTCCCCAGCTGAAGATTTCGTGTATTCTCCCTCGAAGGTATAGTCTGCCCTTTCCCCGGATAACCTGAACCAAATAATCCCTTTCTGGGTAACGTAGCGCAGCTCCTCTTTGCCATGCTGCCTTGTATAGTCTGAATAGAAGGCGAGAGGCTGGCCGCTTTCTATTGTGTGCCTGAGGCTGAAGTCCTTGATTATTAGCATAGAATCAGTCAATTCAGTTTCACTCGCTCATATTTTATATGTTATATTTGATATCATATCAGGTAATATTCTTGACTGGTAAACTGTCCGCGCTCATATTCACAAGGAACGCGTTTCAGAAGTCGATTTCACTTGTTGATGATCTTTACGGATACGTTGATGAGATAGTAATTATTGACAGCAGTGATGCGAAGACCTATTCGGAGCTGCTGAAAGAGAAAGCAAAGAGGAGGCTTGAGAAGCTCAGGACATTCCATGCAGTAGCGCTAGGGTACCCTGACCCGCTTAGGATGTATGCGCTTGGAAAATGCCGCAATAGGTGGGTGCTGCTTGTAGATACTGATGAGCGCATAAGCGCCTCGCTGAAGAAGGATCTGCACAAGCTTATAGAAGAGAGCGACGTGGCCGCATTCTCGATAAGAAGATATGAAAACGTATGGAAGGGCGGGAAGGGAGCGTACACGAACTGGCAGACAAGGCTGTTTAGGAAAGATAAGATAAGCTTCAGGGGCATAATACATGAGGAACCAATAGTTAGAGGCGCGACAAGTAAGCTGGACAACTCGGATTATTTCATAGACCACGTCAACAGCCTGCGCAGCGGCACTTCTCGGGAGTACGGAGTCATGGAGAGGTTCCTGCGCATGTCCTACAGATCCTTCAACGACAGGCTGATAGACCACTTCTACAAGGTTACTGTACCATCAAGGCAGAATAGGGCTGGCTCGTTTGGTGGCAGCCTCAGGGCGCTGCTTCTACTTTACGAGAAGCTGGGCAACAAGAAGCCTGACCAGGAGATAAGCGACTTCGACTACTTCGCGTTCTATTACCTTTATGCATTGGCAACGAACCTGAAGGAACACAGGCCAAGCGGGATCATCACAAGCTTTGGCGACGGGAAGACAAGGCTTGGCATGATAAAGAAATGGCAGAATGCGCCTGGCGGTGACACTGATTTCGGCATATCGAAGGAGATTTACAGGAAAGGGATCATAGGGTTTCTGGGATTGGATAGCCAGAGAACGGTGCAGAGAATAAACGAGAGATTCGGCAGGGAAAGGGGAGGAGTAGAGCTGCTCATAAAGCTGCTCAAGCTCAGATATGAAAAGGGAGAGAGATGGCTGGACTGAAGATAGCGATGATCAACGGTATAATGCCGATGGCCGGGAGCGGGGACGGCATAACAGAATACGCGTACAGCATGTACCTGCAGCTCAAGCGGAGGAACAGGGTTGGCCTGGTATATGCCATAGAGAGGGCAAGAAAGAACGACGTGGGCGGACTGATAAGGATAAATTCCATGCTCAGCACCCAGGTCAAACGGGCCGCAAGGGAGGAATATGACATATACCACATAATGAACCAGGAAGTAGGATTCGCGGCTGCGGATCTGAAGTCAACAAGCCGCAGCGGCAAGGTTGTTACCACAATCCACGACATATCAAGGTTTGAGAATGGGCTGCATAGGGGAGCGCTGCAAAGAGCATACAACGCAATGATAAAGAGGAGCGTCAGCAAGGCCATCAAGAATTCAGATTTCCTCATCTTTGACTCGAAGCAGACCATGCGCGAGGTCGGCAAAAGATTCGGTACAGTGAATGGGGCTGTTGTAAACATAGGCATAGACAAGCGCTTCTCTGGCAAAATGACAAGAAAGAGGAATGAAGCATTTACTGTAGGCTACATCGGCTCGTTCGCACACCATAAAAACGTGGCGATGGTGCTTGCTGCCGCTTCGATCATGAAAAATGCTGACGTGGATTTTCGCATCTACGGCGCAGGAACAGAGGAGGGCAGCCTAGCGGCATTTGCAGAAAGGAATGGATTGCAGAGGCTAACAATGGCAGGATTTGCGCCAGAATCCAGGAAGGTGCAGATATACGACAGCTTCGATGCTTTCGTCTTCCCTAGCCTCTATGAGGGATTCGGGCTTCCCATACTTGAGGCACAGGCCAGGGGCCTACCCGTCATAATATACAGGCGCGGGAAAATACCCGATGAGGTAAGGAAGTACTGCTTCGAGGCGGAGGATGAGGCGCACATGGCGCAGATCATAGAGGGGCTCAGGGAGAACGGCTACAACGAAAAAAGGAGGAAAACCGCTATGGCGTATGCGAGGAGCTTCACTTGGGAT
The DNA here is from genome assembly GCA_021792235.1 of Microcaldota archaeon. Classification (GTDB taxonomy): domain Archaea; phylum Micrarchaeota; class Micrarchaeia; order Micrarchaeales; family CABMGC01; genus JAJZNA01. The sequence goes on from JAJYVC010000002.1 coordinate 62,089, forward strand.
AAGTGTGCAAAGGAGACGCTGAAAGTGTACGCGCAGGTGCTGGGAAATCAATAATATGATTGTGTTTTCCGTCATAAAATGCGGGTTTCACAAAAGGATATAAATACGCAGGTGGAGATAAAATCGTGATATTATGGCCGAGATTAGGGGCAAGAAGATAATAGTAACCGGAGGCGCAGGCTTCATAGGAAGCAATCTTGTTGAGAGGCTTTCGAACAACAACAAGGTGCTTGTGATAGACAATCTGCATACCGGGTCAGCATTGAACCTCAAAGGAGCTATGAAAACGGGCAATGTCAAATTCAAGAGGATGGACTCAGGAGCAATAAGCGACGCTGGATTCGACGCTGATGTAGTATTCCACCTTGGCATGTACTCCTCATCTCCGATGTACAGGAAGGACCCGCAGCTGCTGGGCAAGGTGACTTCAGGCATGGTGAACATTCTAGAGTACATA
>JAJYVC010000063.1 GCA_021792235.1 Microcaldota archaeon
AACTGCACATACCTGTCAGGTACGATTTCTCAGGTTGCATCTAATGGAACAAATGAGGGTTCGGGGAAATTCGGCATGTGCTTGTCAGACCAGTATTACGTGCCCCTCAGCCTATCGGCCATATTCTCCGGCAATGCAGGCAGCTTCTCATTCTACCTTAACGAGACTTCGATATCTAATTCGTCTTCACAGCAGGAAATAGCCGCAATGCCTGCGAATGTGACATGATGCTATTCAGTACTTCCTGTCCTCCACCTTGTTCTTCCACAGGTAATAATTAAATCCGTCCAGCAGCGAGTCTAACGAGGCATTTATGACGTTCTTAGACACACCTGTGCTCCTCCATTTTTCCCTGCCGTCCGAGAACTCCATCACGACCCTGACCGTGCTCTGGGTGTTCTTGACATGGCCTGGAAGTACCACCCTGTAATCTATAAGTACGACTTTGGATATCTCCGGATATATCTTTGTGAACGCCTTCCTTATTGCCACGTCCATTGCGTTTACAGGGCCAGGTCCCTCGGCAGTTTCCGTTATCTCGCCGGCTTTTATCATAGCCATGCTGCGCGTGCCTGCAGATTCGGTTTTCCATGAACCAAGCCTTATGTATGGCCTGTAGACTCCCATTTCCTTGAGCATTATGAGCATCGCTGAAGCTTCGGCAGCATCAAAGCTGTATCCCTCCTTTTCAAGCGATTTTATTACGTTCAGCGCCTGCTTAAGCCGCGCATCTGACTTGTCAATCATGAGGCCGAGCGCCTCCGCATAATTAAGTAGGTTGCTGGCACCGCTCATATCAGATATTATTATCTTCCTCATGTTCCCTACCAATTGCGGATCTATGTGCTCATAGGCCGCCGCATTCTTTCTCATTGCATCTACATGTATCCCGCCCTTATGTGCGAATGCATTGTCACCAACGAACGGCTGGCCTGGATTCGGCTCGACATTCATTATGGAATAAAGAAGCGAGGAGAGGCTCTTGAGCTTCTTCAGGTTTTCCTGCTTCACCGTGTCATGGCCAAGGCTGAATGCAAGTGCAGGTATTGCAGTTATAATGTCTGCGTTTCCCGACCTCTCCCCTATGCCGTTCACCGTCCCCTGGATATGCCTTGCACCGGCAACGACACCCATCATAGTGTTGGCCACTGCGCATCCTATGTCATTGTGCATGTGCACTCCTACCTTCGCGTCAGCGTTTTCCACTACCTTTTTAGTCACCGAATGCACCTCATTTGGCGCCGTGCTTCCGGTCGTGTCGCACAGCACCAACGTTCTGCTTCCTGCATCCGCAGCAGTCTTGAGCACCAGCATTGCGTACTCGCTGTTGCTCGCATATCCCTTGTAGAAGTGCTCCGCATCGAATATAACCTCAATTCCGGAAGATTTGAGATAGTTTACAGAGTCGTATATCAGGTCCAGGTTCTCATCATTCGTCACTTTGAGCACGTCCTTCACGTGAAGTTCCCATGCTTTGCCGAATATCACTGCAGTTTCGGCTCCTGAATCAATTATTGACTTTATGCTTGGATCGTCCTCAGTCTTTGAACCCTTGTGCTTGGTGCTGCCGAATGCAGCTATACTGGAGTGCGACAGCTTATACTCCTTTATCTCCTGGAAGAAGGACCTATCCTTTGGATTCGACCCGGGCCATCCTCCTTCTATGTAGTCGACTCCAAGGTCGTCAAGGGCTATTGCAATCCTTATCTTGTCATTAGGCGTGAACGACACGTTGGATCCCTGGGAGCCGTCCCTAAGAGTAGTGTCAAGTACTTCAATATGCAGGTAAACCACGTCACGCCGCAGCCGGCAGATAAATTCTATAACCATGGCAATTATTTATAATCTATGTGCAATATCCCATCATATCTGCTGCATAATCGCAGTCTGCCGTCTTGATGTGCATGAAAAAGAGATTCAAGCTTGGTCTATTCGTGGGGCGCTTCCAGCCCTTCCACAAGGGGCATCTCTACGCACTGAGGTTCGCAAAAGCCAGATGTGAAGTCGTTGTTATAGGCATAGGCAGCGTACAGGAGACCGGTACAGAGAAAAATCCCCTGTCTGCAAAGGAAAGGATACGGATAATAAGGTCCGGGCTCAAGGGTGCAGCCATTGATCCTAAGGGATACCGGTTCCTGAAGGTGCCCGATTTCTTAGATGACGACAAATGGTTTGACTACATAATACGGGCGGAGCCCGGCATAGATGTGGTGTTCTCCAGGAATACTATAGTAAAGAGGATATTCCGGAACCATTCAATAACGGTCCTACTGCCACCATGGCACAACCGCAGAAGGCTTGCTGCGACAAGGATAAGGGCCCTGATAAAGGGCGAAAGGAACTGGAGAGATGCAGTACCATCTGGTTCTATCAAAGAGATACAGGCGCAGGAGGAAAGGATCAAGCGTGCCGTATCCCAAATAAGCAGGATAAAAGCAAAGAGATAATCTCTACTTGGCCTTTTCCAGAAGTGCAAGCTTTGCAAGCATCGCCTCCATCTGTATCCTCTCGTTCGCGCCTTCCACTATCCTAAAGTTGTAATCCCCAATGTTGCTTATCAGTCTGAGCTTGAGCTTATCATCAACATCTAGGTTTAGGGCCTCCTTGTGGCACTGCACCAGTATGTCCTCGCCGCTCATGCCGTATGAGAGGAAGAGTACGTTCAGCTCGTCCCTCGCCTTGGCGAAATTTCCGCCCAGCGCATACCTGAGCATTGACACGACCTCCTTTGGTCTTGCCTTTGACGCTATGTCGTATACTGATTTATCAGTTATTTTCTTGTTTAGTATCGCAGCGCCGTGCAGCGTGTTTGTTATCTTCCTGAGATCGCCTTCGCTCACATATATCAGTGCCTCAATGCCCCTGTCATCTATGTCAAGCTTCTCTCCCTTCACTATCCTCTCTATGTACTGCCTCATCTCCTC
>JAJYVC010000027.1 GCA_021792235.1 Microcaldota archaeon
TTCAATGGCTTTATCTTTACTATGGCAACATCGCCGTTCTTTATGAACTCCGGATTCTTCTGGAGTGTCTGCCCGGTCTTGGGATCCTTCTTCTCAGATATCTCTGTTATCGTGCATGCAACCTGTGCAGTATGCACATGGAATACCGGAGTGTATCCTGGCGCTATTGCAGTAGGATGGTTTATCACCACTATTTGCGCTGTGAATTCCGCAGCTACCATGGGAGGGTTATCTGAAGGCCCTACTACGTCTCCCTTCTTAACATCCTTCTTGTCAACACCTTTTATGTTGAATCCTACGTTGTCTCCAGGCTCTGCCTTCTGCAGCTGCTGGTGGTGCATCTCTATTGACTTGACCTCTGTCTTCACTCCTGCAGGCATTATGACTATTGAATCACCGACCTTCATAATTCCAGTCTCAACTCTCCCTACTGGCACTGTTCCGAAGCCTGATATGCTGTACGCATCCTGTACAGGAAGCCTCAGGGGCTTGTTGAGCGGCTTCTCTGGGACCGTAAGCGTATCAAGAGCCTCAAGAAGCGTTGGGCCTGTATACCAGCTGAGCTTGTCTGACTTTGCCGCGACATTTGATCCTTCGAGCGCAGAGTAAGGCACGAAAAGAACCTTGGTGACATCATATCCTACTGTCTTGAGCAGCTCCGAAACCTTATTCTTGGCGTCATCGAACTTGGCTCTGTCGAATTTCACTGCATCTATCTTGTTGAGCCCCACTATAAGCTGCCTTATTCCCAGGACCCTGGCGAGATATGCGTGCTCCCTTGTCTGGGACTGCACACCGTCAGGTGTGGAAACCACAAGAACTGCGGCATCTGCCTGGCTTGCTCCTGTGATCATATTTTTTACGAAGTCCCTGTGTCCAGGAGCATCGATTATGGTGAAGTAGTACTTTGGAGTCTGGAAATCCCTGTGCATTATGTCGATAGTGATTCCCCTCTCCCTCTCCTCCTTGAGCTGGTCCATCACGAACGCGAATTCGAAGGTTGGCCTGTTGTACTTTGTGACCTCTTCCTTGAGCTTCTTCATATCCTGCTCAGTAACAGCCTTTGTCTCGTAGAGCAGCCTTCCTACCGTAGTTGACTTTCCATGGTCTATGTGACCTATGAAGATCAGATTCATGTGTGGTTTTTCTGCCATCTAATTCACCAAGTATTATTTATTATAACGTTAGTTAAACCTAAGCAAATATAGAATTTGCCGATAACAAACAGTATAGGTATTGCACATAAGGTATTTAAATCTTTTCATGGGCCGGCGCCATCATGCCAACGCTCAAGATTAATGGGTAAGCCTGAAGGCTATGTACTTGGCCCTGTTTGAGAGCCTTTTCTGGAACTTCATCACCGCGAGCATGGCAAACATGACTGTTGCTATAACTACAAGTGCCAGGTCGATGTAATCGCTTGCCATAAGGGCGGAACTTGAATACCTGACGTCGCTGAGCACCAAATAAGTAGATATGGCTATCATGAAATCTGCCCCTACTGATATGTAGGCTATCTTCTCTAGTAGCCTCTGGGTCTTCCTTATCCTGACAAGCTCACTGTAGTACACTTAGTCGCCAGTTCTAGTGATTCTGACAGATATACTTAAAAAGCTAGATGCATTCATGGCACTACTGGAAGTCAAGATTAGGGTTACCATGCCACAAATATTCTGCAGGAACTTAGGCTGGCAGAACGCTTATGCTTAAGGTCTCTTTGCAGACTTGGCGCGAGTTTCTGATACGTGATGAAGTTGGATTCAATGACTTACCTGGAGGATATTAATAGCTCCACCCAGATTCGAACTGGGGTCAACGGGTTCAGAGCCCGCTATCCTTGACCACTAGACTATGGAGCTGCACACGTGTAATTTGCCGCGCATTTTAATAAATCTTTACGAAACATATCAGTTGATGCCATCCTACAGGGAACATGTCCTCTTGTCAAGCGAGATAAAGGACATGGCCATAGCTGACGCTGCGCTGACAATCGCCTTCGCCATCATATTCACAGGAGGCATTGGGGGTGTGGTGAAAGATCCAGTGGATTTCCTTTACTTCATACCGATAGCGTTCGTTGCAGTATCTCTGTCCTTCATACTCCACGAATACATGCACAAGGTGGTTGCACAGAAATTCGGTGCTATGGCCGCATTCAGGAAGTGGGACTGGGGAATAGGAATAACCCTGGTTACATCTTTTTTCGGGTTCCTTATAGGCCTGCCTGGCGCAACGATGATATACACGAGCAGGTTCACGCAGAAGGAAGAGGGATATGTGTCCCTTGCAGGTCCTCTCACAAATTTTGCCGTGTTCCTGGTTGTTCTTGCAGTGTGGTACCTCACGCCAGCCAACATGATCGGCAAGTACGTGCAGGACATGATATCGGTAACACTGTTCATCAGCGTATGGTTGGCATTCTTCAACATGCTTCCCATATATCCGCTTGACGGAAGCAAGGTGCTCAGGTGGAACAAGGCAGTGTACGCAGTCACAATGCTTGTTATATTCTTCTTCCTGTACATTGCGATAGGCCCTGCAAACTTTGCCTCGTTTCTTCCGAGCCTTATAATAGTACTGATAATAGCGCTGTTCATGTCAATGATGTACCGCGGGATGGCGTTCAGGTTCTGAATCATGAAAGAATGTCGATGCTGGGCCTGAGAGGCATTGCATTTGCGGCTCGCTGCGATGATGACTTCGATTCCAGCTCTACGGATACGGGATACTTTATCGAATCAGATAAGTATGACTTTGCCTCGTCAAGGAGCCTGTACTCATCTTCCTGCATCGAATCCACTTTCCTTATTGCATTTATCCTTTTTGATAGCTGCTGCACATACTTCATCGCCTTGTCCTTGGCGGATGGGTCTATGCCCAGCGCACTGAGTCCTTCCTTGCTGTTCAGCAACTTCATAACACTGCCGACGTCCCTCTTTTCGCCTAACCTGTTGTTTAGCTGTCTCTTCCAGTCGTCCGCCACTATAAGCTTTATTGACTTGGGCTCTTTCCCGCTTTTTTTTATCAGCGCGAGCACCTGCTTTGAGTCAGTTATTATTCCGTCCAGCAGATCCTCCTCGCCCTCCACCTTGTCACTTATCATGGACTCATCTGCATTGGGCCACTTCTCCGTTGAAGAGAATGTTCCATTGCCAAGCTGGTGCCATATCTCCTCGGATACGTGCGGAGCTATTGGGGACAGCATTAGTATCACGCTCGATATGTAATCCCTGACCACTATACCGTTGGGCTCTCCCCTTGAAAGGTACTTCCTAAGCTCTAGTATTGAATCGTAGAGTACACTTGTACTGAATCCCCTGAGCTCAAGCTTCTCTATCTGCGCTGTTGCGCTCTTTATCTTCCTATTCAGCTTCGAGTACATCCAGTAATCTATGTGCCTGAGTTCTCCGCTTTCCATGCTGCTGATCTTCATGGCCATGTCATAGAGATACCTGAACCGTTCGTCGACCCCATTTGCCGCAACCTCGCTGAACTCAGAGTCACTGAACAGATCCGCACTTGCAATGACCAGTGCCCTTATCACGTCGGTGCCGTACTTCTCCACCCCATCAACAAGAGGAACTATGTTACCCAGGCTCTTGCTCATCTTCTCCCCTTCGCTGAGTACATTTCCATTCACTACTATCTGCTTTGGCCAGTTTGCCTTCGGGAACACCGCCACATGATTGAATACATACATGGTGAGATGGTTGAATATGAGATCCGCACCGGAGTGCCTTGACGTTGACCTGTACCAGTAATCGAATGACTCCTTGCATCTCTTGATTATCTGGAAGTCTATGCCTGTAGAAGATGACACACTAGAGAGATCGCCCTTGCCAAGGAAGATGTAGTCGAACAGCTCTGGCCTGAGCTTCTCGGGCTCTATGCCCCTGAGCGTATTTGATACAGTATAGAATGACATGTATATAGTCGAATCGGACAGCGATTCTATTATCCTGTCCTTGTCGAGCGGGAACCTAGTGCCTAGGCCCTGGGCCCTTGCAACGGCCCTCAGGTCTATCCAGTCGAAAGCGGCTTCGAATGCCTTCCTTGATTTGTCAGGCAGCACCGAGAGACCCGACAGCGCCTCCTTCGCCTCCTTTTTCCAGCCGGCATTGCCGTAGTTGAGGAACCATTGGTCCTCGACAACCTTGACCACGACCTTGTATCCGCACCTGCATGCCACAGGTGCATTGGCGAGAATGTAGAGCTCCATCGCCTTTCCTGCCTCGACCATATTCTTGGTGACCTTCTCTCGCGCTTCAGGCTCACTCATGCCCTCGTATCCTTTGATTATCATCTTGCCATAGTGCGATTCCTCCTTGTATTGCAGCTTTGTAGCAGATTCAAGCGCCTCACTCTCGCTAGCCCCTGACTTGAACATCTCTATGTACCTAAGTGCAGGTATATCCATGTCCTCCACTTTTGGAATCTGGCGTGGTTCTATGCCATCCTTTGCTGGAACTTCGAGCACACGTATCGGCACTATGTCAAGCGCCTTGCCCTCCTTCTTAAGCTTGTCAATGGCTATGTAATCGAACGGAGCATGTGCCGGCACGCTCATCACTACGCCAGTACCAACATCCTCCTTCACGAAGAAGCCGTTGAACACTGGCAGAGTGGTGCCCGTTATTGGATTTGTGCATTTTTTTGCAAGAAGCTCCGATCCCTTGAACTCGGCTCCAATCTGCTCTATGCCTATCTGGTGCCTGAGTATGAGCGACGACGCCTTTGATAGGTAATATGTTCCCTCTCCGCCTATGCTGCATTTTATGTAGTCTGAATCCTGGTTCACGAAGAGGTTTGTGACGCCGAACACAGTTTCAGGCCTGTAGGTTGTGCACAGGAGATACGCGTCTTCACCATCCACCCTGAACTTTATTGCAGCTTCTTTCTCTATGTCAGGCTCCGTGTCCTTCTTCGTATCATGCATCCCCACTGCCTGATTCTCGTTTGGGCACCAGCCAACAGGGTGCTTGCCCTTTATCAGATATCCCTTGCCGTTGAGTATGCCGAACTGCCACTCTATGAACTTGCCAAAGAACGGCTCGGTTGACACGAACTTCCTTCTCCAATCAACGCTAAGGCCGACACGGTGCATGCCCTTTTCTATCTCGTTTACGAAGTAACTGGCTATGTACTCGGGATCAGTCATCTTTGCTATCTCCTGATCAGATATGTGAAAGAGCTTGAGCTCGGATATGAGTTCAGGGTCGTTGTTCTTCAGTCTCTTGGCGAATGCCAGTATTGGCGTGCCGGTCGCATGGAAGCCCATCGGAAAGAGAACATTCAATCCGCGCATCCTCTTGTATCTTGCCAGTACATCGGCTGTGCCATATGTGCGTACATGACCTATGTGAAGTGGAGCATTGACATATGGGAACGCGACTGTCACCATGTATGACTCCCTGCCGCTGACGTCGCTCTCAAATATCTTGGAATCATCCCAGGCCTTCTGCCACTTTTCGTCTATCTCCTTGTAGTCCATAGGAAAGCCAATAGCATTATGTCAACTTCACTTATAAGGTTTTGCTGGTCCTGCGGCCTACGCCGAGCCTTGAAAACAGCTGGCCATAGAATACTGCAACCTTGGATTTGGAGTACAGGTATAGGTTCTTTTTGTTGCGTATGTACTTTGACGGATCCTTACTGCAGGCTATCTCAGCGATCTTGGCAGGTATGTCCGCCTCGTTTTCAACAACGCACATGTCCTTCACCTCCTTGGGTATCGGGGTGTAGCTTGGCAGTAGGACAGGGGTGCCCAGAGCGATGCTCTCTATGGCTATTATCCCTAGTCCTTCGCGCTCTGACATATGAAGCACAAGTGCAGACTGCTTTATCGTCTCGTAAAGCTCTTTGCTGCTGGAATAAAAATCCCTTATTGCCACCTTGCCACGCAGGCCAAGCTCCGATACGCTCTCCTCTACGAATCTCCTCTCAGGTCCGCTCCCTACAATCAATCCCCTCAGGGAATGGTCACGCTCATATGCTATCTTGAATGCTGAGAGCCACTTGTCCAGCCTCTTCTCTTTTATCATCCTTCCGGAAAACATTACCAGCTTTGATCTCATGCCCCTGCGAACGACTCTTTCCAATGCTTCATCATCGAGATTTGGCGCAAATATCGAGACGTTGCGCCCTTTTATCCCGAACCCGGCAAGCTTCGCTGTGGTTGCACTGGATATGGCGACATAGAAGTCCGCACCTCTGATTGCCCTCCTGGAATACGCGTATGCTATGTCGCCTGACACAGGACCCAGGTATCTCCTCCAGTATTCTCTATCCCATACCTCCGCAACCTCCATTATGAGTTTTGCCCCTTTCTGCCTGCAGTATCTTTTCACAATGGGAAGGTGAAGCATCGGGAATGCGTTCGTTATTACCACGTCGAAATCGTATGCGGACAGCTTCCTTACTGAGGCGGCATACGCTATGGCTTCCCTTATCGATCTTCTTCCGTGCCTATATATTCTTGACTGATCAGTCTGGTGCATTGCATGGTAGTGTATGCCGTTGTACATGAAGTCGCTCGACTTCATTCCCTTCCACTTGGTGGTGAAGAAATGCACCTCGTGTTCCTTGGCAAGCTCCTCTGCCTCGTTGTAGTTCATAGATTCTATGCCACCCACGTGCCACGGATATGGCACATCGTATACGAACGCTATCTTCATTTGCCTGCACCGGAACGTACCTTATTCTCGACGAAATAGTCGCCGATAAACATGTACCTTGAGTTAGTCTTCTTCATTGTGTATATGGCATCCTCAGGCGATGCGACTATTGGCATGCCGTGTATGTTGAAGCTGGTATTTAACACCACGCCGAACCCTGTTCTCATCTTTATGCTCCTTAGCAGCTCCCTGTAGTCGCTGTTCTCCTCGCCTACCATCTGCGGCCTGGCAGTCATGTCCACATGCACGACCGATTTCATTATCTCCCTTGCGGATTCCTTAACTCTGTACCCCATTGTCATGAACCTGTCCCTCCCCTTGACGTCATTGAGCAGCCTGGTCGAATCCTCTGAAAGCATGGATGGCGCGAAGGGCTGGTACCACTCCCTCTGCTTGACATAAGTATTGAGCTTGTCCTTCACCCTATCTGAACTGGCATTGCCAATTATGCTCCTGTTCCCTAGCGCTCTTGGCCCATACTCCATCCTTCCGTTGAACCACAGTATGTAGTCATTGGCTTCTATTATTTCCGCAGCGTGCTTCGCTTTGCTCCCATCCCTCTCGAAATGGATGCCCTTCTCCTTCTTCAGGCATGCCCTTATGTAATCGTCGGAGTAATCATCGCCAAGGTAGGAATCATTGAACTCGTACGATGATATGCCATTGACCAGGTATTCTGCCTGCATGGCGGCGCCAAGAGCTATGCCTCCATCACCCATGTGGGGGAATATGTGCCATCGCTTCAGCTTTTCGAGAGATCGTATGCTCATGTTGGCCTTTATGTTAGACATCACGCCTCCGGCGAACGATACGTTCCCTATGCCGTACTTGTCTATCGCATTTGAGACGAATTCAGTGACTGTATTCTCTAGAACCTGCTGTGCCATGTATGCGAACTGCTCTCTTGGCATGCCCCACGCTATCCTACTCAGGCCGTCATACTGCCTTATCGGCCCGGATGCCGCCTTCATGGAAGTACCTTCGACTCTGAAGAAGTGCCTTAGTTTGTTGTCCTTTAAGCTAAAGGGAAAGGAGTAATCTGCCATGGCCATTATCTTTCCCTCGTCCTCCAGCTCCCTCATTCCTAGTATGTTTGTTACCTGCTCGTAGAATATGCCTATCGAGTCGCCTCCGGATATGCTCTCCATCCTTTCAATCTCTCCGTTCTCCATGACACTTATGGATCCGGACAGACCATCCCCTATTCCATCAAGTGTTATTACGAGCTGGTTGTCCATGCCAGATGTGAAAGCTGCAGTGGCTGCATGAGCCTCATGGTGGTCTATTGATAATATCTGGAAATTCCTGAACCCGATCCGCTTGAGCTCCTTAGACACTTCATATTTGCTTATTGCTCTGCACAGCGGAAGAGGACCGACAGAAGTCATCGCATATTTTGAGTAGTGCATGAGACCTTCCGCACGCGGCCTGGGCATCTTCCTCCTCCTGAACCTGTAGTATGACTCCTTCTGCTGCGGGAATATCCTTGATATGGTCTTTGAGAGGTCCGTTGTAGGGAATGCTACCACATCTACGTCGCCTGGCTTTATCCCTGCGTGGCGCAGCGCTGCGTTTATGGAGTTGTGCGGGAACCTGACCTCCAGCTTGCGCTTTGTGTATCTCTCCTCATTGGATGCGAATAGTATCCTGCCATCGTGTATCAGGGCCGCTCCAGAATCGTGACCGTCCCATATACCTAGGGTGTACATCGTATTCACTTGACTCGTTTGAACTTGCTAATTATATATTTTGCTGCGTCTAAGTTCGCTACACGAAAATGCTTTGTTATACTATCAGGCTGCCTATGTTGCCTACAAGGGTCTGGTAGGCTTCGCAGGCAGTCCAGGCGCGGGGCTCTTTTCCTTCTCTTATCAGCTTCCTTGCTTCCTCCGCCTCCGCACTGCGCCATACCTTGGTCAAATCATAACCGACATCGCGCATGTTGCCTATCTTCCTGTCCCACATTATTGAAGGAAACACATTTCCGTAGCTGTCCATGAATAATGATGCATCCAAGCTTCTGCCCTTCATCGGAGAGTTGCCGGTCATTACGTAATAGCTTAGCCACTTCAGAAATGCGTTCTCTATTATTGGTATGGCACCAAGCCTGAAGCTCCTCATGGCGAGGAACTGCTTAAGCTCGCTGGCCTGCACCAGCCCGGAAGACTTCAGGCCCATCTGTGAGTTCTTGTAGTATATATCTGAGGTCTGCGCGGCGTTCACGTGGAAATCGTTAGCAGTAACCCATGGAAGCTCATCCCTTACCTTCTGGACCGTGCTTAGCAGCTGACCCTCGTTGAACTTACTCATCGTGTACCCAAAGACGAAGAAGAGGTTACCATGCCGGCGCTGGAGCTCCTTGAGCCTTCTTGCCATTCCCATCGCCCTGTCAAAATTGCCAGGTATGCCTCGGATCCGGTCATGAAGCTCACGGTATCCGTCAAGGCTTATAGTTATCGATACCTTTGGTATTCCAAGCTTCAGTATCTCCTCTATCTTGCCTGCAACCATATCCTGATTGCATAGGGAGTTGGTGGGCATCGTGAGCACATACAGACCTTTTGAGAAATCGTTGAACGCCCTCACTATATCCACTATGTCGCTTCTCAGAAACGGCTCTCCTCCAGTTATTTCTATCCATTTGAAGTAGTTGTTCTTCTTTGCGAACTCCCTTACCTCATCTATGGTGAGTTCCCCGGTGGGCTTTATCTGCCATATGTTACAATTATGTACTACTGCATTTGATACCAGATAAGTGTTATCGCTAGTTTCTATATTGTGCACCGTTCCCTCATATTGAAATGAACTGATCTTCCTTATTGGTCTTACAAAATAATTGCCAATACGCTTTGAATACGTTATTCCTGGGGTTCTTGAATATTTTATTATGTAAACATCGTGAGCATGGATTGGTTTGTCATAAAACATTTTCGTCCCTTCTTTCTTTACAATGGATATGTTTGCCATAATTCCTAATGAGGCATAAGCAAGTTGAAGTTGCAGAGCGAGCGTCTTTGAGACGGTTGAACCGATAAAGGCATCACCATCCCAATGTCCGTCGCCTTCTTCCCAGCCTTTTATGAATGACCTAAGTACTGATTCATCTTTATTGAGCAGAATAAAATCAGGCATTTTTTTGTTCAGAGCTCCTTTTCCACACCATTCTACAAGTGCTCTTGAAATAACGTGAGAACTCAGACAACAGGTAGTGCAGTTGTTTTTCTCTGTTTTAGTAACAGAGTATCCCAATCGATTTGCAATTTTTTCTACACGATCATGAAGATTTATCTCTGTTACATTAAAGTTGAATCTTGCCCCATTAGAAGAGAAGTAACCTTCTGCAGCGTAAATACCCAAAAGCCACGCAGTTTCAGAGTCTAGTGGAAAATTAAGCGAATATCCTTTTGCCTTTGAAATAGCAATGCCTCTGCCTTTGTTAAACGGCTTTAAATCAAGCTCTCTTACATACATCGTTCTTTCTAGGATAGGCGTACATAGATAGTCGCCATCAGTAACAGTACCTTTTCTAATAATATCCTTTGCTTCTTTCCAGATTGGCTTTCCAAAATCGTAATTATGATAATATTTTGTGTTTCCTGCAGAGCTTTTCGTATGTCTTGTGGTTTTTGGGCGCATTATCAGCAGTGGATGCTCTGGAGTAATTTCTATTGGTAATAGTCCGGATGCCTTTATTCTAAGTAACTTTCCAGAATATGGCCTTGAAAAGGTTTGCGATACTTCATTCAGCCCTCGGGATCCTACGGCATGATTGCCAACACACACATTTGAAATCGAGATGTTGTCTCCGAGTATAACTTCATCAGGCTTAACACATGTAAGGCAGCGGCTCTGGCAGGCATACGTTATTGAGAATGTCAGCTTGTATGGCCTGTCCAGGCTTGTGAAGTTGCTTTTAAGCGCAGTCAGGCCTAGGCCCACCAATTTTCCGGAGTTCATCGTATCTAGCAGTCAAGATATTAGATTAGTCTTATATAAATTACCTTTGATTGTATTATGGGGTTCATGGCGAAACATGGTAAGTTGCCACGGGGGTTGGCAGGTCAGTCTGCTCTTGAGTTCATATTCAACTACGCGTGGGCATTCATAATAATAGCCATTGTTCTGGGAGCAATCATATACCTGAGCACGCTTCCCAGCACCATCATACCCACACAGTGCTACTTCGGCTACGGTATAAGCTGCAAGGGCATGACCATAGGCTCTCTGAACGGTGTGACGCACATAAACATGATCTTCATAAACGCGCAGCCTTACGATATAGTAGGCCCGACAAATGCAATATTTGATATCTCCGGTTACGGACCGATAACTGCAACCTGCAATCCCTCCAATGCAATATCCGGTGGCGCGATACTATGCGGAGGGGGCGCCTCTGAAAGCATATCGACTACTACCCTGATCTCAGGCACAATGACTGTTAATACAGAGGTCTGCCTTACCGGAACATCAAGCAATTGCCAGAGTACAAGACCCACTACATACATAGGCAACTTCAGTGGATATGTTGGAGGCACGACGAGCAACCTGCCAACAAACGTGCTGCTGCTTGTCTCCTCCCAGAACACAAATGCAGGAACAGAAGTAACGCTCACTGCAGAAGCCACGATACTTGGACTTCCTGTGCAGGGTGGTACCGTGTCATTCTCAACAAACATGCCTGCATATTCGACTGTGGCACCTGAATACGCGCTTACTAGCGATAATGGTAATGCGATTTCCTACTTTACTGCATCGGCAGGCGGAAGCTACGAAGTAAACGCGATGTTTGCCGGATTGGTGTCTTCTAATGTCATAACTGTTACAGGCCCGCCGCAGAACCCGTACACGAGCGCTTCATCTACAATCCCGACCTCGAGCAGTTCTACAAGCACTATACCTGCATCGTCCACCAGCACGACAACAATACCCGAACAGCAGATAAAGTACGTGCCAGTCACAATAAGCAACAATCCGCTGCCGTTCAACTCGGTGCCGATAACTATCACAAATCCTGCTCTAGTAGAGTATTACACAATACTGACTGTGCAAAACCGTCAGACCATCGCTACTCCTGCACCGTTCCAGCAGGAACTGCAGATAGACAGCGCAGCATATTCTTCTTATATAAATCCGCAGTGGAGCAATGTTGAGTTCACCTCAGGCGCACCTGCAAATTCAGGCGGAACTGTACTTCAGGCATGGGTTGAGAGCGGAAACACAAATACTGCAACTTCTACAGTAGTTTGGGTGAAGCTTCCTAATGGGATAGCTGCACAAAGCAGCATGCAAGTGTACATGAACTTCATGCCGTACAACGTGATGTCAGATACCGGCCCTACCGGGGAGGCTCCGCAGCTGAGCACAAACTACGGATCAGAGGATAATGGCCAATACGTGTTCGAACAGTATGGCGGTGGCGGACCAAACGGATGGAACTCATTCACATTTGTAGGAGGTTCTTGGTCTGATCTAGGACCATATAATTTGTATCCTACAGCGCTTACGCAAACATCATCTGCAAGCATCGCCGGGTCTGACGGTGGACCTACTGCACTTATTGAGGGAACTAGCTATCCGGCAAGCGGAAGCTATGTCATCGAAGAGGCGTTCAGCTTCACTGCAGTCAGCGGACAGACGCCCGCAAGGACAGGGATAATAACAGTGGCTACTCCGACATCCAATCCGGACACTTTTGGCTATAGGTTTATGATTCCTGCCTATGGCATGGCCTTCCTGAATGATTATGTTAGCTGGGTTCAACTCAATAGCTATGGTGGTTCTGGTTCAACTCCGTATACTATGCAGATAACAGATAATGCAGGATACTGGAGCGGAAACCTCTATTCTGGATACGGTGTGTCTAGTAGTCCCATTACGTCATTGTCTTCATCACCAATATATTATGTAACTAATAATTATGAGGGTCAATCATCAGGTTATGTTGGCATATCTGCCTCTTACTGCGGATCGCCTTGCGATGCAAACCCTGTGACTGTACAATGGTTCAGGATGCGTGCACTGCCGCCTGCAGATATCATGCCTTCCTGCACCTCTGGATGCAGCAGCGCAGGAAGCATCAGTACAGTAAATATTAATGTGGCAACTCCTGCGCCGTTCCAGCAGATGCTAACAATAGACAGCGCGCAGTTCTCGCAGTACATAAACTCGCAGTGGAGCAATGTTGAGTTCACCTCAGGCGCACCTGCAAATTCAGGCGGAACTGTACTTCAGGCATGGGTTGAGAGCGGGGCGAGCAACAGCGCGACATCTACAGTAGTATGGGTTAATCTGCCTAGTGGCATACCTGGAGGAGGGAGCGCTACAATATACATGAACTTCATGCCATACAACGTGATGTCCAATACTGGCCCTACTGGTGAAGCGCCAGAAATAAGTTCCGCAGATGGGAGCGGATATGCTACTTTCGATAACGGTGCGTTGGTATTCAACTACTATACTAATTTTGCAGGAACAGCTATGCCTAGCGGATGGAATACGGCAGAAACATCAGGCCTAAACGTTAACAACGGAGTAAGCTTTACGGGTGCTTCTACCGGGGGCAATGCCGCACAGATTGTCTATACAACGGCCGTCTCTGAACCATTTGCAATGGATGCATATTTATATAGTGGACCAAGCACCAACAACCCTACAATCTCACTCCAATACGTAAATACGTACGGATCGGCATTTTCATCAGGATATACGTCTTATCAGCAAGTTGGTTCAAGTACGGGTTGCACTGGCCAATACAACAACATAATTAAATGGTCGTCATCTACAGCAAATAATTGCTTCATAACTTCAGCAACTACTGTTCCGGTTTCGAGCTACGGAATAAGCACCTTGATGGTAGGTGACGGTGTGTACACAAAGTCTGAGCCCATAGTGTCCATGTGGAATTACGGGGACTATGTTGCAGGTATAGATGGCTCTTACAACAATTATTACCCTGCAGTTGGAAGCTGGTGGAATGACAAGACCACGTACATTGAATGGTTTAGGTTGCGTGCATATCCTCCATATGGAAATATGCCTTCTGCAAGCGTCGGATCTTCTGTTAGCTCCGGATCACTTTCTATTGCCACTCCTGCGCCGTTCCAGCAGGAGCTGCAGATCCCATCGTATCTTTTCAATGGAGCTAACGAGATAGATTCAAATTGGGGGAATGTTGAATTTACATCTGGAGGGCCGTTAGGCACTGGAACGGCGCTGCAGGCATGGGTTGAGAACAGCCCTGCTAACAATGCTGCTGATACGGTAGTATGGGTAAACCTGCCTAATGGCATACCTGGAGGAGGGAGCGCCACAATATACATGAACTTCCTTCCTTCGAACATAATGACACAATCAGGTCCAACCGGAGAGGCACCGGAGCTAAGCAGCACGTACGGCGAATATGACAACGGCGCAGATGTATTTAACTTCTACGACAACTTCGCTGGAAAAACGATAAACTCAGGGTATACGCAGGTAACACCCTCCGGTGTTACCATAACTCAGAATAACGGCGTTACCATCTCCACAAGCTCTTCTGTAGGATATGGTGGATTGATATACACCACAGGCTTCACCCCGCCTTTCGTGTATGATGCTGACGTAACATCTGTTAGCGGAGTTGCTGCAGGAATGATGCTCCAGATCGGCAATACTTATTCAGGCCTTGGAGCTTTGGGTTATGGATTTAACTACTGGGGCGGAAGTGTTGAATATGGCACAATGGAAGGAGGATTTTCTGCTCCGCAGAACCCCAACCTCCAGATTGGTACAGGGGTAATGAGCATGGCTTGGGCATCTTCATCGTCGCAGATATACTACAAGAATTATGGCAGTGGGACTGCAGGTTCGCAGACTATATTGGGGTTTCCGAGCACCATGTACCTGTCCCTTGGAGAATATTACGATTCTCCATCAAGCTCGATATCAGTGCAATGGATTCGCACAAGGGCGTATCCTCCTGGGGGAGTCATGCCG
>JAJYVC010000028.1 GCA_021792235.1 Microcaldota archaeon
TAAGGTTATCTTTGACTGGCTCTGGAAGACGATATTACCCCAGTGAGAGGAAACGCCCGTCACTCCCTGTGAGAACTGGTTGTCGAGTATGATGCTGTTGTCCACATTTACCAGCTCTCCCTTGTTTTTGCAGCCGAATGCTATGGTGTTGGCGAATGATGACACACCTATGAAGCTATTGCCGCACGCAGGAACTTCTGACCATATGCTCGTAGACCCGTACGTGCTGTTCTGTATTGTTGTCTGCAGATATATGCGATTGCCGAGGAGTATTAGTTGTCCTGAGGCAACTGCCATGTAGGCTATCTGGCTTGACTGCGGGAATGCACCGACAAGCGTGCCGTTGTTAGCGTACAGCGAATAGAGAAGGGAGGATGAAGATTTCGCATAGTCATAGGTGGCCAATATCAGCTTGCCGTTGTATTGGGTCATCTTTACATGCGCAGCTGTTGAAGAGGGCTCATTAACCCCGGAATTATACATGACGTTTGATGACCATGCCATTGTGCCGTTGTCTGCATAAAGGGCGACCACATTGGCCTGTGTTGCATATATGAGCCTGCCGCCGTACAGAAGCGTGGCGTTTATGTCGGGCGCCGACCTGAAGAAGGAATTGTACGGTGCATTGGAAGTCCATGCAACGTCACCTGAAGACACATTTACTGCATATATCTCATTCCCTGCCCCAAAATAGACATTGCCGTACCCCGCCACTATGGTTCCATTGATAACGTTTGCTCCTGCCTCGACAACATAGTTTATGGTAAGTGAAGAGGGCCCGTCTCCATTACCTCCGCTGTTGTATTCGTCTCCAATCGGCAGCGGCCAGGTCTGGTTTGACGCCGAATACTGCTGCGAGATATATCCTACCAATGGTATGCCAGATATCGCGCCAAGCTTGGTTGATGCCAAGCTGCTCAGCAACGAACTTGATGAGGAGTACTGCACGAAATAGGGAGATGGTGCGGTGTACATGAAGTAGAAGAGCACCGAGAGCCCTGTAGCAGCTATAGTCAGAGAGAAAAGCGCGTCTAAGGTGAATACGAATCCTTTCATCATCCAACACCGAACGTAGTGTTTGTCCACACTATTACGCGCATGGTAGCTGCCTGCCCATCATCAAGGACGACAGGTACGGTCGCGGTCTGTATCGCTGTTGCATTCTTCTGGAAGGGGCTTAGGCCTATGGACATGTTGTACTGTCCCTGAGAGGAGATGGTTATGTAGTAATCATATCCTATCCCCAGCACCTGCTTCGTTGATTGGTAATTGTTGTTGGACATGGACATAAGTGTTAGCAGTTTGTTCCTTGACAGAACCCCGCTGGCCTGCGACGACTCAAGCCCTACGCTCACATTGCTCCAAGTGGAAACGCTGTTTGCTGATATCATCGAATTCCAGTCGTGCGGCGATCCCTCTGTCTGCAGGCGCTGCAACAGGCCGTTGAGCTGCAGCTGCATTATCCCTATGCTGAACCCGTAGCTTGTCGAGAACTGCGAGTTTATGTTGGACCATATGTAGCTAAGGAGCAGTATGCCTCCAGTGAATATCACTATGGCAAATACCATGTCTATTGACCAGAATTGACCCTTCATGAAACACCACCAAGAGGTATATCAAGCCTATGAGATATTGGGAGTCCAGCATTATATAGCTGGCTTACCTGCCACGGACTGAGCGCAGTATCATATACCTGCACATCTGCAATGGTGCCATTGAAATAATACTGGCTATAAGGATTTATCTCCCATGATCCTATCGAAGTTGTGCTTGGCAGATTGCTGAAGCTGCCGGAAACCAGAGCGTTGGCAGTCTGTACACCGTTGACATATAGGTTTACTGAAAGCCCATTGTATACGCCGGTGAGCATGTACCACGAATTTGCTATGGTATTTTGTCCGGACCATATGTTATGCCATGATCCACCTATATGGACCTCGAAGTTGGGCTGTAGTTTATTTATTGCAAGGACAAAATCGCCGTCCTCGCCAATTATCTCTCCGCGAGGAACGGATGAAGTTGAATACACCCATGCAGAAACAGTCAGCTGCCCGTTGGCGAAGCTCCCAGTATTCGGTATTATCACGTTGCTTCCCTGGCCGTTGAAGTACAATCCATATCCAGACAGGCCGGGAGTCCAGTACGGCTTGTTGGTATTCTGGGAGTAGTATATTATGTTCGAAGAGATTCCCTGGTCGTTCTGGTTAGAATAATCGTTAGTGTCACCTGAGAGCGGGAACCACGATACTATGCCTGCGTTCAGCAGCGGCGTGCTCGACATGCCCTCCTGATACAGCTGCTGCAGCTGCCTCTGAGTCAAAGACGTACCATATACCTGCACATTTGATATGCCTCCGTTCATATACTGCTTTGTATTGCCACCTCCCCAGCCAAGGGTGAGGGAATTTTCTGTAGAGGCAACTGACAGCGGGCCAGATATGACATTCACGCCGTTCACATAAACGGTCTCGGTCCGGGTCTGTCCATCTATAACTGCAGAGAGCATGTACCACGTGTTTGTATTGAGCGTCGCACTCGCATCGTGCTCTCCGCTGCCGCCCCAGTCGTAATAACATACCTGCAATGATGCGCCACATGTGCCGACCCCATATGCATTTACCTTTGCTGCCATCCATCCTATATGGTTGGTGCTAGGAGCCGCATAGTTTACCCAGCCAGTTATGGTAACGGTGTTTGGGAGGTTCTGGAATTCGGTGGAATTTGAGGATTCGACGTAACTGCTGACGCCGTTGAAGGATGCGTAGAGCAGGTGCGAGGATGTGGATGCGCCGCCTATGCCTGCAAGCGGCACCATCCTCACGTTTCCATAGATGGTGCCGTTGTTACCGTTTCCACTGTAGTCAATGGCGTCTCCGTTCAGAGGCCACCAGCCCACCATAGCAGTACCCAGCGGGTTGCCACCTGTTCCCATAGAGTATAGCTGCATTATCTGGTTGTTGTTTAGCGAAGACGAGTATATCTGCACATTGGATATGGAGCCGTTGAAGTCTTGTGACAGAGAGTTGTACGCAACTCCGCCTATCTGGAATGCCCCCTGCTGGTTGTTTATTGAAAGGGTGTTGCTAAACACCGGCACGCCGTTAACATATATTGATTCCGTACCTCCGGTTGGCCCAGCATCTATAACTGCCGAGATCATATACCACGTATCGGGAAGAAGCGAGGCCCCCGAGTCGTGCTCCTGGTTGTTTGCATAGTCATAGTAGCATACAAACATCGATACTCCGCAAAGCCCTATCCCATAAGCACCATACCTTCCCACAATCCATGCGAAATGGCCGGCATTTGCGCCTGTTGCATTTATCCATGCGTTGATTGTAAGCTGGGACAGCTGCAACTGCTGCGATGAAGGAATCTGTATGAAACTGCTCTGACCGTCGAAACGGGCAACGTAATCTGGAGTGGACCATGACGCACCAGCGATATTACCAACCAGATAATTGTCCATGACATTTGCACTTGTAGGGCTTATGTCATATATGTTGGCTCCTTTTCCAAGATTCAATGGGTACCACTCTATCAAGTTTGCTGTAGTAGATAAATTGCCGTTGAATGCCGTGACCTTTACCGCAGCGGTGCCGCCAGGGCCGTTCTGGTTGAGAAATGCGTATGCATTGCCTTCTGAATTTGTAAAGTTTGATGTTGATGGACCCTTGCTGAAGTTCCCGCTCGTGCTGCTGAATCCTATAAGTGCACCAACTATGCTATTTCCTGTGCTGTTGGTGGCTGTGGCATTTATCCTAGATAAGGTAGGGAAGCTGATTGATCCGTAAGGGTTGCCATTATACCCATTGCCGCTGTAATCGTTGAGGTTGCCTGCAAAGGGATACCATCTCAGCAGGTATTGCGATTTTATAGGTTGCCCGGATATCCCCCTGTTGAATATTGCTTGCACGTCGTTTGATGAGAGGGACGTGTTGTATATCTGCAAGTTGGCTATGCGGTAGTTACCGAAGACTCCGCTTCCGCATGCACCTACGCTCATCTGCACAGCTGCAGACGACGGGAGGGTTATTGAACCTGTAGAAGCGGCTGTACCCTGAAGAACTCCGTCTAGATACAGGCGGACATACGCGCCATCGTAGGTAAGCACGCCAAGGTGCCAGGTATTAGGATATATTACATTTCCATTGGACTTCACATAATAATCTGCACCAGCCGCAAATCTCTCTGCAGTAAGCTGATATTCCTCTCCGGATCCTGATCCGCCTAAGAAAAGGTCGTAGCCATTCCTAGGTGATACTGTACACTGGTCCCCGAATATCATCGGATAGGCGCTCGGCAGGGAAATCGCATCGAACCACACAGAATAGGACATTGGATGCGTGTTCGCTTCGGTGGATATTGGGCCTATGTTGATGTGGCTGTCCTGACTCTGCGGTCCTCCAAGCTGCACTGCCTGGCCCACCTGCGCTGTTGCGGTAAGCTGGGCTATCTGATTTGAAGAGGAAGGACAAGAGTAATCTACGCATATCGTGCCCATGGAGTTCTGGAAGGTTATCGTGCCGTTGCCGCTGTAGGTAGGTATCAGGTAGAAGGTATTGCTAGGCGGCACAAGGTAGGATGGATCTGATTCCACATTGTACTGTCCTCCGAAGGCAACTGCCTGGACCTTCTGCCCGTACTGGTTTGACGACACTATCACCGAGCCGTATCTTGTAAGCGTAACGTTGTACTCTATTATGCTCAGTTCTGATGGGAGCTGCACAGCGGCGAAATATCCGTTGCCGCCCATTCCAGCATCGGATATCTCTGATGCGATGGTCTGCGCTATGACTTGGAGCTGCGCAAATGACTGCTCGCTGGAGAACTCTATCCTCTGCTTTGCTATGGAAGAGAAGAGTATTGTGAAGACGAGTAGCACGAAGGTGAATACCATTAGATAATCAAGGGCCACCTGTAACTTCATCTACACCACTGGCTGCATGTAAACGCACTGCACGCTTGGATTCCCAGGGCACTGCGCCTGGGCAGTGACATTGACTAGATACGTGCCCTGCGAGGCTATTCCGCCCAAGTCGCCGCTGACATTTACAGGAGTGTAGGTTGAGATGTAGCTTGAATTTATCACTGACGCTATCTGGAATATTATCTCGTGACCCACGCCGCCGTATAGGGTGTTGCCAACGTATATATTCTCGACCCCTGGAGGAACGTTTATCTGCACTAGCTGCCTTGCCGGCGGTCCCTCGCTGCCCACGAGAGTGGCCACGCTCGAGAGCTTGCTCGCGGCCTGCTGGGACTCTATCGCGGACATGGACGTGTTTGAGTTGGAGACCTGTATGAATGCGATTATCACTATCGGAAGTAGTATTGCAAGGCCGAAGGAGAGCGTTATCAATAGTTCAAGGCTTGACTGCTGCTTGAAACGGCCTTTTTTGTCGAACATCAGAACTTCCTTCCACTGGATATTACTTCGTGCCTGTCCCTTATCGTATTGTATATGCCCGTAGATAGCTGCTTGAGGGTTGCTTCTAGTGAATACCCGGATACGTATTCGTGCACGACTCCGCCCTTCACAAGACCGAGGCGCGCCCTGAGCTCGTATGTGCGCTGCCTGACGGGCTTTATGTTCAGCGCTATGTAGTCCACTTTGCTGTTGCCGAAGCGGTCTATCCTGTCGGCCAGGGATTCTAGCTCAAAGGTAATCTCGCCCTCAAACTCCTTTGTGCGCTCATCAAGGCCCGATATTATTATGTTCCTGTGCTCTATCTTCGCGTTCTTCACTATAGTCTCGAAGATATCCCTGACTGTGATTATGCCGACAGGCCTTCCGTTCTTTAACACTGGAAGGGATGATATGTTCTTCTCTATGAAGTCGCGTATTGCCGATTCTACGCTGCTGCCATACTCGGCAGAGTGTGGGTCGCGCTGCGTTATGTCTCGCACGTATTCGTGCCGTGTCGATCCACCGCTGAATTCAGGAAGCCTGCTCTTGTCATGCATGCCGTACTCCATCAGGTCCTTCGCAGTCACTATCCCGTAGAACTTCCCCTTGCTAAGCACCGCTATCCTGTTCACGTTGTTCTCATACATGGCATTCTTGGCGCGGCCTATGCTGGACTCCTCGTCTACAGCTATTATTGGCGTGGACATTATGTCATTGACCTTAAGGGTGGAGAGCAGATGCATGGAAAGTATTGATTTTAGTATCTCTGATCTCTTCACTATCCCCTTGACCTTGCCGTTCTCAAAGAATGGGAGCGCTTTGGTGCCCGATGAATAGAACATCTCTATTGCCTTCTTTATCTCAGACTCCTTGGTTAGGAATGGTACGCGCTTTGCGAATTTCCCTACTGCAAATGAGCTGCCCAGCTTCACCGCACCCTTTCCAGCAACTACCCTGTCATCCACAAGCCCGTAGTAGCTGCCGTTCTTTGTGACAACCACGGCACTAAGCCTTTCGACCTTCGGAAGCACCTCAGACACCGGATCCTTGAAGTCATAAAGCCTGGTTTCTGAAACAAATTCCTTAGGTATAGACCCAAACGCCCCTCTCATCAAATCACCATCAACAATCTGGTCAGAGATTTATTATATATTAGCACTTATTAAATATTTACCCTTCTATAGATGCCGGGATGGCAGATTGGCTATGCGTCCGCCTGCAGAGCGGAACAGGAGGATTCGATTTCCTCTCCCGGCTCGGTTAATGCTATTCCGATTGCCAAGCGCATGGAATAAAAGAGTATGCATGCCTTGCATAATATGTGCGAGGCTTGCGCATATTAGGTGAATAGATGATTGCAGGTAGGGAAGGCTATGGTAGGCATGAGATGGAGAAGGCACGGTACTGGAAGGAGCCGAAACTGCTTGAACTTGCAGGAGTTACCGGAGTAAGAGTTAGGATGAGGGGAGGGAAGGACGATTATTACCTGCTGGTCTTTATGAAAGAAGGCAATGAGGAGACATCAGAAGAAATACACAAGATACTTAAAGGCATACCGCACCAGATACGGGTTATTTGGGGCCTGAGGAGTGATTGAGTGGACAGGATTTACATAGGCAGCGACCACGGCGGATTTGAGCTCAAAAACAGGCTCCGTGAGGCACTTAAATCGCTAGGCATTGATGTAGTGGATGTTGGACCGTCAGGCTATGACAAGGATGACGACTATCCTGATTACGCTGAGAAGGTATGTGGGGAGATAGAAGCAACTGGCGGAAGGGGCATACTCATATGCAAGTCGGGACACGGAATGGTCATCACCGCAAACAAGTTCCGTGGAATACGCGCCTCGTTGTGCTGGAGCAAGGAGTCTGCTGTCTGCGGGAAGAGGGACGATGACATAAATGTACTCTGCCTGCCTGGAGACTTCGTCACTGCGGAGCAGGCGATCGAAGTAGCGAAGGCATGGATTGACACGCCTTATGGCACAGCTGGAAGATATGCGAGAAGACTCAGCAAGGTGCAGGACATAGAAGATAGGAACTTCAGGAAGCAGTAGCTAGACGTCTGCAACAACATTTATTGTTACGCGGCCTTTATGTTTTCTTACATCAAGTCCGTGCGGTGTTATGGCCTTTACGGAGAGCATGGCATTGTCATCTGGCGTGGACTTAAACAACAGCATACCCTTCAGCTGGAGTCCGTCCTTAGATGCCTTAAGAGACACGATCCTGAACGCGTATGCGTTGAGCTTCCTCGAATCGACCTTTGATAGTATGTCCTGAAGAGTGAACCATACAAGCTGCGACTCTGTATCTGCGCGTTCTTTTATCGCTACGTGCATGTTCCGCGATTTTGAGGCTTCTATGCGTTTTATGTCGAGCATCGCGTTGAGTAGCGCCAGAGCCGCATTCTCAAGGGCCTCCCCGAAGCCCTTTCCATACGACCTGAACCTCATGTCGGCAGTATGCGGCAGATACCTAAATCTTTCCATGATCAAACAAGTTGCAAATGAATCTATATATTAATGTACCACCAATATACCTCTGTCCTATGAAGAAAAGAGTAACTACTGATGCATGATGAAGTCCATATCGACTGAGGACAATTTGGTATGAGAAGATGAGGTTCTGGAGGAGTTTCGGGTTAATAGCATTCACGGTGCTGCTTGCAGCCCTCCTGCTATTCTCGATTGCGATAACACCACAGTACATAAGCGATTCTGACGCATCGACATATGCCATAGTGCCGATACTGATGCTGCCTGTCTTCTCAATATTCATGTTCAAGTACTCTGAGCGCATGGTGCCTGACGTGGATGCCAAGAGCATTGCTCTTGGCGCGGTGCTGTTTGCGGCATTCCTGGTGCTTGTGCTTGACATGCGCGCATACCTTGGACCGCTATTCTTCAGCTACAGGATGGACATGCTGCTGCTGCCCATTGCCATACTGGCGCTGGCCTCGCTAACGCTAGGACGCAGGAATCTTCCGAAGTTCACGTGGATAGCGCTTTATGCTCTGGCGGCTTCGCCCCTGATCATGCTTCCTGTAATAAACGCCAATCTAAGTTTCGCCTCGGTAAACTCGCTAGGCATATACTACATTTCTGCAACGTTCTTCCACAATGCGCAGTTCATATCTCCAGTAACGATATCGTATAACGGCAGCCAGATAAGCATAGGCAACAGCTGCATAGGGATAGGGGCGCTTGTGGGCCTCGTACTCTTCCTTGCACCGATAGCCTATTTCCTCGAAGGGAGATTGAAGGGGAAGGCGTTGTGGACGCTTGGAGGACTGGCACTCATGCTCATACTTAATTTCGTTAGGATGCTGGCCATAACGTTCGCATGGTTCGATTACGGGCCGAACCAGACCATATTGGACATACATGCAATAGTAGGGCAATTGATATTCTATGCAACCATACTGATAATGCTCATGGCAGCAGGAAGGTACGGGCTTGCCTATCCGAGGATCCGGCTGGGGCGCAGGAGAACAGGATACGATACGAGGGCGATTGCAATAGCGATGCTGTTCTCTGCTCTTTACCTGTTCGTGTCTGCAAGCTATTTGGGTGCGGCGCAGGTGCCATTGACGTCGATTACAAACAACACATCATTTAACTGGAAATCTGCGAGTCAGCTCTACGGCACCTACTTTAACTACTCCGGTACGTCTTACAGCGAGATTAGCAGTGACAACAGGAGCCTGGAGATAACAATGCTCAACTCATCCAATGCAACGGAGGCTGTAGCAATATTCAGCCAGAGGGCAGCGCCAGGGTTAAGTGGATTTGAAAGCAACCTGACCCTGGAAGGATGGAAGGAGTACATGTACAACGGGAACATCTCATACATATACCTATTTGGTACGCACCCGCACACGTATCTATATTACTCGGCGATAGCTTACGGCAACGGGCAGGGAGAGCATATCCTTGACATGTACCTGATAAACGCAGGTACGCCAGCTGGCAGACCTGGATGCCAAGATGCATATGATGTAGTATACGGATACATGGCCAATATTGCCGGATTGAATCCGAATACGTTCAATCCGGGGATGGACAGCGCCTACTGCGCTGCAAGGAGGTTTGTAAGATGACTGTGTTCGAGTATTCCGCAGGAGCATTCGTGTACAGGTATCAGCGCGGCAGGGTGCTCTTCCTACTACTGAAGAAGAGCAATGGCGAGTATGACCTTCCTAAAGGCCATATAGA
Source organism: Microcaldota archaeon (assembly GCA_021792235.1). Taxonomy (GTDB): domain Archaea; phylum Micrarchaeota; class Micrarchaeia; order Micrarchaeales; family CABMGC01; genus JAJZNA01. Next base: position 9,630 of record JAJYVC010000028.1, read on the forward strand.
AAAGGGCGAACATGCAGAGGATGCGGCGCGCAGGGAGATAATGGAGGAAACTGGCATCGATGCGCAATTCGATCCGTTCTTCTCTGAGAGCACGAGATATTTCTTCTTCAAGGGCAGCACAAGAATAGCAAAGCAGGTAAAGTTCTTCCTATGCAGGACAGAATCGAAGGAGGTGAGGATATCTTTGGAGCACCTGGACCATGAATGGTGCGATTATCATTCAGCATTGAAGAAGCTGAAGTTCAAGGATCTTGTGTCAATCCTGCCGAGAGTCATGGAGTACATAAGGAGGAAATCGGAGATAGAGGATATAAATTCAGAATATGCCATGCTGCCAAAGGAATCTGATGGATGGGATCTCAGCAGAAGGTTCGTGCCTGGGGAGGGCAGGCTAGATGCCATGATCATGCTAGTGGGGCAGGCGCCAGGAGCGAAAGAGGACGAGCAGCTGAGGCCTTTTGTCGGGAGAAGCGGCATCCTGCTGGACTCTGTGCTCAGGCGCGCAGGGATAAGGCGGCGGGACACGTATATAACAAGTGTGGTGCAGTTCTTCCCTCCGGGCAACAGGATGCCCTCGTCGGAAGAGGTGAAACTGTGCAGGCCGTTCCTCCAGCGACAGATCGAAATGATAAAGCCCAGATACATAGTAGCTATGGGAAACCTTGCTGCGGCTACTGTTGCGGGCGTTGGTCAGGTTGAGAAGAACCATGGGAAGATAATCAAGCACCACGATATCTACTGCCTTATAACCTTCCATCCAGCGGCTGCGCTAAGGTTCAGGGAGAATTACGCACTTATGCTTAAGGACTTCAAAAAAATCGCCAAAAGACAGTTGGAGGAGTAGTACTTGCATATCATTATATATGTTTCAAAATAGCTTTAGTAGGTAGGGCTCGTAGCTCAGTCTGGTTAGAGCGTTCGACTGATAATCGAAAGATCGTGAGTTCAAATCTCATCGGGCCCATGAATCATTGGGCGTCCCCTTGATCATCTGATTTCACCAGCCCCATGGAACCACCTTCTATGGCGGGCTTTTTCCTTATCTTGTACAGAAGGAATGCCAATGCAACTATGATTATTACCGCTGCTGCAGCAGCTATATAAGTGTTGTTACTTGACGTGGAAGTTTTTTGCTGGATGGTCGTGGTTGAAGTGGAGATGCTTGTATTCGGCCGATATGTGGTCAATGGAATAGATGTCGTTGCTATTGTGCTGCCCTGCAATGATAGCACTGTTATCTTGAACGGCACCGAATTCACACCCTCGGAGATGTCAGCCACATATACCTCATAGGTCGCAGGGGAGAGGCATGACAGAGGCCTTTGCCTGCTGCAGATTGTGTATCCCACATATCCGGTGCCGTTTTCCACCTTGTTGCCATTCAGTATTATGCTAAGGTTATCCGTATAGTATGGAGCCTTGCCGGTTATGTTCACCTCTGAGCCATAAGCTGCCTGGTCTGCTGATGCATTAAGGTATGGCAGTACCGGCATGACATTGATTGTCTGGTTTGCTGAGTAGGAGTTGCTGGTGCTGTCGTATACATATATCGAATGTGTGCCTGCATTCAAGCAGCCGGTGCCGTTTATTGGACTGCAGAATGCATAGGAAAGGCTGCCCTTGCCAGATGCGAAGACCTTGCCATCCACGTACAGCGATATGCTGTCGTTAGGGTTAGGTGCCGTCGCGCTTACCTTGTATTGCGAACCGTAAGACACGCTGCTTGATGATACACTTAGCTGTAGCGATGCTGGAGTAATCGTGATTGTCTGGACTGTAGAGTTCATGTTCACTGTTGAATCGCGGGCATGGACCGAGTAGGTTCCTGCAGGAAGACAGGGCTGTGAATTGAATGAGGGAGTATAATTACATATCGTGTATGAAACCTGTCCCGTGCCGCTTGCAATAGTCGACTTGTTCATTATGATTGATATGGAATCCGATGAGACCGGAGCGGATGCGCTTATTGTGTCCTGCGATCCGTACTTTACGCTCTGATACTGCACCCTGAGGGTTGGGGGATCCGGCATTGTCACCGTGAATGTCTCATTCTTGATAGAGTAGACGTTCTCGGTCTTGTCGAAGACGCTGACATTGTATGTTCCAGGAGTAAGGCACGTGAGGCCGCTGAAACCGGTATGGCACACATCATAACTAATCACGCCGTAGCCGCTCACAGGCACTGCGCCGGACACGTGCAACTCGATGTAATCGCTGTAGAATCCAGGGTACGCCGTGATTGTATCATTGGTGCCGTACTTGACGCTGCTTTGCTGTATGGAGATTGTTGGATAATTTGGAGTCACGACAAGATTCTCTGACGCCGATGCTCCGGTATTATGGTTAACGGCAGTGACGGAATATGTGCCTGACGGAAGGCAGTTGTTGCTTCCGCATATTGTGAAATTCACGCTGTGCGATCTTGGTCCCGCAACAAGTGTGTTGTTGATGTAAAGCATCACAGCATCAGAATTATACGGTGATGCTGCAGTGACAGTTATCCTGTCGCTCTGCCCGTACACTATCGGATTGTAGGATATGGTAAGAATTGGCGGGGTTGATGCTGAAGTGAGGGCAGGGATTACCGAAAGCGCTATTATCACAGGGAGCAGCGCTGCTGCGGATCTCATATACTATCCAATGGTTCTTGTTAGCGACAATAAGTTAAATAGCTTTGTTTGCCACTTGTAGTGGCCATGAAAAGAGGCTCGCGTAGGATTGTGCTAGATGGATGACCAAGAGAGGATTTTTCTTAACGCAGTACTGTTCGTGCTAGGCTTTTCGCTAGTGTTTTCGCTTGTGGGTGTTCTTTTCCAGACGGTGCTTGCGCATGCGCAGCACTCGGTCATGGAAATACTTTCGGAGATAGGAGGAGCACTGATAATAGGATTCGGGATTCTTATGATTGCTTCATCAAGGTACGTGATACCATTCTTCTCCGCAGAGCACAGGATAAGAACGAAGAGGACGGGAAACAGCTACATATCTTCTTTTGTATTCGGTCTGGCATTCGCGATTGGATGGACGCCTTGCGTTGGCGCGATCCTGGGATCGATCTACATATTCGCGGCTGCATCGCCCGGACTGGGATTCCTGCTCCTGCTTGCATATTCTATAGGACTCGGTGTACCGTTCCTGATATTCGGCGCATTCATATCGAAGCTGTCTGGATTCATGCGCAGGATACGCCGCTTCCTAAACTACTTCAACATCATAGGCGGCCTCTTCCTGGTGGCAATGGGACTGCTTGTGATCAGCGGATACATAGGTGAGCTGTCCGTCTTCCTCATAGGCAATGCCGCACCGATGGCTGCCGGAGACTCGCTGAACTTCCTGATAGCGCTTGTTGCAGGGGTGGTGACGTTCCTTTCGCCGTGCATACTGCCACTTATGCCGGCATACTTCGCATACATGGCAGGGACAGCGTCAGTGGTGTCTGGATGATGAAAGGCAAAAAACGAGTCGGGATATACACTCTGGTGTTTGGTGCGATTGCAGTTGTATTCGTAGGCGCAGCACTATCAGTGGCATTTTTCAACCACAGCCTGTCCTCTGGAAACGTCTCGCTCTCCAACCTCAGGAACTATGGGCCAGCACCAAATATCCAAGGCATATCGGGATGGATAAATTCGCAGCCGTTGAATATATCGCAGCTCAGGGGCAAGGTGGTGCTCGTTGATTTCTGGACATATTCATGCATAAACTGCATACGGGAAATTCCGCACCTTAACGCGTGGTACAGTGAATACGGTAAGGATGGACTGGTGATAATAGGCGTGAGCACGCCGGAGTTCCAGTTCGAGCACAATTACAGCAATGTGCTCGACGCTGTAAGGAGATTCGGCATAGAATATCCTGTGGCCCTTGACAACAATTATTCAACATGGGATGCCTATGGCAACGAATACTGGCCTGCCGAATATCTGATAGACGCCAACGGCAGCATAAGATATGTAGTGCTGGGAGAAGGAGGATACAACACAACAGAGCAGGTCATAAGAGAGCTTCTGGTGAGCGCTGGCTACTCGGTTCCTTCCTACAGCACAAACGTGCCATTGGGCGTCAACTTCTCTGAGATTGGCAGCCCGGAGATGTACCTGGGCTATCAGGAAATTGCGTCTGGCAGGGTAAATTATATAGGCAATGCCAACGGGCTGCACCCGAACGAGGCATTTGACTATTCGCTTCCCAATGCATCGCAGCTGAACACAATCTACCTGGGCGGGGAGTGGTACAGCGCTCCAGACAGCATAATTGCAGAGAATAGGTCCGTGATGTTTCTAAGGTATAGTGCGAAGGATGTCAACATCGTCGCCTCTGGAAACGGCGCCAATACAAGCATAGTGGTGAAACTGGATGGGGCTAACCTTACGCAGGGCTATCTTGGATCAGACGATCGCATTTCAAACGGAACGGCGGTGGTGAGCATAGGTCCTTCCAGGCTCTATAACATAGTTTCTGCGCAGTCGTATGGGACCCATACGCTCGAGATAGAGGCAGGCAGAGGATTTAGGATATACACGTTCACTTTCGGCTGACCGACTCCATCTCGGTCTCATCTGTGGTCTTCTTGTACGCTATTTCCTGGCTTGGCCGCTTTGCATTCTTCAGAAGAAGGTGCACTGTACCCACTGCAAGAGGTGCAGCTGCGCTTATCATGCCGACAGGCTTGTTATGCACTCCGAATGCAGTAGTAAGTATTTGATTGACGGATGTGAGCCACAGGTATCCTATCGCAAGTGTAGTAGATTCTGCGCGTTTTAGCCTTGCGAAAACGCCAATCTTATCCTGGGTCTCTGCAGTACTCAGGTTCTCCTGGACGGTCTCGGTCCTGCGCATATTCCTCTTTAGTGTTAATTGCATGAAATTACCATATTATCTCGTCTTAGTCCTTGCGCGTCATTACCTTATCTCAGACCTGAGTGCATTGAGCTTCTCTTCTGCTTCCGATTTTATAGCTGCATTTTTGGCGCCATCCGGAAGCTTGGCGGCTGCCAGAAGGGCGTCGTTGCGT
>JAJYVC010000029.1 GCA_021792235.1 Microcaldota archaeon
TCAGATGACGCGAAGGTATATACGAGCGTGAGGCGGGTAATGGTATGGGGCGTGTTCGGCTACTTCATGTTCTACCTGACCAACATAATAATGTATTATACATTGAGGAGGACCCTGAAGAGGTACCGGCCCATAAGATGAAAATTTCGATACATATAAAAGGCTTTTTGCTCAAATATCTCTGTTAAATCCTGTTCTCTCTACTGTGGGGCAATCATGGAATACACTAAATTCGAGAAGGCTACTATTATAGGGGCCAGGGCGCTTCAGTTAGCGTACGGGGCCCCGCCACTGATAAAGGTGCCTGGGAATGTCGTAGAACCTCTCGAGCTCGCCAAGCTTGAATTCGAGGAAGGCGCAATACCAATAATAGTGATAAGGAAAGAGGCCCAGTGAGATCCCCATGGAGAAGCAATATGATATTATCGTGGCCGGTTCAGGCATATCCGGTTGCCTATCTGCCGCAGGTGCAGCAAAGGGCGGCGCAAAAGTGCTTCTTCTTGACAGGAACGATTATTCCCAAGTAGGAAAGAAGACTAATTGGGGATGGGTCTGCGGAGACGCAGTAGCCAAGACGCACGTTGATTTCGTCAATAAGGAGATAGGCCTCAAGCTCACGGAGCCGGTGCTTGATGTCGAGGTTGAAGGCGTCCAGGTGCTCAGTCCTGACCTCTCAAGGAAGTTCCAGTTCGAGGGTGCAGGATATAGCCTTGACAGGCCAAAGCTTGCCAAGGTGCTAGTTGATTTCGCGATAAAGAGCGGCGCCGAGTACCTCCCTCACCATGAAGTCGAAGGACCGATAATAGAGGACGGCAAAGTCGCTGGAGTATATGGCAGAGACGAGAAGAACGAGCAGTACAGGGTCAATGCTAAGCTAGTCATAGACTGCCTGGGCGTATCAAGCACGATAAGGAGGAAGCTGCCACCAAACAACTACATAGAGAACATGATAAGCACGGACGATATAGAATCAACTGGCAGATATATCTATCACTTCGATCCTGCAGGAGAAGACCTCAGCTATTACGATAAGAAGAACGCTCTCATACACCTGAACCAGCAGCTTGCCCCAGGCGGCTACGGCTGGGTGTTCCCAAAGTCTAACGGAAGGGTCAACATTGGCATAGGGGTAGAGAAGAAGAGCCTTGAGCTAAGAAATGCAAAGCTCAGCAAGAAGGACACGCTTCACATGCTTATAGATCAGTACGTTGAATGGAACCCTCTAATAAAGAACGTCAGGGTCGATGAAACAGATGCAAACGGGAAGGGCTACTGGTCAGTCACTGTAAGGCGCCAGTTCGACAGCCTAGTATTCCCAGGATATATGGGTGCAGGAGACAGCATGGCAATGCCCAATCCGATAAGCGCAGGCGGCATAGGTCCGGCGATGACTGCAGGAGCTATAGCCGGAAAGGTAGCTGCCGAAGCCGTAGCAGCTAAGGACACAAGCATGGATTTCCTATGGAAGTACAACAGGAGGTACAACGAGGTGTACGGAAACAAGACGGCAGGACTCGAGGTATTCAGGATATACCTGCAGTCGCTCAACAACGAGCTGATAAATTACGGCATGCAGAAGTTCCTTACAGAGGAGGAGGCAATAGCAATAAGCTATGGAAACATACCTGATATAACGATATCGGGCACATTCTCCAAGGTGCTAAGCGGCATAGCCAATATTAACGCATTCAAGAACCTCCTTTCTGCAGTAAAGAGGATGAAGGAGATGAACAGGCTTTATGAGAGATATCCGGAAAGCCCTGCAAGCTTCGATGCATGGAAGAAGATCGTAAATGAAAACATGCACGAAGTCAAGGAGAGGTTCAAGCCTAATCCCATATGATTTGATGCCAAGGTTGAAAAGGGACATGCAGGAGGATGAAGCTGCAAGCTCGTTCTTCAGATCAACGCTCTACCTCCACATAAGGAACAATGGTATATCACTCAAGGAAATCGAGAAATTTATTGCATTTCCAAGAATCATTGCAAATCCTGGCATAAGCCTGGAGAGTCTGGCCGGACTATTGGATGTCCCATTGCAGGTACGTGACCTAATAATGTACAATACGGGGATGGGGATCAAAATGCTTGAAGAAGATGGACTTGTTGAGATGAATGACAACCGCGTCAGTCCCACTGAAAAAGGCATACGGCTTTTCAGGTTTCTCTGCGACAGAGAGGCTGTGGATACATGGCTTTCAAGAGAGGCAAGCAAGGCGCGTTCAGAAGGCGTTGAGATGGTCCAGTTTGCCAATAATGCAAGCAAGGCGCGTGCAATCATATCAAACATGTCAAGGACATATGAAGACGGTGCAAAGGACGTGGCAAGGCAATCATGACTGCCTGCCCACTTCATACTTATCTGTCTTAAGCGCATTTCCATAAAGGTCGTATGCCTTCATCCTGCCGAAGTCGAACAGCCTGTTGTTTAGCATTGGCATGTGCTCCTGCGTCTCATATCCTATCCTGCTCCCTATTATGAGCCTGTTGAATGCAGGGGCAGCGACGAGGCGTATGCCTGTATTGTAATCCCTATAGTGCGACTTCATGCCGTCAGATGCCGGGACAACGAGCCATGCCTTCCTGTCAATCCCATTCACCTGCGCTGCCATGTGCCCGTGTCCGCATATTATGTATCTCTTCATCACCGCCTCCTCCGAAGGCATCGCATTGCCATGCATGAGTGCGCACTCCGATAGCAGAAGCTCTTTCTCCACCCTTGCATCGAATCCCGCCTCTTTCAATATCGCCTCTATGTGCGCGTCATGGTTGCCCTTAGTTATAGTTATGTCTATGCCTTCAAGCTCCCTGAAGAATGCCTTGAATGATTCTAGGCCTTCCCTTGTCATGTTAGCCAGCCTGTCCTTGACATCGCCCAGAAACACCACCCCGCTTGCCCTGTTAGATTCGCACAATCCACGTATCTCCCTCCCCATCGCCCGTGCCGCGTTGGGGAACGAGACTCCTGATCCAGCAAACTTCTCCTCGATGCCTATGTGAAGGTCTCCTACAGCAACAAGCCGCTCGCCATCCACCATCAACGCCGGAATTCCCTTCAAAAACGAGATTCCCATGTCTAAATCTCCCACAAGAACATTAATATTCTTTTTACGCAGATATACTGCCGGTATTAGATGGCCCAGGGATCTGTGCGGATAGGTAAGATAGCTGGCATAGACATAGAGCTCCACTGGCTCTTCATACTGCTTATACTGTTTTTCATATACCTTTCCCCGCTCCTGGGCCTGATCTGGATACTCCTGTTCATATGTGTTCTGATACACGAGCTGTCCCATTCGATAACTGCAATGCGCAACGGCATAAAGGTCAGCAGGATAATACTCCTGCCAATAGGCGGCGCATCTGTAATAGATCAGATCGAAATAAACCCCAGCATAGAATTCAACATCTCTGTTGCAGGGCCGCTCATGAGCCTTGTTCTGGGAGGTCTTTTCGGAATTCTCGTCATATTCATGCCGCCAGGCCTGATAAGCTACATAGTTCAGTACCTCTTCCTGATAAACATACTGCTTGGGCTATTCAACCTGCTTCCTGCATTCCCGATGGATGGCGGAAGGGTTCTGAGGAGCTACCTGCAAAGGAGGATGAATTTCTACGACGCTACGATGATCACGGCAAAGGTGAGCAGGTACTTCATGGCCCTGATAATAATAGGCACCGTGGTGTTCGTAGCTCTTCCAACCGGCTATTCAGTCTACAACAAGGAGATTATACTGATATGGGACCTGATAATAGTGTTCTTCCTGTACGAGGGCATGAGGGCAGAGGAGGACAACGTGCTCATAAAGAGGGAGACGGCAGGCCTTACAATAAAGGATGCAGTGAGCAGGAACTATGTCGTAGTGGGATGGAATGAAAAGGCCGACAGGCTGTATCGGCTTGTCAAGACGAAGCAGGAGCATATAATACTGACCAAGAGCCCAGAAGGCACATATTGCCTTGTCAACATATTCAACAGGAAACTCATCTCTCATTCAATGCCGGTAAGTGATCTTGCGGTGGAGATGCCCAACATCCAGTCATCATCGACCATAGTTGACGCGGTTTCAAGGATAGAGGCGAACCAGTTCAGGGTTGGCGCCGTTCTTCGCGGCAAGAAGCTGCTTGGCATAGCTACCGGCCAGCACATATCGGCGCTGCTCGCGCTCCACATGGCAGGAAGATCGCCTTCGAGGAAAGGCTTTAAATAATTAAGTAATTAGCTTATAAATGCGACCGGTGCACACATGCTATACCTAAAGTCAATTGTGCTTGACAAGTTCAAGTCTTTCAAGCACGCGGAGCTGCTGTTCAGCAAGGGCTTCACCTGCGTTGTAGGGCCTAACGGCAGCGGAAAGAGCGTCATATTCGACGCACTCGTATTTGGACTAGGCGAGCCGTCACTGAAGTCGCTCAGGGTAGATACTCTTGACCAGCTAATAAACTGGAGCGCCAAGAAGAAACCAAGCGAGCCAACCATTGCGCATCTCAAGATGGAGCTTGAAGGGGATGGAAAGGCCGTAACCGTGATAAAGGCCATAAGGTCAGATGGCAAGGCAGCGTACAAGCTTGATGGGAAGACCATGCCAAGGAAGGACATAATAGAATTCCTTTCCAGGGAGGGCATAAGGGTCGGTGACACCACGACCATAGCGCAGGGCGAGATAAACACCATAGCAACGCTGAACAACAAAGAGAGGAGAGGCCTTATAGACAATGCTGCAGGCATAAAAGAGTACGATGACAAGAGGTCAGAAGCCCTCAAGGAGCTGGAGAAGATGGACCAGAACATCAGCGTAGCAAGCGCGCAGCTTGCGGAGAGGCAGGGCTATCTCAGTAATCTTGAGAAGGAGAAGGAGGCTGCGGAGAACTACCAGAAGATGAACACCAGGATAAAGAACCTCAGGTTCAGTGCGCTGACCATAAGGCAGGGCGACTTGAAATCCTCAATAGATTCGTATTCAAGCGAACTCTCTTCACTCGATTTAAAGAGGTCCGGCACAATGCAAAAGCTGGCCGATTGCAAAGAGAAGAGGGACAAGCTTGGCGAGGAGAGCCAGGCGCTTGCCAAGGAGCTCAACAGCATAAACTCGGCGTCCAGCGAGACTAACTCAAAGCTAAGCGTCACCGGGAACGAACTCGCCAAGCTAGATGTCGAGATACCTGGCCTTCGCAAGTCGATAGACGAGACGAAGTTCGCAATAGGCCAGTACGATACCGAGCTAGCTGCAGCAGCGGAAAAGGTAAAGCTAAACAAGTCATCCATAGAAGAGCTTAAATCCAAGATAGCGCCGCTGGAGAAGGAGCTGGGCAAACTCGGCCCTGCAGTGGAAGGGGTGGACTATGAGAAGGAAATCTCGGACCTGGGTGCAGCCATATCGCTGGAGGAGAACAGGCTCAGGGACATAGAGAGCTACATGTTCCAGCTCCAGGCAGACCTTACTGTCTCATCGCGCAAGAAGACAGACCTGCAGTCTGAGCTTGAAGCTTCTGTCAGTGAACTCAAGGAAACAGGAGAACAGAAGAAGCACATAGAGTCCGAGATCTCGGCGTCGAAGCAGAATGTAGTAGACATCGCATCGACAATAGACAAACTGAAGAAGCAGTGTGCGATGTTCGGGAAGAGGCTTTACGAGATAGATGCAGAGCGCATGAATCTCGCCGAGCAGAAGGCGAGAGTGCAGCAGAATGACGGCAACCTCGAGGCGAGGATAGCCTCTGCTTTCGGGGAGAATGACGGCTTCTATGGAAAGGCCGGCTCGCTGTGCAGGTACAGCGCAGAGAATGCCTATGCAGTTGAGGCCGCAGCAGGGAACAGGCTCGAGTATTTCGTAGTGGATTCAATAGCCACGGCAAGCAGGATAATAGAGCATCTCAAGAAGAATGGCATCGGGAGGGCGACGTTCATACCTATGGAGGAAGTGAACTTCAGACCTCTGCAGAAGGAGAAGGGCATAACGCCTGTAATAGATGTGGTCAAGTTCGAGACCAGGTTCTCCAGAGCCTTCTCGTTCATATTCAATGACACATACATAATACCAACCTTAAATGACGCCAGGAAATACGGCATAGGTAAGCACAGATACGTTACTCCTGAAGGCGACATCGCAGAGCAGTCTGGCATCGTGTCCGGCGGCGGGATGAAGAAGAGGCTATCCATAGCGTCCATACTGAGCAAGATGCAGGAGCTCGAATCGGAGCGCGACAATGTTAAGAGGAACTCGGAATTGGCAGAGCAGAGCCTCAAGGACGCAGAAAAGTCCAGATATGTGGCAGAGGCACATATAAGCAGCCTTGAGTCAGAATTAAAGACCACCGTAAATGGGCTTGCGAGGCTGGCAAAACTTCAGGACGGCCTATCGCAGCAGATAAAGGTGGTGTCGGATTCGGAATCGAGGATTAGGAAGGAGCTCGAGTCAAAGGACAAGGAGAAGCTTGATGCAGTATCCTCACTTAATTCATCCAGGCAGGCGCGTTCAGAATTATTCGACAAGGTCGGTGCTGCATCGAAGAGCCTGGCCAAATCAGGTAGGCTCAAGGAGGAGAAGGAAAGATCAGAGAAGCTGCGGCAGGAGATAGTGTCATTGGAGAAGAGCATCGCGTCGCTTACCACCGAGGCATCTATCCTTGAGCAGAAGTCTTCTGACCTTTCATATACCATATCGGAGCGCAAGAAACTGATCAAGGGTCTAAAGCAGCAGCTGGACGAGAAGGAAATCAGGCATGAGGTGCTCAGTAAATCCAAGGCAGAGATAGAAAAAGAGATAAGCAGCAAGAGCGACTCAAGCAAGAAGATAATAGACAGGCAGAACGCGATAAATTCAGATATCAGCAAGCTGAGCGTCGAGATAGGCAAGCTTGAGGGCGAGATCACGGGCATCGACAGGCAGATAGCCGACCTGCAGCTGAAGAAAGCGACTGCAGATACGAGGCTCAACGACATAACCGCGGAACTCTCGACATCATCTTACCAATCCCCAGAACTTACCCTGCTAGAGGGCAAGCCAGAAGAGATGGACATAGAGGCAAACACCATAAAAGGCAAGCTTGAGGCCATGGGTGCTGTCAATCTGAAGGCTCCAGAAGTGTTCGATGAAATGAAGAAGCAGACTGATGAGGCAGTGTCCAAGGTTGATACCCTTCAGTCAGAGAAGGACGCTGTGCTGCACATGATAGAGGAGATAGACTCAAAGAAGCTGCAAACGTTCATGGATATGCTAAATCAGGTCAACAAGAACTTCTCCAAGCTGTACAATTACGTATTCCCTGGCAAGGCATCGATCATGCTTGAGGACGAAACCGATCCGTTAAATAGCGGCATAATCCTCAAGCTGAACGACGGCAAATCAGATATACCTCTCAAATCCCTTTCAGGAGGGCAGAAGTCCATGGTTGCGCTGATGTTGTTGTTCTCCATACACCTCTGCAAAAAGTCGTCCCTGTATCTTTTCGATGAGGTTGATGCTGCCCTGGACTCCGAGAACGCAAAACTGCTCTCCAAGCTGATAAAGCAGATGAGCGACGCCGCGCAGTTCATAGTAATAAGCCACAACAACTCGCTGATAGTGAATGCGGACACTGCGATAGGCGTAGCTATGGACAAGAGCAAAGAGTCCAAGGCCATCGGCCTGGAGATAAGCAGCATGATCAAGGGAAAGCAGCAGTGATGCGGTGAGGAAGAGACAAGCTGACAGGCACGGCGTGCAGAAAAAGCCAATGCAGTACGAGCTCTACATCCTATATGCTGCTCTTGTTGCATCAGTCATAGGCTACGTGGTTACCGGGACGCAGCTCATAGGCGCGCTCGCATTTGTGCTGCTGATCACGATCATAGCCGTGGAGTTCAAGTACAGCATCAAAGAAGATGGTGTCAGGAAGAGCCTCTATGATGTAATAATGGCCATAGTTGCCATAGCCATCGTGTGGATGATACTCATGGCTGTGCTCGAGACATCCTCTCCTGTCGATGTGGTTGCAAGCTGCAGCATGCTGCCGTCCCTGCATAGGGGAGACATGGTCCTGCTTCACGGCATACCAAACATGTCAAGTTTCCTGGAATCCCACAATGTGCCTGTCGTCAACGTATCGCCGCAGGAATTCAATCGCACAATAGCAAACATCTCAAGCGAGTCTCTCGCCTATTTTGCGTACAACCCTTCCGATAAGGCCGAAATAGCCGAGATCTTCGGGTCAAGGCAGCTGCCAGTGGCGCTGTACAATACGCAGTGCATAGATGCCTTCGAGTCTGAGGGACTTAGCAGCAGGATAGGATCGTGCATGGTGGACTCTCAGGGCAGCAACCTGATAAAATATAACTATTCCATAGAGAACGTCAGCCAGAATGGCAACACCTATTACACCGCGCAGACATCCAGCATCACAATAGCCAATACCACCATAAACGAGAACTACAGCAATCCGATAATAGTGTACAGGACTACAAGCAGGGACTCATTTAGCGGGGACATAATCCACAGGCTCTTTGCCGCGATAAAGTCTGGAAACGAGTACTACATGCTCACCAAAGGAGACAACAATGGCGGGCTTGACGTGCAGTTCGTGAACTATCCTGCAAACGAGAGCGCGGTGGTCGGATACGTAATAGGAGACGTTCCTTACGTGGGCTATCTTCGGCTGATAATCAGCGGCATGTTCGCCACGCCTGCGGGATGCAATTCAACTATAGTAAGATGAGGATATGGTGCAGGGAAAGAAGGCAATGGTGATACTGGGCAGCGGCCTTTACGACCTTTACAAGGGCGAGATAGGTGGCGCATCTGAGATAGACACGCAATACGGCGCGGCAAGCGTGTACAGTAGCCGGTCAAACAGCAGAGTATATCTGCTTTTAAGGCATGGAAAGGGCCACTCTGTCCCACCGCACATGATAAACTACAGGGCGAACATAATGGCCGCAAAGAAGCTCGGCATAAGCTACATAATAGCTACGTCTGCAGTCGGGTCTATGAATGAAAAGATAGGCGTAGGGAGCTATGTCATAATAGACCAGTTCCTGGATTTCACAAAGTCAAGGCAGTCGACTTTTTTCAGCGATATCGGCCATGTGCAGCATACTGATGTATCTTATCCATATTCAAAGGAAGTCAGGGATGCACTGATAAAAGCTCTCAAGGATACGGTCACGGAAAAATTCGCCGAGAAGGGCACGTACGTATGCTCCGAGGGGCCAAGGTACGAGACCGCCGCAGAGATAGAGATGTTCAGGAGGGTCGGAGGCGACGTCGCGGGAATGACTGGCGTGCCAGAGGTGGTCCTCGCCAATGAACTCTCAATACCTTATGCGACAATATCCTATGTTACAAACATGTGCGCGGGCATGCAGTCTTCTCTGAGTCACGACGAGGTCGTAAACGTGGGGAAATCCATGATGCCGCAGGCGAAAAGGATACTCAACGAAGCCTTGTCCACACTTCTCAAATGATAATATAAATATAGGACAACCTATATATTTATATATCAGTAGAGGCTACAGATTGCAACGTATCAATGCGGTGAAATTATGGACTGGAATAAGCTGCCGGATAATGGAGTTGTAGAGAAGACAATGGATTCATTGAAGCAGAGGGGTATAGATGCTGTAATGGCCGACAACGTCAATGAGGCCAGAGGCAAAATCCTCGCGTTCATACCGGAAGGTTCGGAGGTAATGGAGGCTTCGTCAACAACGCTTGATACCCTTGGCGTAACTGACATAATAAATGAAAGCGGAAAGTACAGATCTCTAAGAAAGGAGATAATGTCCCATGCCGAAAAGGATATGCGCGATGCCTTGAGGAGGAAGTCAACGAGCCCAGAATATGCCATAGGAAGCGTGCAGGCAGTCACTGAGGACGGTCAGATAATTGTTGCCTCGGGCTCCGGGAGCCAGATATCAACGTACGTGTACGGCGCCGCAAATCTAGCACTCGCCGTGGGCACGAATAAGATAGTAAAAGACCTCGACCAGGCGTTCAAGAGGATCTACGAGCATGCACTTCCTCTAGAAAGCGAAAGGATGAGGAGGGTGTACGGCGCCCCCGGGAGCAGCGTGAACAAGATACTTATAATAGAGAGGGACAGGCCCGGCAGGACAAAGTTGGTGTTTATCAAGAAGGCACTAGGCTTCTGAAGCTGACTCTCCTATCAGGTATACGTCGCTCCCGACATCAACCGGGTGCTTTAGCTTTATTCCTACAGAGTCTCCTTCATAAGCCTCTAAGACATCCTTGCGATGTATCTGCATGCTGGATATCCTCTGCCTTATTGCATCGTCCTCCCTACCTATCTCTATTATGTCCCCTACCTTAAGACCTGCACTAAGTGTTATTGCGACCACGCCTATCCTGTCAAAGAACTGTTCAACAGCGCCTACCCTTGTCTTACCACTCTGGCTCTTTACGGCTTTGTTGGAAGTGCCCCTCTCTTTGGCCTCCCACGCCTCCAGGTTCTCTATTGCACTGTCAAGGTCGCGCATGGTATAATATCTCAGATAAGGATTTTAAGGATTGCTAAATGGCTGCCCGGACTCATTCTTCAAGTGCGAGATCCTTAAGCCTTCTGTTATATTCCTTGACTATCTGCCTGAGCGTTATGCAGCCTACATACTTATTGCCTTCTTCAACGGCAACCCATGTGGTTCCTGCCTCTGACATCACTCCGATAGCTATGCGACCGGTACTGTCAAGCCTGACTCTCCTTATGTCCCATTTAACGAACTTTCTCACCCTTTCGGAAGGTGCGTGATGTATATTTGCCAATGCAACCATCCCGAGCGCACCAAGCTTCCCGCCCTTGGTGCGTCTGCGCTTGTCTATTACAGGTATTGATGTTATGTCCAGCTCCTTCATGCGTTTTATTGCATCCGCTACTGTCACTTCAGCGTCAACAGCAAAGTCATTGAGTTGAAGATTCTTGAGCTTCACGCTTCCCAGTATGGGTTTGTGGTATTCGTGCATGTGTGCCGGCGAATCCTCCTTCGAGGTGACCTGGGAGCTGTAAAGCGTGTTCTGTCCGGATATCAGATAGGACAACGAGACTGCAATCATCGCTGCTGGAAGCAGCTGCAGGCTCCCGGTCATCTCCGTTACCATGAGCAGCACAGACAGCGGTACCTTTCCGGCTCCACCCATAAGCGCCAGCATGCCGACTATCACGAATGGTGCGACTTCCGGAGCAATGGCTGGAAATGCCATGTGGAAAATCATACCGAAAAGGAGACCGACTGAGGCGCCTACGAATATGCCCGGCGCAAACACACCACCGCTGCCTCCAGTGGCAACCGAAAACGACGTGGCAGCTATCTTTGCAAAAGGCATAATGAGAAGCACGAGGAGTATGGGCAGCCCGTATGTCGGGAAAGACCCAAGCGTACCATTGACCATGAGCTGTACCCAGCCGTATCCGACACCCATTATCTCAGGGAACAGCATCGCCACAATACCAACCATCACTGCTCCTATCGCCGGCTTGTAGTAGTTGCTTATTTTCAGCGCCTTGAATCTGCGGTGCACGCCATAGAAGAACTTCACGTATATTATTGCGAAGATTCCAGTGGCCACGCCCAGCACAGCGTAAAGCGGAAGGCTCATCGGGCTGAACACCCCAAGATAGTATCCGAAGATTGGCTGGAATCCAACTATTGCGCCGAATATGGTGTAGCCAACTGCACTTGCGACTATTGCCGGGAAGAGCGCAGCCGTCTCAAGGTCACGCTTGTACGGGACTTCTACCGCAAGCAGCGCGCCACCTATCGGTGCCTTGAATATGGTGCCTATTCCAGCCCCTGCACCTACTATCACTGCTATCCTCTTCTCTTTCTTAGTCAGCCTGAATACATCTGCCATGAATGAGCTTATCCCAGCTGCTATCTGCGCGGTAGGCCCCTCCCTTCCCGCGCTTCCTCCTGAGCCTATTGTTATTGCCGACGCTATGGTCTTTACTATCGGTACTCTCTTCCTTATATTCCCGTTCTTGTTGTGGAATGAGTTTATTATGGAATTGGTTCCATGGCCTTCTGCTTCCGGTGCAAACTTGTAAACCAGGAATCCCGAAAGCAGCCCTCCAAGTATTATCGAGATCGGCACGAGCAGGTAGTTTCCTGCTACGAATGCATTGTTTCCCTCCCCAGATGCTGTAGGCACAGACATCCCTACGATATTGCCTAGGAACAGGCTCTGTGCATATATGATGGCATAATAGAATATTATTGCACCTATGCCGGCAGCAATACCAATCAGCCCGCCGAGTATAAGCCATTTCTCGAAATATTCAAGCTTCCTTATTTTTATCTCAAACAGCGACATTTACGATACCATGCTAGTACAGCCAATAAATAATCCTATAAAAGGAACTGGAAATTAAATACCCTTGTCCTATCGTTGCAGTGTACATGGGATCGGCATAATTCTGCCTGCTTCCTGCCACCACGGCCGCGATCCGTACCACATAACCGCTTGCCACGGTCCAGCGCATATGCGATCGCGAGCATTCACTCAGATACAAACCAAAAGAATGCTTGGTGTTATATATAGCGAAGAGATTTTGCACCCCTTTCTAACATAGTTTTAGGAAAGCGAAGTCATCGGAGTTTCAGATAACGATTACGTTATCTATGACAGAAAAACAGAGCGGAAGATAACTATGTTATCAAGAATATGACTACGAAAGATGCTAGACGTATTGGATTATCGAAAAGGCACGTTCAGGTTGAAGAAAAAGATAAAAGAAGGAAAGAGGGTGTCATTAGAGAGAAAAACATTAAAGAAGCTAATGAAACTAAGATTATGATTTAGATGGTTTTAAAGAAGATCCTCAGCAGTTATTACTCCTTTTACTTTACCATTCTCTACAACCCATACTGCCTGACTTGACTTCAAAAGTACCTTTACAGCCTCAATGGGCGTATTCTCGTTCACAGTAGGCAGTGAAACTCCTGTAATTGAGCCTATTTTCCCATCCTTCTCCACATCCAACAGTTCCCTTACAGATACACTTCCAACAAGGAATCCATTATGAACTATTGGAAACTGTGATATTGCGTGCTTTTTTGATAGCCGAATGGCTTTCTCAACATCGTCATCTTCATTAAGTACCACTACGTTGCAATTCATAACATCCTTAGCTTTCTTGGACCGTATGTTCTCAAGTTCGTCGAGTTTATCAAAAAGGGATGTTGCGATCCTGAAACTTGGCTCTGCTTTTCCGCTTTCCACTTTGGCAAGCATGGACTGGCTTATCCCAGTTTGCTTTGCAAATGCGTGCTGTGAGAGACCAAGCATACTTCTCCTGTATTTTATTGATTCTAGATTCGGTAAGACCATATTGATTCCTATAGGAATAATTGTTTCAATAATTATTATATCTAGGAATAATTATATATCTACCTGTGATTGAATGATCAAGAAAAATCTATCAAAGCAAAGGAAGGGGCAATTAAGTCCAAGTAGCAGTCTAAAGACCCATAATATTGAAGCCAATGGACTTACGTATCCACTGGGACGCATAATTACTGCATCAAAAAGATTAGAGCAGATAAGGAAAGCGAATATTAAAAGGGAGGAGATTATTAAGGAAAGGGAGAGAACGTGGCTCGAGAATGAACATCAAAAATATTCTATAAAGTTAAAGTTAGCCACAGAAATATTTGATTGGTGTCAAAAATTTACAAAAAGCAGCGAATACAGGAGATTAATTAAACTTAGAAAATCTTCACTTCTTTATTCCCAAACTCCAATATATACTGATGGTTTTGGATTAGTAAAGATGGGAAGCCATAAAGGAAATTACTTATGCATGGACTGGTCTCAGATCTTTGTATCCAATAATGGGAAATATCTTTTGTATGCGCATCACCACAAGTTTGTCTCTGAAACTTTTACATTCAAAAATCCAAAAGAGTTTGCGATAGGATTGAATTATGAATATCTGAACAAGTTTCATAAATCAATTGCGTCTGGAAAATTAAAGAAAGACTTTGAAGCTGACTTAGTAAAGGATATTGAAAAGGAAATAAAAGTGCAACTACTTATACGGGGTGTGCGACATAAGTAAAGTGATTGTAAGTATCATGTACCAACTAGAAGACTATTCTTTAATAAATGGCTCTGTAGAATTCCTCTATTCAATATAAATGCCGAAGGATTTTAACCCTTCGGCAATGTGAGTTATTTGGCGACTCACATGAAAGAGAAGGGCGACTCCAGGTATAAGAGGTTTATTGAAACGGCTTTTAGGGAGGTAAGCAGAGTACTAAAGCAGTATTCTGATAGGTTCTCAAAGAAGACATATACGCAACGTCAACTTGCAGTTGCAATATTGTTAATGAAATACGAGGACAAAACATACAGGGATATTGCAGACTTATTGACTGAGTTTGCAGATTATTTTAAGTTCGAAGACAGCACACCCCACTTCACCACCTTGCAAAAGTTCTTTCTCAGAATACCGACATATGTCTGGGAATTCCTACTTACAAAGACGTATGAGTTGTTTGCAGGAAACATGGCAAATGTTGCC
>JAJYVC010000064.1 GCA_021792235.1 Microcaldota archaeon
ACAACGGAAGCACGGTTTCAGCCGCCATGGCAGCATATGCCGTCCATTACGGTGAAAACTTGCAGCACAGTGCAGACATAATAGCTGCACTGACCACGGAATCTGTAAAAGGTTTTGAGTCTGCGTTTTATGAAGGCCTTCACGCTGCAAGACCGCACCCAGGGCAAATCGAATCCGCCAGAAGGATACGCGATTACTTAAAATCCAGCGGAATGGTTACCCACATAGAACAGATACAGAACTCACGAAATGTATACCAGGACTTTAAGAAGGTCCAGGACTCTTACTCCATAAGATGTATACCACAGGTTCATGGCTCGGTGATAGATACGTTAGAGTCCTCTAGGAAAATGATCAATACGGAGATCAATTCCGCAACAGATAATCCACTGATAGTGCAGGATAACAGTTATTTCAACAAGAGTTTCAGCGGGGGCAATTTTCATGGCCAGTATATAAGCCTCTATATGGATAATCTCGGCATCGCACTTGGCATATTAGGCAACATAGCTGAAAGAAGGATTTTCAAGCTCGTGACAAGAAATCTGAGCGAGGGGCTTCCAGGATTTTTGATATCCCCTGCACCAGACAAGGCAGGACTTATGAATGGTGCAATGATACTCCAGTACACTGCAGCACACCTGGCATCCGAGAATAAAGTGTTCTCACATCCTGCATCATCTGATAGTATACCATCCTGCGAGGACAAAGAGGATTTCGTAAGCATGGCACCGATAGCAGCCAGCAAGGCGCTTGTAATACTGGAAAACTCAGAGAACATACTTGCAATAGAGTTATGGTGCGATATAATCGCCCTTAGGATCAGGATGAAAGAGGGTCTTAAACCAAGCAACAACGCCAAGAGGATCCTCGACTTCTTCAAGGATAAAGTTGTAGAGTTTGAAGAAGACAGAGTGGTCTATGACGAAGTAAGGGAGCTAAAGGCGTTCATACATGACGGAGGGCTACTGTCCATAACTAGGCAGTAAGCATACCTCAATCACTCCCGCCTGAATAGGCCCAAGAAAACCTTTGCATCATTTATCATATTGTCGATGCTCGCATATTCATTAGGCTGATGGGCTATGTCATCCCCAGTAAACCATACAGCAGTAGGGAAACCCTTCCTCCTGAAAAATGTGGCGCACGTACCTCCACCTATTCCCACAGGCTCCAGCTCAAAGCCTCTGTATTCCTTCACTGTCTTGCGAAGGAGCTTTACTATCTCAGCGGATACTGGAGTCGACTGGGGCGCGGCATTCTTCTCCTCTACATCTATAGTTATCTTCGCAGGAATGAATTCAGGGGATTTTGAAAACTCTTTTATATCCATAAGAACCTGATCTATGTCGTAGCGTGGCAATATTCTAGAGTCAAGGTAGAATACCTCCTTGCCAGGGACAATGTTAACGCTATCCACATTCTTTTCATGCTTTGTCATCTCAAAAGTAGAGGTACTAGGCTCAAATATGGGATCAATTGCATTGTACTTCTCATGAAGGAAGCTATCTAATTTGTAAAAAAACTTGATTGCAACGCGTAGCGCGTTAACTCCGTCATCTGGTGTGCTTGCATGAACCTGCTTACCCTCAAACGTAAATTTAAGCCAGAGCACGCTCTTTTCTGCAACTTCAACCTTGCTACCATCACTTGTGCTCCAATCTGGAACCATAAACATGTCGGAGTCGGAGAACAAACCTTTCTCCTCAACAAGTTTCTCAATGCCGTATACGCTGCCTAGCTCCTCGTCTGCAACTATTGCCAGCCCAAAGTTAATTGGGGGGGTTGAGCCAGAATCCTTTAGTGCCTTGAGCGAGTATAAGGCGCTAACAAGGCTTTGTCCATCATCCATACTGCCCCTGCCATATATCCTACCTTCCTTTACAGTTGCGGTGAACGGGTCGGTTTTCCAAGCCCCCGGATCGCCTGCTGCCACTGTATCCATATGCGGCACCAACCAGAGCGTTCTGTCGTTATCGCCGTACTTGACTACAAGGTTTGGCCTCTTTACGCCATCGGAATCTGTGTAAATGTATTCCTTCACTTCGAAACCCCAACCTTCTAGGACTGATTTCAGGAATTGCGCCCTTTCCATCTCGCCTGTTCCGCCGCTCTTTGGTGATAGTGCCTTTATCGCTATCATCTTCGATAGCATGCTTACCATCCCATCCCTATCTAGCAATGCGTCTATATTACTGTTATCCTTAGTCACAGTCATTTATTCACCCCCTAATTATCCTAATAACATAATCCATTTCGTCCTTGCTTCCTATGCTGAACCTTATGAATGGCATTTTTACTGAAGCAGTAAACTCGCTGTCCCATGCAGGGAATGTATTTATTCCCGCATTTCTTAGTTTTTTGAATGCTTTCTTTGCATTGTCCATACTTCCGAAATTGACAAAAACAAAGGGTGTTTCAGGCTTCATGTATCCTATCCCACTCTCATCAAGCGCATTGCAGAATGAATCTCTAATCTTTTTAGTTTCTTCTACTGCATGCTTAAAGTATGAAAGATAATCAAATATAATAAGTCCTGCCGCTTCCGACACTGCATTAACGTTGAAAGGCTGCCTTATCCTCTCAAGCGCCTCTATCAGTTCCTTATCCGCTATTACATAACCTAGTCGCAGACCAGCAATGCCAAAAGCCTTTGAAAGGCTCCTTGTAATTATCATGTTCCTGTATTTCCGGAGGAGGGGTATACTAGTTTCGCCCATGTACTCGAACAGGCATTCGTCAACAGCAACGATCCCACTTGTTCTCTGTAGAACACCC
>JAJYVC010000030.1 GCA_021792235.1 Microcaldota archaeon
GGAGAATTAGAGTTCTTAAGACAAAAGAACTTATGTCGATTGTTGGCTCACTGTAAATAAGTAGATATACTGCACAAATAATAGTCATTCTTTGGCAAAATCTTTCTTCATGGCGTAGAGAATGGTGAGCAAGACCACAGGCGGCCTGCATGTGGCTATGTCTCATTCAGCGAAATTTGGCCTGAGGATTAATGGTGAAGGCCAGCCAGTGCAACTTAAGGTTAATATAGGAAAGATACTGGACAAGGACACTGGAATAGAAAACACCGCAGGTTATTCGACTTTAGGAGCATAAATATAGCTACCAAAGAGCTTTTCCAGCCTTATTATCATGCCACCTTCGTACACGAATACGGTCATGTGCTGCAATTCGAGAATCCAGATTTTAGTAACGTCTATCTTCGGAAGTATGGCAAGGATCGCGGAGCTACCGCATTCGTGGAAGCCGGAGCCATGGCTCTAGAATTATCCTGGACTATCGGCATCTTTTCCAGCAAAAGGGCAACTGACGAATCCGCATCACTATTCATAGATGCGCTCAGCGGAAAGAATATGCCTAAAGAAACAGTGGAGCATCTTAAAAGAATCATAAGAAACCCTAAGGCCGCGCAGGCGTATGTCGCTTCGCAAGACATGCCAGAGGAGCTTAAAAACGAGTCCAGCAGAAGGTACGTGGATGGTTGCAAGATGATTGCATGGTGGTTGGTGCACAACAATTTCGACGTGGTTGAAACCGTAAAACGTCTTTGCGAATATCCAGTTTCCGCGTAAGATAAGCGGTACATATTACTTCTTTCATCATGCAGCAGTGGTTCGCAATAGGGTTAAATATCTGGGTCCCAGAAATTAATCGTATGATGAGATGAGGTATTTCTGACTAGTGATGAAAAAGAGAGTCTCTGATATGAAATGATTGGATGGCAGAAGCATGAAGATGAAACCAATGGCCAAAGCCGACCTGAAGGATGTGCTGCGCAGGCGCGACGTGAGCCTGGCAAGCCCAAAAGACACCCGCGACATAACTGGTCTTGTGCAATCAGTTAAGCTCTCGACAGACTATATACGCGAGTCGGAAGTATGGCTTATCCACAGGAACCAGAAGGAAGTCTCGTGGGATGCATGGGCCTTGAGCGCCGTGGTACAAACGTTTACATACAATCAATGTCAGTTGCTGTGGACCACAGGCTGCAGGGCATAAGCCGCCTGCTTGTGGACTATGCCTATGATAACTATGTCGGCCACGGCGACAGGCTGGTCGCGCTTACCCTGTTCTGGAACAAGAAGGTATATGAGAAACTAGGATTCGAACAGGCAGACGCACGGCAGATCAAGAATGCCGACGATGTTGGGGCGAAGCAGAAGCACAAGTACTGCATGGCCCTTGTAAAGGAGAAGTGTGCTCAGTAGGATCTTGCAAAATTGGCTTCGCATTTCGACTTCTTTCCGCAATATACGCACTTGTCAGCAAACTTTCCCTGTTCAACTGGTATGTTTGTTATCTTAGCTCCGGTCTCCGCCTTTATCTTGGTCTCGCACTCCGGGCTTTCACACCACGGTGCGGTTATTATCCCTCCATCTTTTGCAAGTATGTTCTTCAATTCTTCATATGTGCTTATTCTATGCACGTGGGACTTCAGGAACTCGCTGGCTTTCATATAAAGACTTTCATGTATAGAGGTCATAAGCCTATCTAACTCTCCTGCCAGTTCATCGAGTTTTATAGGCTTCTTTTCACCAGTATCCCTCCTTGCTGCCATTACCGAATTGCCAGCAATGTCCCTTTCCCCTATCTCGAGCCTGACTGGCACTCCTTTCATCTCCCATTCATTATACTTGTAGCCAGGAGTGTACCCTTCTCTGTCATCAAGTCTTACTCTGAAATGCCCTTTTATGCCTTCATACACTTTCTTGGCATAAACATCGACCTTTGCCTTGTTGTCCTTCTTGTATATTGGCACAATCACAACCTGCACATAGGCAAGTTTTGGGGGCATGACCAGTCCTCTATCATCACCATGCGTTGATACAATCACTGCAAGCTCTCTCGTGGATATCGCGAAGGTGTTCTGGTACGCGTATGAAGTTTTCCCATCCCTGTCAAGGAACTTTATATCAAACGGTTTTGCGAAGTTCTGTCCATCATAGTGGTGGTCAGGCCCCTGCAATGCCCACCCATCAGGCATTACGTGCTCTACGCTGTAGCTTGCAACCGCTCCTGCGAACTTCTCGCTGTCGCTCTTCCTACCCACTATCCCAGGAATGGCAAGGTATTCCTTCAGAACCTTAAGGTATATGCCGATCACCTCGTCCCTCTCCGCTATCGCTTCTGCTTCGCTGGCGAATACGCTATGTCCCTCGTTCCAGAGGAATTCCCTTGATCTTATCAGCGGTGTCGGGTGCTTGAACTCCCACCTAAGCACGTTGTTCCATTGGTTGTGCCGTAATGGCAGATCCCTCCATGACCTTATCCATTTCGAGAAGCTCCTGTACATTATGGTCTCGGAGGTGGGACGTATTGCAAGCCTCTCGTCAAGCTTTGTCTTTCCGGTCTCAGTGACCCATGCCACTTCCGGAACAAAGCCCTTGAAATGCTCACTTTCATGCTCGAGGAGTTTTTCCGGTATGAGAAGCGGGAAATAAGCATCCTCTATCCCCACCTTCTTGAATTCTGCGTCTACAGCATTCATTATGGCCTGCCAGGCAAAATATGCGGGCGGAAGGAACACTATGCATCCGGACACATCGGAATAGTCAACAAATCCGCTCCTGATTATCGTCTGCACGTACCATTCAGAGAAGTTCTCGGATTTACTTGCCTCTATCCGCTCAACCTTCTCGTCCTCAGCCAATATTACACCGATTCTAATTTAATGCCAAACTTCTTTAATTCTAGCGCCAACCTCTTAGGATTGCTGAATTTTATGGATTTCATGCCTACTGAGCGTGCGCCTTCCACATTTTCATAATTGTTGTCTATGAAAATTACTTCGCTGGACCTGAACCTTGTCCGCTTCAGCACCTCTCTGTATATTCGTGGAGAGGGCTTTACCGAGCCAAGCCTGAATGAGGCAAACTTATACGAAAACAGATGCAGCACGCCTGCCATTATGTGTTTTATGACATAATCATATCGCCATTTGTCTATATTCGACAGAAACGCTATCTTGTAGTTCTTGCTAAGCGACTCAACAATCGTGATGACATCTTCATCAAGCTTCGCACGTTTCTTGAAGAAAGTCAGCCACCCAACCTTCCTGCTGGGCATTCCAAACTCTCTCCCCATGTTGTCCTGGAATTCACTGAGGCTTATCTTTCCGGATTCGAGCACCGGGGCGGATATGCTAATTATCCTCTCCACGAGATACGGAGAAACATCATTCTCACGTGCTAGGTAGTCAAAATACTTATACTCGGGAATGGATATCACCACGCCCCCAAGGTCGAATATTATCAGCTTTATCAAGTAATCTCCAGACCAATTATTCTAATGCAGTATTAGCATTTAGTGCTCAAGCTCTTTAAACCTTCTAAGTCTGCAAAATTGTTCGTATGTGTGGTTTAAACATGGTCTATGTCATCTCCGTTATCCTTCTGAATTCGCAAAACTCACAGTTACATCTATGAATCTGGGTCTGACTATGTTGACATTGCTGTTCAATTCGCCCCAATTTGAGCTGTTAACATCATATGATATTACCAGGGTATTGCCCTTGGAGAGGCCTGGATGTGCGTACGCGCCGTATGTGTATATGTCCGGGTCACCATTTGTGCCATACGCTCCTGTCTGCCCCACTGTAGTATACGCTACCTTTCCGTCAACAAAAGGACCCGTAGGGCTGCATCCAAAATACATCATCAGCTTGTCGCTGTAGGGCAAATCCTGCATAGTCACTAAAATGTACATGCTTCCAAGCTTAGTGACGCTGAACTGGCCATCTGCCGCGTTGGTAATTGGGACTGAGAGAGACTGGTCATTCGTCCAACCTGTTCCATCAAAATACTTCCATCCACCAAGGATATCTGCTCTAGGTGCACGTGCCACGTACATGTAATTCTGAAGCACTAGTCCATTATTATCTGCTTTAGTTCCATATATGTATGTGTAACCTCCCTCATCAAGCATCCACGCTCCCCAAGTTATACCTTCCTTACTGCTAAGCTGGGTGACGCTCTTTAGGGTAATGCTGGGCAGGGAGTACTCTGCCAATATTGTTCCAGAGCTTTTGAAGCCCCACAATGTCGCGTTGCCCAAGTAATGCATGTTTGAATATGATACATACAAGGTATTGTCACTTACTATTGCTCCATTGTTCCAATAAAAGCTACCTGGTTCAAGTCCTGCAGTCATGAGTGACTTGGGTGATTCATAGGTGCCTCCATGCAGTGTAGTGAAACTATTCCCATCCTGCACTACTGCCACATTATGCATGAATGGCACTATGCCTTGGCGCGATCCGTTGACCACATTTCCCATATAGCTGTCAGAGTATAACCACACGGTCCTGCCATCAGGAAGCTTTACTGATACACCGCTATCTCCTCCAGTCCAACCCTTACTGCTATTTGCATATGCCCAGAATGTGCCATCAAGCCCGTAGTCAGGCGTTGAACTTATTTTGGTTTCTGATGCCATTGTGCTGCATGGATCTCTTGTTGCAGACAAGCCTATCTGCGCGTGTTTTAGCTCATGCCCTGAAACGTAACTTTGTTCAATCGCCTGACCCTGCGATCTCATTGCACTCTCAATCCAATGCGAATTAACTGGTGGAAGTGAGGTCCCAGATATAGTGAGCATGGCTACCATAGGTAGAATCATCGCAGTGTGCTTTGTCTTCTTCCATGCTCTGCGAGCTGCAATTTTCAAAATCTCAGTTCTGTTGGTGTCTGCTTTTATGTTAGTTATTGAATGCTCTATCTCGCGCATCTCCATAAAACCATCAGCCCTTGTTGATTCTAGCTCTAATTTATGTTATATAATAATCTTGTCTTGTCAGCATGTGGTGCGGAAGGCTGCAACTTCAGGGAGATTTATACGGGATTAACTGCTTATAAGTGACCGTAATATAAGCATCGAATGCTCAAGCTCTTTAAGCCTCCTCAATGAGTACTCTAGCCATTCCTCCCCAAAAGGCACGTATATGTAGACATCCTCATGCTCAGCTATGAGGGCGCGTGCAAGCGAAGGCCGTATGCCTTTAAGCATGCCAAACATCGTCCTCCTATGTGCCCTTGCTTCAAGGCGCCTTGCCTGCCCTATCATCTTATCGTCGTGCGTAGCCACCATGAATTTAGAACCTGACTTGAACAGATAATTCATGCATTTCAGGTAATTGTTATCCACGCCTGTCTTTTTCATGTACGTTATCCCGTAATGCGAGGCATAGGCTCCCTTTACGAGCCGGATTATGCCTCTGTGCTTGGATATCCGTTTTATGTCCTGATAACTGCGCAGTAATTTCGACTGTATGCATATACCGGCATTCCTGCGCTTTTTTAACACGTGCAAGTACGCTTTTATGGAGCGGTCAATAGTAATGTAATCCTCCATATCCATCCATACGAAGATCCCCATCCTCTCTGCATATTCAACTATCTTTTCATAGTTTGATTCAAACTCACTGTAACTTATGTTAAGCCCGAGCTGCGTCGGCTTTACTGCAATGCAACCGTTTATTGATTCTGACTTCATCCTCCGTATTATCTCAATGTAAGTGCGCACCGTCTTGCTCACTTTCGCTTTGTCAGTGAGTTCTTCCCCCAGATAATTTATTATCACCTTCTCTCCTACAGCATTCAGCTTTGCCGCAGCACCAAGCGCATCCGAAACCGTAGTTCCGCCTATCCATTTCCTTGCGAATATTATGCCTATCCTACCAGCCAGCGACATTTTTACACGAAAGTAGCAACAGAATATTCATTAAAAAGCTTATTAAAATAAGTATACTAATAGTATGGCAAGGGGTTGTGGCGTAACTTGGCAGCGCGGCAGGCTCCAGATGTTCAACATGAATTTATGAGTGGCAGTATGCCGCTATGATTAGGATTTGGAGCTATGATCTTGTGAAATGGGCGTTACCTGCATGTCGGGGTTCAAATCCCCGCAACCCCAAGCGCTCATCATCCGCGATAAGGCTAAGCATAATACGTATTAACTTTCCATTTCATTGTATCCTGCGGTGAGCGTATGGATAAGTTAAGTGTGAAGGGTCTCGCGCTCGGCATTGGGGCGCTATGGGGCTTCTATGTCCTCTGTGCGGGATGGGCCGCACATTTTGGATGGTGGACAACGTTCGTAACTGCATTCGGAACTGCATACATAGGCTACGGGCCCACTTTTGTAGGAGGAATAATCGGCGGAATATGGGGATTCTTCGATGGAGCAGTAGCAGGTGCTATAATAGCCTTTATATACAATTTGTCGTTGAAGCCTAGAAGGGCGCACAAGTGAAGGATATATTGTTTCATCCACATAAGTTTATGAAAAGGCCAGTAATATCTACGGTTAATTTATCTACCAATTATTGAAGATGCCATATGAAACCTCCCGCCCGCGACACGTTCATATTCCTATTGTGTTCAAGGGCATTTAGAAGTATTGCACTAATATACATGACGCTGGCGTTCTCGCTTTATCTGTCTGCGCTGGGTGTCGGTGTAGTCGAGATAGGGATAATAGCAGGAGCTTCTGTGCTGTTCATGGCCCTAATGACTCTATTCCTCGGAATGATTGGAGACAGACACGGATACAAGTCAGAATTGATCATATCTGAGGCAGTGACGCTTGCCGGAGCAATGATTGTTGCATCATCTGCAAATATCACTTTCATAGAGATTGGCATGATCCTTGCAGGACTCAGCAGCGGCGCTGGTGGCCTGAGGGGTGCGTTCTCTCCAGGAGTGAACGCATTTGTCGCAGGAAGCTATCCGGATCATTCAGATCGCGTGAAAAAATTCTCGCTTCTCACCAGCATAGCCTCAATATCCGCAATTTTCGGCAGCGTAATGCTGGGATCCGTATCAATGCTCACAAAATACATTGGTCTTGCCTCTGCTTACAGGGCAGTATTCCTGCTTTCTTCATTCATGTTGATCATATCTCTTGCCTCTCTGCTCATGCTAAAGGAGCACAAACGCCCCCAAAAGACTACGAGAATGATGAAACCTTCTAGTTTCGCATATGTCTCAAAGATCATAGTGTCTAATTCGATAGGCGGTGTTGGAATGGGTATAGCCGTGCCGCTACTACCTCTGTGGTTCGTTATGATGTACCATGCAAATACTCTGCAGATAAGCATCATATTCAGCATCTCCTACATCATAACCGCACTTGGTGCATATGTATCGTCAAGGATTTATGCCCGCATAAATGCCCTTAATACGGCATCCGCCACCCGCGCGTTTAACGGTCTGTTGCTCATTGCGATGGCTTTCTCGCCGTTACTGGCGCTTTCAGGTCTGCTTTATGTGCTCAGGTCATTTTCAGTTGGTATGGGCAGCCCGAGCAGGTCAGCAGTAAACGTACGAGGTGTGCACGAGGAGGATTATGGTACTGCAACCAGTCTCCAAGGCGTATCTACCAGAATATCGCAGCTCAGCTCAGGCGCAAGCGGTTACTTGATGGACTATTCGGTACCTCTCCCATTATTCGTAGGAGGCATATTCCAGTTTGCAAGCGGCATAGCCTACAAGCTGCTCCTTGGGCAAGAAAAAGACCGATAGATTACTGCAGAAAAAGCATAAATACACCAAAAAGTCGAACCAATTGGTGGGTCATTGAGATTCCACAAACAAAAGCAGGGCCAGGAAAACAAAGCAGACTATGTCTCGTTAAATGAGAATGCCAATCCCACTGTGATACGGCAATTATCGATACGATTCACTGACCGGCGCGGAAACGATGCATGGAGCTATATTCGCAGAAACGGCCTTGCGCTATCAGAGCTCATGGATGGTTCCGTAGGCTTCGGCCTTGCGAATCCTTATGATTGCAGGAGGGTCGCCGTCGCTCTTGGCACAAGATTCATAGACGAAGATGGCACCAGTGCGCTCGAATACCTCAAAAACCATCGCGGCATGGCGCAGGAACTGTTCGTTCATACTGCTGCATATACCGACGCTGTCGTGCAGAAGTACTCTGCCATCACTTCTGCATTAAAGGAGGAACTCAGGCGCAACCAGACGCCTGCAGATGCATGAAAGCTTTAAATATCTGGCTAATTTAGATAGCGGTGATGACATGCCCGAGCCAATCCTCGTAATCGGTGCAACCGGAAAGGTGGGCATGGGGCTCATATCTTAGATATTCGACAAGAGAGATACAAGCCCATCTCTCCACAGAAATCCTACAAGGATAGTCTGAGTGGCATCTCGCAGCTCGTACCTGTATGATCTGCCCGGCCTGTCAGAGTCAGACGGCAGGGACTTTTCCATGCGCAGGAAACCTGATAGTTATAAAGGCTGAGACTTATGGCAACAGCGATTACACTGTAGCTGCGCCTGTGGCCGGAGTAAAAATAACCGCACAGAACGTACATGGGGACCTTCTTTACCAGCTTGACAATCGCACGATGGGCGGCGCATGAATGCTATCTCACGTACTGCCAATTGCTACCACTTCTTCTTAAGCGCAAGCCATCGCGTGTCATCAAAAAACAGCGACAGAGCCATTATCAGTATCGCAATATCCCTTATCACTATGTCATTGAATCCGAAGAAGATGACGAGGTCTGCAACTATAAAAACCATCATTAGAGTCGCAAGCGCAGATGCAATCCTTACGTATATTCCAAGCAGTACTGCCAGCCCTATCGCAAGCATTGCCACTCCATGAATCATGGTGAGCGTAGTTGTGCTTGCTATTACTGAGAGGAATTGAGGCATGTAGAATGACCAATAGGACGGCTGGATTATCTCCCACATCCCTATTGATACAAACACTACTGCTATGCCAAGCCTGGTCAATATGTGCCGTATGTCGGATTTCTTCATCCAATCACGCCGTGTCCAACAGTCACTTGTAGGTCAGGTTCGGAGTAGCGACATACCACGTGCCTCCGAATGAACTCAGGTTCTGGCCATTCACTTCTCCAGGAGCCCTGTCACCGGCATAGAGATACAGCGGCCAACCTTTGTATGTAAGCTGCTTTGTTCCATCTGTCCTGTTTATGGTCCCGAAGTCTGACAGATTCAATGCAGGAGACACTGTAAGATTGGAAGCATAGAATGCAGGCCAGTATGTAGCGCATGACGTGTAGCATGCACTCCTGTTGCCATACGGCACATCCGCGCCGAAAATATACAATGCATATCCGCTGGAGCTTGCTAGATACGTTCCTAATGTAGAGCTATTGCCGACATTTACTGCATATGATGGAGTAATGGTGCTCCTGTTTGTAGAATTTCCAACATGCGGCGCAGTAGTTGATGGCGTGGAATAATTCTGTGTGGTGGTGTATGCCGCTTGCTGTGTTGTCTGCGCCGTTGACTGGTTGGCGGTCTGTACATGCTTAAGGGCATTTCCGTTTACAACAACATATACTCCGCCTACTATTATTACTATAATTACTATCGCCATTATGGACGCTTTTATATTCATGCCATGACACCTGATGAATTATAATGCATATATTATAAAATAGTTAACGCCACCTTTATTTACAAGCATGCACAAATGGTATATTCTATGAGAGTTCTAGGTATTGCAGCGCATCCTGATGATCTGGATTTTGGCGCTTCCGGTACATTCGCCAAACTTGCAAAGCAAGGCGCCGATTGTTACTACCTCATCTGCACAAACGGATGTAAGGGTTCAGATGATCCTAGGATGACAGAGGGGAGATTGATTAGGATAAGGGCTGCCGAACAGAGAAAAGCGGCAAAAGTCCTCGGGCTAAAACAGGTTTTCTTCCTGGGCCATAACGACACCGAGCTTGTGGCTGACCTCGTACTCAAGAAGGAGATAGTGAGGTACATAAGAAAACTGAGGCCTGATATGGTCTTCACAATGGATCCGACCCTTGTCTACTCCAAGCGCGGGTTTATCAACCACTCTGACCACAGGGCTGCCGGTCAGGCTGCCATAGATGCAGTATATCCAATGGCCAGGGACAGGCTCACATTCAAGGAGCTTGAAAAGGAGGGCCTCAAACCTCACAAAGTTCGCACCCTTTACCTGATAAATTTCGACAACCACAACGAAGTTGTTGACATAAGCAGCACCATATCACTGAAGGTCAAGGCGCTGGGGTGCCACGAAAGCCAGATATCAAAGGAGGGCATTTCATGGGTGCGCAAGAGGGCCGCGGCACTGGGCAAGAAGAATGGATACGGATTCGCAGAGGCATTCGTTAAGCTTGATTTAGGCAGGTGAACGCATGACGTTAAGGATATTCAATTCAGGTAGTGAAAGGAAGGAGGTATTCAGGACGCTTAAGCCCAACACGGCAAAGATCTACGTGTGTGGAATAACACCATACGATACCACACATCTTGGGCATGCATTCACATACGTATCATTCGATGCCTTCATAAGGTACCTTAAATTCAAAGGCTTCAGGGTGGAATACGCCCAAAATGTAACTGACATAGATGATGACATACTCAGGAAGTCTAGAGAGGATCACAGAAACTGGAGGGAACTGGGAAACTTATGGACCAGGCAGTACCTAAACGACATGAGAAGGATCAACGTCCTGCGGCCTACCCATTACATCAAGGCTACTGGGTCAATACGAGCAATGATCAAGATAATAGATTCTCTCCTTAAAAAGAGTATTGCATACGAAAGCGGCGGAAACATATATTTCAGAACAAAGAAGTTCCCCAGATACGGTAGATTATCTCATTTCAATGAAAGTCAGATGCTGTTGCTGCTCAAGGAGCGCGGCGGAAATCCCGATGACAAGAACAAGGAGGATCCGCTGGACTTCGTATTGTGGCAACACAAGGCTGAGGGAGAGCCGTCCTGGTCCACGCCATGGGGGAGGGGAAGGCCCGGTTGGCACATAGAGTGCTCCACAATGATTAACGAATATCTGGGAGAACGGATAGATGTACACGGCGGAGGCAGGGACCTCATATTCCCGCATCACGAAAGCGAGATTGCACAATCCGAAAGCTTCACCGGGAAATCCCCAATGTCAAGGTATTTCATGCACACTGCAATGGTAATGTACCGCGGCGAGAAGATGTCCAAGTCGCTGGGAAACCTGATAATGGTGTCGAAACTTCTCAAGAATCACACTCCCAATGCGATAAGATGGTTGCTACTGTCACATAGGTACCGGCAGGTATGGGAGTACGTTCCAGAAGAGCTTGAGGCCGCTGGAAAGTGCGTAAAGAGGCTGGAATCTTACGCGAAGGAAGAAGGGCCATCACATGCCAGCGCAGACAAGAGCACAATGAACAGGTTCTGCAGAGCAATGGATGATGATCTGAATACGCCAGAGGCACTGCGCATAATCAAGAACTCATATGAGAGCGCAGAGAGCAAAGAGACTGTAAGGTCCATGATGCGCATTCTTGGATTCGATATATGACTTGCAATGTCATATCTTCCTTATGTTCCTCAATATGTACTTGGCAGCATTAAATCCGGGCAGGCCTGACACACCGCCTCCAGGATGTGTTCCTGATCCACATAGATATAATCCCTTCACCGGAGTCCCATAGCTGAACCTGGAGAAGAAGAGCTGGTCAGGTGTCATATCTCCGTGGAATATGTTGCCGCCAGTGAGTCCAAAGCGCGATTCGAGATCCACAGGCGATAGCCCCTGCACGTTTACCAGTATATCATCTATGTTCGGTGCATACTTCCTTATGGTGGATATTGTGCTTTTTATGAACTTACTATTCTCCCTGTTCCAGTCAGTGCCCTTCAGTTTATATGGTGCGTATTGGACAAAGCATCCGGCAACATACGTACCATTCGGCGCAAGCGTCTTATCCACCGAGCTCGGTATGAACATCGAGATCACCGGATTCCTTGAAGGCATACCGTACTTTGCGTCATCGAAGGCCCTTTCCATGTACTCGAAGTCCTCGCACATGTATATCGAACCCTTGTGCTGCGGCTCTGGGAGCTCTGTTTTGTTCGGATAGCATTCAAAGTCCGGCAGGCCATTGAGCAGCATATTTATCTTGAATGACGAGGACCTAGTCTGATAATTCTTTACCTTCCACAGGAAATTCTCGCCTAGCTTATCCTCACCAACCATCTCAAGGAATGTCCTCTTCGGCTCGGCATTGGATACAATTATTCCTGCCCTGTAAGTCCGTTTGCCCACTACAACTCCGACTGCCCTGCCACCTTCAACCAATATCCTATCGACAGGTGCATCGGTCATTATCTTTACTCCTCGAGATTTTGCGCTTTTTGCAAGCGCCTCCGATACGCTGCCCATTCCTCCCTGCACGTATCCCCATCTTCCACGTCCTTCTATGTTGCCCATCACATGGTGAAGGAGAATGTACGCAGTGCCAGGCGTCGATGGTGCGGCCATAGCACCAACTATACCATCGGTGGCCAGAGATGCCTTGAGCTCATCAGATTCAAACCAGCGGTCGAGGAAGTCCTTTACTGACAGCGACATGACATCTACGAAGTCCTGCGCCTTTCTCACAAGCCTCCTGTTCAGCAGCCCAAACTTGGCCAGTGAGGCCATGCTCCCTATGTCTGGAGGCGATTGTTTAAGTATCGGATCCATAGCCTCGACAATGCCTGTTAGGTATCTGTCATATCTCTCATACGCCTTTGCATCATGCCTTGAGAATCTCGATATCTCCTTCTTGGTATCCTTCATGTCTCCATATAGGAACAGGTGCTCTCCGTTGAGCATCGGCGTGAATGACTGCGGTTCCTTTCCAATGAATACGAATCCGTACTTAGCAAGCTCAAGCTCCTTTATTATCTGCCTGTCAAGCAGGGAGCAAACATACGATGCAGTCGATACCTTGATGCCGGGCCAAAGCTCTTCGGTCACAGCGGCCCCGCCAACCATCTTTCTCCTTTCAATCACCAGGGTCCTTAGGCCCTTCCTAGCAAGATAATTTGCACACACCAGGCCATTATGGCCAGCGCCAACTATTATTGCATCATATCTCTCATTTTGCATGAAAAGCACTTGAATCTCAGCTATATAACACTTTCTCAGTCGCACATGCCTTATTTATATGTCCTGCATGCCAACATCTAATCATGTCCAGGCAGAACAAGCGTACTGAAAGGGAACCAAGGCTGGCAAGGAAGATACAGGTTGCAAAGGAGCATGCAGGCGTGCCAAAGAAGCGCTTACCCACAGCAAAGCTCATTGCATCAGCGTCTGTGGTCATCGTGTTTATAACCCTCGCAGCACTCGTGCTCAATTATGAGTCGTCCATCGGCCTGAGCCAACTGCCATCCTTCCAAAACCTCGGCGCCTCACCAAAGCAGGTCTTGGCCAATCTTCCAGGCCTCCAGGGCTACGATGCGAGCCAGCAGCTCTCGAACTTCACTCTCTCCCATCTGGCCCGCGTATCCGAGCTCACCGTCGTTTATTCTGGAATGGCATATGCTCATGGAAACGGGGCAGCAAGCCTTCTGGCCTTCAATTCACCAATAAATGTCTTCCTCTCTAAATATGGCCAGGACCGCAGGTTCAGTGTTAACCTGACAAGTGCGTCGGTACTTGGCGATATCAGCATAATATACGCTAGCATGTTCAATTCCACGTTCATCTGCGAGAACTTCAATGCCACAGCAGCTTCGCTGGGCAACCAGAACGGTGTCCTTTTTGGAAGCAGAGAGATGCATTGCAGCAGCGGTAACCTGCTGCTTGGAGTGAACCTTGGCAACGTGTCTGTCTTCGATCCAACACAGTTGGCGAGCTATGGGATAACCCCAAGATACACAAGCGTTTACCAGAGCGAATACCGTGGCCTAAACTGCACATACCTGTCAGGTACGATTTCTCAGGTTGCATCTAATGGAACAAATGAGGGTTCGGGGAAATTCGGCATGTGCTTGTCAGACCAGTATTACGTGCCCCTCAGCCTATCGGCCATATTCT
>JAJYVC010000031.1 GCA_021792235.1 Microcaldota archaeon
AAACATGCTTCTCTTTTTCTGGCTTGTCTTTGGATTTTTTCCAGTTATTTCCTTCCCACTTGAATCCCATTGTCTTATATGTCCACCAAATCCAGTATCCATGTTTTCATATGCCTTTTTATTCCGCTCTTCTTGCTCCGCGTCTGTAAGTTGCTTTATGTGTTGCTGCTCGTATTTATTCTGACTTTTATTTTCTACATTAATACCTAACTTACTCCTTGATTTTTCTATTTCGCTATTGTTCATCGGCGTATATTTAGCCTTGCCTTTGTTCGATTTTGCAAGTTTTCCCTTTTTCTTATGCTCTTCCGTAGTGGCTTCATCGACTTTTATGTCTTCTGACCTCCCAGAATAAGGTATGTGTGGCTTTTCTTGCTGTTGTGGGCTTCTACCTTCTAAGAATTTTAGAAGAGCACTATCCTCATTAACTTTTGCAAGTCTTTCTGGTTCATCTCTAATCCACTTACTTTGATCATTAACTTGTTCTCCACTGATAAACTGTGTACCAGAGCCTTTTCGGGGTCTCCATCCTTTAGATATTAGTTCATTTTTCGTTTTTTCAAATTGGTGTCCGTGTTCGATTAGCCCTATTAAATGTGTCATTTCGTGATATGCAGTTTCTCTCAGCCCTACCGAGTTTTGCATTTTTAATTGTCTTTCAGAGATACAAATTTTATATAACTCGGGATGAGAGTGTGCTAGTTCGTCTCCACCACCTTCATCAGTCCCATCAAAATTAATCTCAGGCAATGGCAGATTTTTAATATCGCAGACTTCTTGCACTGCTTCTTTAAATACTCGCTTCTTAGCCTTTAGTATTATTGGGTTATTCATAGGCTCATTTAAATGATGATCAAGAAACTATAAAATTCTATCAAAAAGTAGCCTTTAGAGGTGACATTTCCATCTTATATACTATATCCCGAAAGTAGAACGGGGAGTCCGTGATTTGAACACGGGTCTTGAACTCCCAAAGCTCAAAGCCTACCAAGCTAGCCTAACTCCCCGCAGTGAATATTATGTGCAGCTGTTATTAAAAATAGCTATTGCTTCTTTTTCTTCTGCCCGGGCATCCTTCCCTTCGGCTTTGGTATCTTGAGACCTGGGAACATGTCCATCAGGGTGTCAGGACTTACCTCAAGGTCTATCTTGATGTTCTGCAGCATCTTGCCGAACAGGTAGATTATTGCAGCATCCCTTACTGAGGGATCCTTGGCCGCCGCATCTATTTGCTTCTTTGCGTCTGCAGAGCAGAGCAGTTCCGTTATCTTCTGCAAGTTAGCGGCGCTCTTCCTCATGTTTCCTGTTGCCTCTGCCGCATATGCGTCAAGAGCTTCAGTATCTACGCCCATTATCTGCGCAACCTTCCTGTCTGTCGCAAGCCTTATTGATGATAAATGCGCGGCAACCTCTTCGGGTTTTGTGGCAGCATCGATGGAGAGCTTCTTTATAGAGATCCACTCGCCGTACTTTGCCATGAATGAAATGCCCTCGCTCTGAAACGGCACCGCAGTGCTTGCCTTCTGCGCCTTCTCCCTTCCTGCGAAGGTCTTGCTGTCCTTTGGAACATACCACTGCAGCCCGAGCTGCCTGAGCGTTGACCTGAATAGGTATGCCTTTGCGAACGGCTTGAGCTCCTCCCTGTTCTGCGCTGCCTTGCTTATCTCTGAATCTGCCTCAGATGACCCAAGTGACTTGTACACGTCCACTATGGATGAATAGTCGCCTTTTTTTGCGGATCTTGCGAACTTTGACGAATATGCATCGAGAGACTTGGTGTCTATTCCCAGCACAGTAAATGCCTTGTCTGCGGCATCCTCCCTTACTGCGGCAAGATATGCGGAGACGTCCTTAGGATTGGTGGAGCCGTTGCAGGATATGCTCCTTGCACTGACCCAATCCTTGTATCTTGCGAAGAAATCTATGGAGTCGCTGCTTTCAGGCATACTAGATCTGACCTGCTATAAGGATTATGGTTTGGCATTATGACTTTGGCCTTAGGCCTTGACGTAGTATCCGGACGCCTTCTCCCTTACCACTCGCTTTATTACGCCCTTCCTATCGAGCTCGACAAGCACATTGCTTATCATGCTCTTGGGCCTATTGCACTTCTTTGCTATGTCGTCCGCAGTCTTCTTCTTGTCGTCGCTCGTGGCGCCGAGATCCTTCATGGCCTGCACGACCAAACTCTCAACCGGATTCAAATCTACCATATTTGATCACTTTTAGCATCAGTCAGCATCAGTCATACCGGTTACTTCTTAACGCGCTTGTCCTTCCTCTTTGCCCTTAAGTACGGTGAACCGCACTTCCTGCACTTGTCGGTTCCAGCCTTGTTTCTGGCCTTGCACTTCCTGCATATAACCATTCCCGTAAGAACATGGTCGGCAAGAGGAAACTTTCCCATAATCGGCACAACGTCTAGGTATATAGACAATCCTTTTACTTGACAAAGGTATTTAAAACATAGCCATACAGGCTGAAAAACTGGATTGCAGACAGGAGTTCATTTCAGTGCTGCTGAAGTGCCCTTCATGCCAAGGTACAGCGATGCCAAATATATGACCATTCCGACCAGGTCGATGAATATGACAACTGTGCTTGTGAGGGTGCCTGTAGGCGAACCTACACTGAATACAAGTCCAATTACGTCTGCTATGATGAACACAACTATGCCCACGAGCAACAGTGTGCCTGCAGTATACAGGTCCTTCTTGGCAAGATCCGCACAGAGCAGCTTGTAGAGGCTTGAGAGCTTCCATGCCCAAATCGCTGAAAGTACAAGGGAGACAAGAGTTACTGCCACTATGGCTCCGACGTACGGGGACGGAGAATATGAATATCCGTATGAGGAGTACGCAGAGGCTATATTTGCGATTTCAAGCATTATGAGTATGGAGACGACCACGATAATGACTATCACCAAGTACTTTAGCCATTGCGAGATAGATGCATAGTCCTTCGAATGCTTAAGAGTGCTCCTCCTTATGTCCCTTATGCCAAACATCAGGGAGAGGATGCCGTATGTTCCAAGTATCGCTGCGGCCACCAGCGCTATTATGAATAGTATGGCAAATGCCGCTACGACTCCTGGCCCTATGGACCCTGTGGTTCCGCTGCCGCTCACAGAGCCTATGAGCCCGAGTGAGAGCAGTACGACCACTATTGAGAGGAGAAGCCCTGCCAGGGAGTAGGTAAAGTAGTTCTTCAGACTTACTAACCCGTCCCTGCCAAACGCATTGAGTGCCGATTTGGGCATGAATCTATTTTCGCGGCCAAGCTTTATAAACACAGATTCCTACCACTAATTATCGGCATATGCTTTTCGGAGCCTTTTGGCATGGGGTCCTATTCCGAAGCAATCACAAGGTTATTTATAGTTTTTTCTATCCAAGTCTATGTGCGTATCCTTACGGATTACGCATATGCGTGTTTTAGGCCCATAATTATGCAGAATTCAATAGAACTCACGGTCGCGGATGCACTTGTGACAGACTCTGGCAGGAGCATTGCCAGGATAGACTCTAAGTCTAGGCAGGCGCTCAGCATAAGCACAGGAGACATAATAGAAGTCAAGGGCAAGATAAAGAGCACTGCCGCGGTAGCGTGGCAGGCACATCCGAGCGATGAGGGGCTTGGGTTCATAAGGATCGACGGTTATCTAAGGCAGAACCTTGGAGTTGGAATAGGCGACAAGGTATTCGTTTCAAAAGCAGTTGTCAAGGATGCTGACAGGGTAGTTATAGCCCCGCCTCCTGGGCAGAAGCCGCCGCTCTCGCCTGACTTCGCAGAGTATGCCAAGAGGAGGCTTGATGGAAGGCCCCTTGCGAAAGGGGACTCGGTTCCAATACCAATGTTCGGCATAGTATTCAACTTCGTTGTGGTGCAAGTAGTGCCGCACGGCATAGTCAGGGTAGGCAGCGCAACTAACTTCGTTGTGAGGAACGAGCCCGTTCCTGAATCGTCTGTCAAGATAGGCGACGTGCACTACGAAGACATTGGAGGACTTGACGATGCAAAGCAGAAGATAAGGGAGATGGTTGAACTTCCGATAAGATATCCGGAGCTCTTTCAGAAGCTGGGCATAGAGCCTCCGAAGGGAGTGCTGCTCTACGGAGCGCCCGGAACAGGAAAGACCCTGCTTGCCAAGGCGGTGGCAAACGAGAGCGATGCCAACTTCA
Organism: Microcaldota archaeon; assembly: GCA_021792235.1. Lineage (GTDB taxonomy): Archaea > Micrarchaeota > Micrarchaeia > Micrarchaeales > CABMGC01 > JAJZNA01. The sequence continues at coordinate 4,182 of JAJYVC010000031.1, forward strand.
TATCCATATCTGGCCCAGAGCTAGTATCGAAGTTCGTGGGCGAGAGCGAGGAGAAGCTCAGGGAGATATTCAGGAGCGCTAACGAAAAGGCACCTTCGATAATATTCATGGATGAGATAGATGCGATAGCGCCGAAGAGGGAAGAATCAACGAACGAGGTTGAGAGGAGGATGGTGTCGCAGCTGCTGACCCTCATGGACGGGATGGGCCAGCGCGGACAGGTGATAGTCGTTGCCGCTACGAACAGGCCCGATGCAATAGATCCAGCGCTAAGAAGGCCAGGAAGGTTCGACAGGGAGATAGAGATCGGGGTGCCTAACAGGGATGCGAGGAAGATAATACTGCAGATCCACACCAGGAACATGCCGCTTGCCGAGGACGTGAAGCTTGAGGAGCTTGCTGGCATAACGCACGGGTACACAGGAGCGGACCTGAATGCGCTGGTGAGGGAAGCGGCGATGTCTAGGCTCAGGGCAGAGATGCCCAAGATAGCGAACAAGCAGTCGGTGCCAAGCGAGGTCCTCGAGAACCTCAAGGTATCGCGAGATAATTTCGCAGATGCGATGAGGAACATACAGCCAAGCGCACTCCGGGAGGTGTTCGTGGAAAGGCCTAACGTGCACTGGAGCGACATAGGGGCGCTTGAGAGCGTCAAGGAGGAGCTCAGGGAATCGATAGAGCTGCCACTCACACATCCAGAGTCGTTTGAGAAGATGGGGATAAGACCTGTAAGGGGCCTGCTGCTCGTCGGGCCGCCGGGAACCGGTAAGACCATGCTCGCTAAGGCCGTAGCTACTGAGCGCGAGGCTAACTTCATATCGATAAAGGGGCCAGAGGTGCTCAGCAAGTTCGTGGGCGAGAGCGAGAAGACAGTCAGGGAGATATTCAGGAAGGCGAGACTTGCAGCGCCTTGCATAATATTCGTAGACGAGATAGACTCGATAACGCATGCGCGCGGAGAGGGAAGCGTGGACTCGCACGTCTCTGAGAGAGTTGTGGATACGCTGCTGACAGAGATGGACGGGCTGCAGGAGCTAAGGAATGTGGTGGTGCTTGCCGCTACGAACAGGCCCGAGGACATAGATCCTGCACTGCTCAGGCCAGGAAGGTTCGACAAGATAATAGACATACCAATGCCAGACATAGAGGCTAGGATAAAGATATTCAACATACACACGAAGAAGATGCCGCTCGACAAGGACGTGTTAGTGGAGGAGCTGGCGAACATGACGGAGAGCTACACCGGCGCCGAGATAGAGAATCTCTGCAGGGAGGCCGGCATGAATGCAATAAGGCGCAAGAAGGACGTGGTAAGCATGGTCGACTTCAAGAAGGCGCTCAAGGACGTGCTTCCAGCGATTCCGAAGGAGGTGGCAGAGAGGATAGGCAGGTTCAAGGACGAGCCGCAGAGCATGTACAGATGATTATGATTAGATGATTCTATGAAACTGGTGTTTTCGGACAAGAAGACAGGGAAGACGGCGCAGGTTGACGTGCCAAAGGACAGGGAACACATGCTAGTGGGCAGGACCATGAACGAAGTGATCGACGGCTCGGCTGCAGGCCTGGACGGATTCAAGCTGCAGATAACCGGCATGAGCGACTCGTCTGGATCCCCTTCGAGGCCAGAGGTGAGCGGAACGAGAAAGGCAAAGACGCTGATAAGCAACGGCCCGGGCATAAGGCACCCCAAGAAGGGGTTCAGGTCGAGGAGGAGCGTGAGGGGCAATACTGTTAGCAGCGACACTGTGCAGATCAACACTGTTATAACTGAATACGGAGCAAGGCCCGTAGAGGAGCTCTTCAAGCCCAAGGAGAAGAAGGCAGAGTAGCCGCACGGCGCGGACATTTTGTGAATGCGATGAGAAGATATGATTACCCGGAGGTGGTTGTAGGTGCGATGGTACTGGACAGGAAGGGAAGGGTGCTCCTGGTAAGATCGGAGAAGTGGCCAAACATATACTCGGTGCCGGGAGGCCACGTTGAGCTGGGCGAAAGCATATACGATGCGACATTGCGCGAGACGATGGAGGAGACCGGGCTGAAGGTAAAGCCGGTGAGGGCGCTGAACCTGCAGGAAGCAGTGTTCCCAAAGGAGTTCCACAGGAAGGCGCATTTCATATTCATAGACGTGCTGTGCAGGGCTGACAGTACAGACGTGAGACTTGATAACAGAGAGCTATATGATTATAAATGGATCAAGCCAAAAGATTCATTGAGGCTTAGGTTAAATACTTATACAAGAAGGGCCATAAGGCAATTGGCAGGAAAGAGCAAAAAGGAATGGTTTTATGCTGAAGCAGAGTGAACTTAACATAGGCACGCTAGGCCACGTGGACCACGGGAAGACCACGCTCACCGCTGCGATAACTCACCAGTGGACAGACACGCACAGCGAGAGCGTCAAGAGGAGCATGACGATAAAGCTCGGATACGCCGACGCCACGATAAACAAGTGCGAAGGAAAGGATGGCGTCACCTACACCACGGCGGAAAAGTGCGCTGACGGAAGCAGAGCGGTGCCGGTGAGGAGGATATCGCTCCTCGATGCGCCGGGGCACGAGACGCTCATGGCGACAGCAATAGCTGGCTCGAGCATAATAGATGCCGCGATGTTCGTGATATCTGCAGCTGAGCCATGCCCTATGCCGCAGACAAAGGAGCACCTTATGATAATCAACGCGCTCAACATAGACCGAGTGATTGTAGTGCAGACGAAGATAGACATAGTGGGCAGGGAGAAAGCGAAGCAGCACCACGAGCAGATAAGGCAGTTCCTCAGGGGCAGCAGGATAGAGAATGCGCCGATAATACCAGTCATGGCAAATAAGAACGTTAACGTTGATTCTGTGCTGGAGGAGATAGTGAAGCTCAAGATGCCTGAGCGGGACCTAGGCTCTGATCCTGTGATGTACGTCGCGAGGTCTTTCGACGTCAACAGGCCTGGGGCGAGCATAAAGGGCTTGAAGGGAGGGGTCATAGGCGGATCGATAATAAGGGGCAGGTTCAAGGTCGGCGATGAGATAGAGATAAGACCTGGCATCAACACTGCAAAGGACAAGACCAGGAGGGAGACCTATGAACCAGTGTACACAAGGATAGAGAGCCTTTCGGCAGGAGCTGACCAGCTGGACGAAGCGCAGGCCGGAGGCCTCATAGCAATAGGGACAGAAGTAGACCCAGCGCTCACAAAAGCAGATGGGCTTGTCGGCCAGATAGTCGGCCTTGCAGGTAAGCTTCCGCAGCCCATACAGTCTGCTGAGTTCAATTTCGTATCGCTCAACAGGAGCGATCTTCCGAAGCAGGCTTTCAGGGAGGGCGAGCCACTTCTGCTCGGAGTTGGCACAGGCACAGTGGTAGGGTACGTGAAGAGGTCCAGGAGGGACAGGCTGAGCGTTGATTTCAAGCACGCGGTTTGCGTTGACAAGGATGCGAAGATATCTGTGCTAAGGAACTTCAGCCAGAGATGGAGACTCTCCGGATATGGTGTTTTGCACAAATAGCACTTGACATGGCGGCAGCATCACTTGTCCTTGATGCGCTTCTTATGTTTAAGTATTTCCAAGATGCCCAGTATAAGGTTTCCTAAACCGAATATGCCCACCACTCCGAGAACAAGCACTGTGGCTACGGTTATTGAATCAAGATTCGGTATCTGTATGCCCGTACTTATTGCATAGCTATCTATAGTCGGGAAGAACACTATGAGCAGGCCGATCAGCGCGAAGAGCATTCCGCCGTAGTACAGCGTGCGCCCCGCAGTCTTCCTGCCTATATGTGCGATCTCATCCTCGCTCAGCTTCTTAAGCCGTGCGAGGTTTGCAAAAATGGCGCCGTATATTATCTGCATCATCATTGTGCCGATTCCGAAGAGTAGCCCTGGGAGCGGAGCGTATATGAGGCCCGGAACCTGCGGTGTCAGTACGAATACCAGTATAGTGGCATAGGCTCCAAAACCCCACCCTGCAATGAGCCCGTGCACAACCGCCATCCTTGTTGAAACGTTCCTGGTTTTGTGCATCGGAACCCTCTGCGCGCCTTGAGTATGGTGCGACTTGCCATGCAGCATTAGGTCGATGGGAAGATGTATGTACCTCTTCTTGTTCAGGACGTATGCTCCAGCAAGGGCCATCACTATCCCGACCAGTATGTACACCGGACCATCCAGGTTGTACGTGCGGTAGATGGCCGCAAGGCCTATGAACCCCAAGGTAGTCAGTATCGCCCTCTGCACAGTGAATCCTGCAGAGAAGGCGAATCCCATCTTCATTCCCTTGCGTGTACTGTAGCTTCCTATCGCATAGCTAAATGTTATTGGCCAGGTGTGTTCATCGGGCGTCGCTCCGTGGAGCAGGCCGAGTATGAGTGATATTAGCAGTATTGCGCCAAGGCCCAGTCTCTGTGGCGGGTTGAGAAGGTAGTTTATGTAAGCAGATAGACCGCCGTAGTTGGCAGCGGCGGCGATGATTATAGCTGAAATAACCGTTGCCAGCGCAATTAATCCGGTGTGCCTGCTTCCAGACATGGCATCAACGTTACTGAGATTCATCAGTTCGTTATATTAATAAATTTTTTGTTACTTATTATTAATAATTGCCGCAGTTTTGGTGCGGAATTAATAAAAGTGGGTAGAATGGAGATAATGAGCGTGTCGGTGGACAGGGAAACGCTTGATGAACTGAGCGAGATACAGGAGAATCTCGGGTTCAAGAGCAGATCGAAGATGCTCAGATCAATGATAGACCTGCTACTGAGCGAGTATCGAGTCATAGATTCGCTAAAAGGGCAGCACGAGATAGTGTTCGTCATAACGTACAGGGACAGGGAGAGCAATCACGTATCCAGCCTCATGCACGAATTCAAGGATGACATAAAAGTCAATGTGCATCAGCACAGGGGCACGATGTGCACAGATATGATAAACGTGGAGGCTGACGCGGGCGTGATAAGGAGACTATTCAAGGAGATAAAGAACAGCAAATGCATACGGTCGGTAAACTTCGCCCTTCTGGGCCATTATTAAGTCCTTGGACGCCGGTGCGCAGATTGTTTACAGGCAACAGATCTAATACAGGCTGGACCTGAAAAAATCAAGCATCATCTTCCAGGATTCCTTTGCTGCGGCTTCGTTGTATGTCTGCACACTGGTGTCATCGAAGAATGCGTGCCGTGCTCCGGGAAATACCCTTATCGTGAAGGGCTTCTTGTGCTCCGCAAGCGCTTTCACCAGCTCGTCGAGCTTGGAGTTGATCCTAGTATCCTCACCGCCGTAGAGCCCCAACACTGGTCCGTTTACGTTCCTCACCTTATCCACTGGATCCGGATTTTCACCGTAGAAGATTATGGACGCATCGGTCTTGCCTGTGCAGGCCAGGTTTATCGACATGCCACCGCCAAAGCAGAAGCCGACGCTACCTATCTTTCCACTGACATACTTTAGCGATTTGAGGTAGTCTATGCCAAATGACATGTATTCTACAAAAAGACCTACGGGCCTGTGCACGAAAAGGGCCTCGTTAACCGATGTGACGGCATCCTTCTCGGCAGGGCCGAGTTTTTCCAGTTCCTTTGCCCTGTAATCTGAATCCCTCTGCTTTTCCGGAGGTATTGACATCATGAATTTCATCGCCTCTGATATGTTTCCCTGGGTAAGCACTGGGGAGAGCTTCTTGCTGGAAAACAGGTTTGGAGCTAACACAACATATCCTTCCGATGCTAGACGGTTAGCAACGTCCCTTATGTGGCCATCCAAGCCGAAAATCGCATGCACCAGCACTATGCCGGGATGCTTATCGCTGTCATCAGGGTGGACTAGATACCCGGATATCTCATCCCCGCTTGTCTTGTATTTTATATCGCTTTGCTTCAAGGCCATATTATACACCAATTAATCATTTTGGAAATTGGGAGCTTGGCTGCTTAGGGGCATTTGGCATGCGTATCGCCGGCCTATTTTCCCTGACATCTGCTATGTGCAGGATCCTGCCTCTAGCAGCTCTAGGTCATCATGGATAGCCATAGCCACTGGCTGTAGTTGATGGAGCTGCAGAAGTTGTTGATGCATTTGAAGTAGTTGCAGCCACTGTGGTAGTTACCTGAGCAGGACCTATTGTGAAGACCCACATTATCGGCTTGTAGAACTGCTTGTTGGTCATTGTGCCAATCGTCGTGTTGTAGGACCAGGCATTCTCCGCCAGATAGTTTCCGCCAGTATACGTGCCTGCAGTAGCATTGAATGCGCCACCGACGTAGGCCCAGCTGTACCATGTGCTTGGATAGTGCGTTACGGTGGTCAGATGAACCGGCGTCCCTGTTGCATTTACAAAGGATATGGCCGGATTGATCTCGCCGTTGACTTCGAAGGCAAAACCATATGCTGGAGTCTGATTCGCGTATCCTGCTGGACTAGTCATATTGGCTATTGTGAAAGTAGCCAGAGTAAAGTTGTATGACTGCGTAGTCTTGTTGTGCGCCAGCACGTACGTTCCCGCAGGCAGGAATACGGTTATGTTAACGCCATCTGGCGCCGTGACAGTGACGTTAGCGGATCGACTTGCATTTACGGATACTGAACTGCTGCTGAACTTTGTTAGGGCAGGGATCGCGTTAGGATGCACGGTAGTCGCCGCTGTAGTGGCCATATTCGTTGTTGCTGCTGTGGATGCAGTTGTAGCTGGAGCTGCTGACTGCACTGATAGGTAGTATGCTAGAGCTACCAGGATTACAATTATTACGATTACGCCTATTGCGAGTCCCGTTTTTGGCATAGCGATCACGCAGTTATATGACCTGGCAATATTTTTATGCGTTTTGCATTGCCCGGTAATTATCCTTGTGGTTTGCTTCTTCATGTGCTATTATGTTGTGTTTAATTGCTCGGATAGCGCAGGCATTTAAATAACTTGCACTGCCATACTCCAATATAGTATTTACTTAGGGCACCCTATATGTTGACTCCCTTGACTGCCTTATATGATGCTATGTAATTTAATCTGATGCATATGCCAGATGCAAAGCCGGTGCATGAAAACATAATACTGGGAGTCATACTGGTAGCTGTGCTCATGGCTGCCATAGACTCCACCATAGTGCTGCTAGCGTTCCCTGCAATAGTCGAATCGCTTCATTCGAACCTAGCGACCATAATATGGGTAATACTGATATATATGCTAGTAAGCGCCGTGGCCACCACACAGTTCGGCAAGGTCGGGGACATATACGGCAGGGCGAAGATATTCATGGGCGGGCTGACCGTATTTACTGTTGCGTCATTCTTGTGCGGGATTGCACCTACTGACGTCTTGCTCATCATATTCAGGTCAGTGCAGGGGCTCGGGGGAGCCATGGTAGCAGCCACCAGCGGGGCGATAATAGCGGACACGTTCGAGAGACACAGGATCGGCAGGGCATTCGGATTCACGGCAATGGCATACAACGTGGGAGCCATACTAGGGATAGTTCTTGGCGGCATCATAACCACTTTCGTTGGATGGCAATATATATTCTTCATAAACGTGCCCATAGGAATAGTGGCCCTTGCGCTTGGTTCCAAGTATATAGCGGACAAGCAGACCTTCGCGGCGAAGCTTGACCTACTGGGGATGGTGACTCTTGCACTGGCCCTTTCATTGCTGCTGTATGGAGGCATAGGATACGCTTCTACGGGAACAGGTTCGCTCAACACAGTCATGATAGTGCTGGGCGTTGTGCTTCTTATAGCCTTCTATTTCGTTGAGAAGAGAGCAGACAGCCCAACAATACCTTTTGAGATGTTCGCGAACAAGGTGTTCAAGAACTCCATACTTGCGGCGCTGCTGCAGGGACTTGGATTCCTTGGCGTGGTCTTCATGCTCATAATGTACCTGCAGGGTGTGCGCGGATTCAGCCCTCTTTACGCATCACTGCTTCTTGTGCCAGGCTATGTGGTCAGCGGCGTGCTGGCGCCTCATATGGGCAGGGTGTCCGACAAGCACGGAGCCAGGATTGTAGCCACCATTGGAATAGCGATGCAGATAATTGGAGTCGTGGTGTACCTGTCACTTAACGCCACTTCGTCAATATATGTAGTGATAATCGGTTCACTGATCACTGGCATTGGAGGCTCCATGTTCTGGCCTGCCAACAGCAGCGCAGTAATGGCGCATGCGGAGCAGAGGAGATTCGGCATTGCATCTGGACTCTCTAGAATGTTCTCTACAATGGGCATGATGGGCAGTTTCATAGTGGTGTTTGTTGTAGCAGCATTATCAATACCCAGGTCGGAGGCCTTTCAGATATTCGTAGGGACGTCAGCGAAGCTGGGAGGAAGTGTTGCCAGCGCATTCGTTACTGGGATGCGCTTCTCGTTCATAGCGATGATCGTGATACTTGCCATTGCCGGGATAATCTCTCTTGCTAGGGGCAAGGAAGACAGAAGCTCTCATCTGAAGCAGCATGTTAAAGACCCGACAGAGGAGCCATATGCTCAGAATCCTCCGCAGTGAGCACTTAAGCTGCCGGAAGCATAAAGGCCGCAAGACACCAGACACACGCCAAACCAAGTCATCTGACAAGCAAGCAGAATATCAAAAGGTTTATAGTTTTTAGAATTTGAATTATTACCAGTGATTTTGTGGGTGAATCAAAGATAATTGTTGTCACCACCAACTATGTGCCAGGCATGAAGATAACCAAGACGCTGGGTCCGGCCTTCGGCATAGTAGTCAGAAGCAGGGGGCTGGGCGGCAATATAGTAGCTGGACTCAGAAGCATTGTAGGCGGCGAGATTAATGAATATACCAAGATGCTGACCGACGCCAGGGACCACTCAGTCGCGAGATTGATGGACAACGCGACGGCAATAGGCGCAAATGCCATAGTGGACATGCGCTTCGACTCGTCAGAGATAGGGCAGATGATGACAGAGATAGTTGCATATGGCACTGCGGTTGTGGTGGAGCAAGATTCAGGCAAGACCGCGCCTGTGTCACTGAGATAATGGCCGGCAGAACTCAGGCCAATACGCTGCCTTTTAAATTGGGTGCACGGATAATTAAACCATGTACCACTGGTAAGTCTATTGCAATAGAGATATTATAAGGCTGGGAAGGGAGAGGGCGTTATGCTCTCAATAAAAACCTTTTGCGATAGGCCTGGGACTAATAATGCTTGATTCGTAGGCATTTGCAAGCGAATCGCCCTTTGCACAAATATGCATCGGATACATCTCCTACAAAATTTATTCACTTAACTCTTTTTAAATTCGAGTTTAGATGGTTCGGCCTTGAATCCTGCGCTAACATGTGCGCCGCTACAGAAGGGCTTTTTGGTTGAATGCCCGCATCTGCATAGTGCATACTCTACCTTGCCGTCTATCTTAACAAGCAATGGCCCATCTTTTGTAAACTCAAATTCTAAATTCGCCATTAAATCACATTAATGATTCTCTCTAAACTTTAATAAACCATCGTAAGATGTGCGCCGCAGTCGCATCTCAGACAAAGAACCTTTAAATAAGTTAAAAAGAAGGTAATAACATGGAAGGCTTGGGTATCGGATTGATTGTTGCTGGTGGTTTCCTATTCGGGGTAGGTATTGGACATATAGTGTCATTTGCTAGTATATTTGCTACCATTGGCGTTATCGTGATAGCTTTAGGGTTAGTGGCCTTATTCTGGAGACCTGTTTTAGGGAGAGTACGCGAAAAAGTAATAGGAGTCACTCCTGAAGCGCATCGCCCGAAGCACAATATGCGCTTGTAGCACATCTCCGACAATGTAATTTATAATGTCTTTTGAAAAGGCAATATTTAAATATTTATGTCTTCTATATAAGACATTATGAGAGAAGAGTTCCGC
>JAJYVC010000032.1 GCA_021792235.1 Microcaldota archaeon
GCTTTTGCCTGAACGGTGTCTGCAGCCTTCTGAGAAGGTTTTTCATCCCTGCGTTCCTCCTTTGGTCTTGTCACTTTGGCCTCTTTCTGTGGCTCTTCAGATACGGAATCCCTCGCCTGCTCTTTTTCTGGTTCTGGATGCGTCGGAGCCTTTATTGCCTCTTCGGTGACTGCCTTTTTTTCTGCTTTTTGCTGCTCTTGATGAATTTGCTTTGCCTCTCGGGCTTCCTTATGCACAGGTTTGGCTGCTTCGATGTTACTGATATCCCGCCCAAGTGCTTCCCACTGATGCGCGTTTTGCTCAGCCACATTTGCGATCTTTTCCTGGCCCAGTTCATTAGGCGGTTCAGGCTCAGAACTTGCTTTTTGCAGCTCCTTCTCTTCCTTTTTGGAGAGCGAGTCTACAAAGTTGGAAAATTTCTTCTTCAATCCTTCAAACATCTAGACTACCTGTATTTTCCTGTCCAGTAGCCTGCTGCTGGTACTGCAGCGCATTGAGCTTGTACTGTATATCTATGAGGTCCTTTTCCACCTTCTGCTTTTCGGATATCAGCCTGTTAAGCATCTCCTCTCCGCGCCTGAGGTTCTCACTTAGGAATCCGAGGGCCTTGTCCTTATTGTTTTCTATCATATAACCTCCACCGACGTACGTAAGTACGCTCTCCGACTTGCTGAGCTTGGCAGGAAGATATGCGCCGCCCTCGCCGCTTATCATTATCTCAGAACCTGCCATTGAATCCGACTTCTGCAGCAGCTCTATGTTCCTCTGCAGGGAGGTGTTAGCAAGAGTATACGTGGCTATGTTATTCTCCAGGTTCTCGTACTGCTGGTTGTACAGCCCCTGAAGGTACCTGAGCTGCATTATTATCTCATTTGCATTCCTTGGCTGTTCTCCTGCCATTCCTACACCGATATTATGTTAATCAGCACCTTAATAAACGTGATTGGGTCAGAGGTCGAGGCCCTCGCTTATCCTGACAAGTTCGAAACCCGTCGTCTTGCCCCCCACTACAACACCTTTCGAATTCGAGATCGCGCAGAGACCTATGCTTGAAGAACCAGTGTTGGCAGTTGACTGGGATATGCAGCCTATCCTTGATTTCACGAATTCTATGTCATCATCAGTAGCGGAGTTGTTTAGCACCGCCCCTTTGTTTGTGAGTATGTTATTGGCTCCGACAGTGTCAAAGCTACCTATCTGTCTCCTTATGACCTCCACGCCTAGGGCGTCCTCTATCTTCTTGGATTCTGCTGGGCTGTACTGGTGGTTTATGAAAGCGACCTTGTCGTTTGAGAGTATATTGTTCCTTAGGGCATTCAGACTGGTGCTTATCACATCTACACGGATGTTGGGAAATGCGTACCTCAATGCGTGCAGCTCTCTTGAATCGATCATCTCTGGGACAAGTATCCCATTCGAGTTTGCAACTATATATACTCCGATTAGTCCGGATCCATCTACAGACATGCCGTGCACCTTGACCATCAGATTGTCTTCGAGTATGGATCGCTCTGATTTTGTAGCGCGGCTTGATACCAGTATAAAGGAGTCGGTAGCGAGTCCGAAAGCACCTATATAATCGTTGTTACCTATGGTAGCTTTTGCAGTTCCCATTCACCGGACCTTGGCTAATTTTGTCATTTCTTCTGCTGTGCTGGCTCAGCAGGCTCCTTATTGCTCTTCTTATCGGCTTTGCTCTCTGCCTTTACCTGATTCTGCGTCTTCTCCGCCTTGGGCCTCTTGCTAGCGTCCTGCTTCTGCTGTTCCTTTGGAGTTGGAGTTGATGCTTGGGGATGCTTTGCTTGCGCTGGAGTCTTGGCGCTTTCCTGTGTAGGAGATACAGGCACCTGGCCAGGTGCAAGCTTCGCATTTATAACATCACCAGTCTTGCTTATCTCCACCTTTACTCTCCCTCCGCTCTTTACGACCCTGCTCATCACGAATTCGTTGAGCTTGGGGTCAATCTTCACCATGTCGGGAGAGGACTTGTTGAATCTTGCTATGTGCTCTCTCAGATGACCGGATGCCTTGTACACCTTCCTTGACTGCCTGAGACCTGCCATTACTCCCTTGAATCTTATAGTCAAAGTTGTTGCCATTACATTACCTTCAGTTTATCCTGAGCTTCTTCCTTCGCCAGTCCCTCTGGAACCTGTTGTACTGTATTCTCCTGTGCGTCTTCACAACAGCCAGCACGGGCATCCTCCTATTCTGCTTGCGCATCTTCGCAAGCCTCCTCTTCTTTACAAGCGATTTTTTGCTCATATACACAACCTATTTGTGCCTGAATTCTATAGTCGACTCCTTGCGGTACGTCAACTTTGCAAGTATCTGCTTAAGCTGCTCCTCTGTTACCTGTCCCGATATCCTCCTGCTCTGCGCCATGGCAAGCAGAAGGTCGACAAGCTGTGAATACAGCTCGAAATTTGATACCCTTACGTTCATGAGGCGCTCGTATGCACCTATTGTTAGGTGCCTCTTGACAGCAAGCCTCTTCTGCTGCTCGGCCTGAAGAGCCTGGATCCTTTGCTGCATCATCTTTGTCCTTTCCGCATCCGCTTCGGAAGGCTGCGCCAATTTCAAGCACCCTTTAATGTTTCATTTGAGAGCTTGTCCAGAAACGATCTGCCTGCAGGAGTTATTATCCTGCCCTGCTTGCTCGTCTTTATATAGCCCTTCTTTTCAAGTGCATCGAAGGCGTCCTTTATCACGCTGCCACCTGCCCTTGCATGGTGGTGCCTGTGTACAACATGCCCGCGCTTTGATCCGTACTTTGTCCTTAGTCGAGATATCCCTATCGGCCCTTTGAGATACACCTGCCTCAGGAGCGAAGCACACCTCACATAGAAGAAATCCTCGCTTGCGGGAACCCTTTCCTTGCCTGCGCCGCTCTTCACATAAGTGACGTATGAGGGCTTAGCTATCCCTGACTCCTTGAGCCTTGAGGCTGCAAGGTCTATGAGCTTCTGCGAATCAGCTTCATATACGTTTGCCATACATTAACGCCTCTAGATTGCGTAAAATAACGGTAGTATATCATTAGTTAGATATATAATGATTGCTGTGCTCTAAGCTTGATTCTGTCCCAGAATACGATTGATGAATACCGTCAAATAGGAAACTGGCAACTTTGAAGCCTCCTTTATAAGGAATAGCCACCTTTCTTTCTCAGTCTTCTGACCAAAATATTCTATAACTCCTGCCTTTTCTGCGGGGGTTGCCTTTATTGCAGAATGCACTCTGATAAAGTTGTAGTATACGAAGAGCATCTGCAACTGCATCCTTCCTGATAAGGAAACTGATCGACAGTGGTGAAGACGTTAACGCAGCAAGCGGGAACGGCAATACTGCGTTGATGATAGCTGCAAGAAATGGCCATGTTGGTGTTGTGAATGAGCTGCCGAGATGCCATAGATATCACACTAACTGACAGGCATGGGAAGGTGGCCTATGACATTGCCATTTCAGGAGGCAAAAACTCCGTGGCGCGGGCAATGGCAAGGGTATTCGCCAAACATGCTTCAGTTTCAGAGATGAAAAAGGCGGCAATAAGCAGTCTCAAGAGGGCAATAAGGTCGCATAAATGAACCATTTGGCTAGGATATACCTCCAGGAGCATGTTATAAATATCACTCTGCACCTAGCAGGTTTATGTCCTCTGCATTAAACAAGAGGTGTGACGTGCTGATAGTGGGAGGAGGCATTGCTGGCAGTGGCATTGCAAGAGACCTGGCGCTACGCGGCATAGACACCATATTGGTGGAGAAGGACGACTTCGGATCTGGAACTACAGGAAAATCCTCAAGGCTTATACATGGAGGATTAAGATATCTGGAGCACCTTGAGCTCGGACTTGTCAGGGAAGGGCTCAGGGAAAGGGAGGTGCTGATGGACATCGCACCGAACCTTGTCAAGCCGCTTAGGTTCGTGATGCCAATGTATAAAGATTCGAAACCTGGAAGGTCGATGCTTAAAGCGGCCATGGTTGTATACGATGCACTCTCTTTCGATAAGAGCCTAACTAACCATGTATTCGTATCAAGGGAGGAGACAAGGGACCTGCTTCCGTTCATTTCAGAAAACGGGCTGAAAGGCGCATTCGTGTATTACGATGCGCAAGCGGAGATGGTGGAGAGGCTGTGCCTGGCAAATGTACTCGACGCGGAAGCGCATGGAGCCTCCATATACAATCATTCTGCAGTGTCAAGACTCGGCGTGGACGGAGGTAAGATAAGCAGTGCGAAGATAGAGGGATTGGATGGAGCATTTGCGGTTGATGCAAAGATATTCATAAATGCCACTGGACCGTGGCTTGATCAGTTCCTTGCAGGGATTGTTGGAATAGGTGGAAATGCGCTGACAACAACTAAAGGAGTGCACATAATAACCAATGGTTCTGCAGATTCCGCGCTGGTGTTCAACGCTGGTGACGGAAGGCCGCTTTTCGTAATACCGTGGCTTGGAAGGCTCCTTATAGGTACTACGGACACAATGTATGAAGGAAGCCCTGATGCAGTATCTGCTGAGCGCGATGACATAAGTTACATCCTTTCCGCACTGAAGAGGTACACTCCAGGCATCCTTGCAAAGGAACTTGACGTATACGCAGGCCTCAGGCCGCTCGTAAGGAAAGGGGGCAGGAGCGTATCAGATATATCGCGCAATTACCGCATAATAGACCACGATTCTGGCAGTATTGGCAACCTCATCTCAGTGGCAGGGTCCAAGATAACTGAATACAGGAGTATGTCCGAGAAGGTGGGTGATCTGGTGGCTAAGAAACTCGGCAGTAGGACCAGATCATCTACATCGCAGCTGCAGCTGCCCGGAAGCGGCGAAGCTGATGCCAGGCCTGCGCACGTGGCCAGGGAAGAGTATTCCAACCTTGTTAGGATATATGGCTCTGATGCATCAAAAGTAATCAGGGCCATGGAAATTGATGGAAAGCTGGCTGCAAGAATATGCAATCACAATCCAGACGTGCTTGCTGAAGTTTACTTCTCAGTGAAGTCCGAGCATGCACGTACAGTCTCTGACTTCATGCTGAGGAGATCTTCGCTTGGGTACAGCGCGTGCCACGGTCTGGACGGGCTTGACAAAGTAGCTGGCTTGATGGGAGAGCTCCTGCACTGGGACACCACGCGCATGGAGATGGAGAAGGGCGCATACAGGGATTACATCTCGCTTAACGCTGCTTTAAGGAGGACATGACGCCATGGAAGCTGCACGACCTGAGAATGTTGCACTATTCGACATGGATGGAACTTTGTGTGATTACGAGCGCAAGCTACTGAAGGACCTGAAGAGGCTAAGGGCGCCTAACGAACCGGACTTTGCGGAAAATGTGAATGGACTGCCGGAGCACATAAGGAGAAGAGCTGACGCCATAAGGGCATCACAGGATTGGTGGGCTAAACTCCCGAAACTGCAGCTTGGATGGGACGTGCTAGGAGTTGCACAGGAGCTCAAATACAGGATAATGATACTTACGCAAGGGCCGAAGTGGAACCCTGCCGCATGGACCGGAAAGAAGCTCTGGATAGACCGGAACCTCGGTCCTGATGTCGACATCACGATTACCAGGGACAAGGGACTTGTGTACGGGAAGGTCCTGGTGGACGACTGGCCACCTTATGTGGAAAGCTGGTTGGCATGGAGGAGGAACGGCCTGGCCATCATGCCTGCCAACAGGTTCAATGAGGGCTACAGCCATGACCAGGTAATACGCTATGATGGCAAAAACCTAGACGAAGTGCGATGGGCCATGGAAATGCGCCTCAGCGCTGGCACCGAGTTCGGTAAGCTACTTAGGGATTCTGCAAAAGAGAGGAGAAGGCTGGCACATTGAAATCGGGGAGGGCGAATGGCAAGGTATATGAGCTTTTTTATGCAATGATAATGTGCTGATTTGGTAGTCCTAGAGGTTGGCAAGATGAAATTGAACTTTGTCGAAGACGAGGCGAAGAGCCTTATCGTCGAATTCGAAGACGTCGACAGGAGTGTTCCGGAGATAATTAAGAGTAAGCTGATAGATAACAAGGATGTCGAGTTCGTCGGTGTTGCAAAGGAGCATCCAGACATAGCGAAATCTAAGCTTGTCGTTAAGTCATCGAAGAATGCGAGATCCATTGTCCTTAAGGCTGTGGAAGACCTGCAGGACGACATAAAGGAGATTTCCTCAAAACTACCAAAGAAATGACCATGAAGAGTGGAATACGTATCCTTGCAATAGACGACTCTAAGTTCAACCGTGGCGACAAGAGCGTGCTAGTGGTAGGGGTTGTTGAAAGACTTGGAATAGTGGAGGGTGTGCTTTCGTGCCGAGTGGAGGCCGACGGCAATAATGCAACCTCAAAGATATCACGGATGATATCTGGATCAAGATTTAGGGAGCAGCTAAGGCTTATCGCCATCAATGGAACGACGGTTGCCGGAACCAACGTAGTGGACATCACAAAGATACACTCGAGGTTCGGGCTCCCCGTAATTGCAGTCACAAGAAAGAGGCCACATCCGAGGATGCTTAGGGCAAGCATAAATGCTGCAAAGAAAAAAGGATATGCAGAAAAAGCAGCCATAATAGACAAGATATCAAAGGTGTCTGATATCAATAGAGTGTCAGGATTCTATCTGCAGAGTGTAGGTGCAGTAGGCAGCGTCGTGGCAAAGCATATTGAAAATGCTGTAGGAGCGCTCAGGCTTGCACATATTATTGCAGGAGGAGTATCCAGAGGCGAATCCAGAGGCAGGTTATGAAACCAGATTTCGCTGCTATAAGCTAGGTGAGAAGGGATCACTGTGGCTCAGGATAATGGTAAATGGCAAGCAGGTGCATGCAAGCACTCCGGACGACGAAGTGAATTCCTACAGATATGCTATAAAATTTTTAGGCGAAGCAGACGAGTTCCTGCCCAATAAGTATAGCGGGAAAAATCCTCTGTTCGAGCCAAGCTATTCAACTTTAGAGATGACCAAGCATGATAAGAATGTGGACAGCGTAAACATAGTGCCAGGTACGGACGTATCATACATTGACTGCAGGGTTCTGCCCGAATATAATCTAGATGACATACTCGATGACCTAAGGAGCATCGCAAAATCAGATAAGTATGGAAAGGTCAGGATAGAGATAGAGCAGTTCAAGAGGGAAGATGCTGCGCAGATAACGTCACCTGATTCTGAGATAGTAAAACTTATCGAATCGGCGGTGATTGACATTAGACACATAACTACTAAGAAATCAGGCATTGGAGGAGGCACATGCGCGGCGTTCGCAAGAAGGGCAGGCATGGATGCAGTGGCATGGTCCACATCCGCAGAGGTGGCCCATCAGCCCAATAAATACGCTAGGATATCTGACATAATAAACGATGCGAAGGTTCTCACATATATTTGCCTGGAATAAGGAGCAGCACTATGTCCTCCCAAGGTTCTTTATTATTGTGCGCAGTATTGCATAGCCGTCACTGAATGTGCGCAGCTTCGGCTCCCCAGCTACTCGCTTCTTTTCTATGCTTGGAACTTCTAGTACCTTAAGGTTGTTCTTTACGGCCTTTATGCTTATCTCCGTCTCTATCCCAAATCCCTTCTCCTTGAGGCTGAGTTTTTTCATCACGCTCTTCTTGAAGGAGCGGTATCCATAGCACATGTCACTGTAGTTCGCATTGAATAAGCTGTTGACAAGGAATACGAAGAACATGTTGCCGAGCTTCCTGACAGGAGATATGTCCTCTGACCTCCCTCCTGCCATGAATCTTGACCCCATGCAGACATCATACCCTATCTTTATGCCATCTATGAGTAGCCCCATCTCCTTAGGGTCTGTTGATAGGTCGGCATCCATGGAAACGAGTATATTGCCTCTTGCAGCGTTAAGCCCTTTTATAAGTGCGGATCCCTTTCCTATGTCATCATAAAGCACCCTCGCCCCGTGCCTCTCGGCTATCCTAACGGTATCGTCAGATGAGTGGCCGTCGACAACTATTATCTCATAAGCATCATTACTCATCATCCGCTTGACTCCTTCAAGGACCCTGCCTATGTTCCTGCCCTCATTGAGCGCTGGTATCACGACCGATATGAGATCTTTGTCTGGACTACCCAATGCATCACTCATATCTTACAGCGTATGTGTTCTTGTATATCCTCTTCCCATTCTTCACTCCTGCAAGGGTATACGAATTCGTTGAATGCAGGCCTGATCTGGATAGGTACGCCTGAGCAAGGCGCTTGCTGCTCAGGTATACATCATATCCGCCACTGGATTCGCGCTCTATGCGCGTCACGAACTCATTGTTTAAGTCGAAGAACCGCGTTATGCGCTCTATGAACTTTGATATCTTGTGGCCGTTGCCCCTTAGCTGTATGACGGCCTCATAATAGTTGCACGCCTTCTTGTAGCATACGTCGCACAGCGCCTTTTTCTGAACTATCTCAACCTTGGTCTCCACGGAGAGCGTCCCATGCATGGTATCATCAGAGACATCGAGCATGGCAGAGGCGTCATCGTAGTCAATCAAGTGGACCTTGCACCTGCCAAACTGGGGCCTTATTGCGACTTCCAGATTCCTGCCGCTAGGCTCTGCGAATGACTTGCCAGCTTTTATCCTCCCACAGCGCTTGCATATGGTTATGTCAACTGATTTGGGAAGGGCTGAGAGGAGCTTGGCCTTTGCACAGCTTTCGCAGAAATTGCCAAGAAACCTGACCTTATCGCTGGAGTTGCCGCATGTGGGACAGAACCTAGGCATTTGTAGCACCCGGCTTTGAATAATGCCTGCTGAGTATTGCCGCGTATGAAGGCCTGGTAACGAACACACCGAGAAGCGCACCTATGATGGTAGACTCGGAGAAGCCTATGACAGACACAAGTGATGTTGAGAAGAAGAGCGGAAGCATTGCTATTATGAGAAGGAAGGCGTCAGCATACACCACGTAGAACGCGTTACTAAGCCGTATCTTCATAGTGGCATCAGTACCTCTGTTGAGTATCTCGTCCGATATTATTATCTGCGCATCGACGCCGGTGCCTATTACAGCTATCATACCCGCTATCGCAGCAAGATCTATGGTGCCTATCAAGCCTATTACCGAGAGTATTATGAACAGCTCTGCAAGCGTGGTCAGCAATATAGGAGATATTAGGAATATCCTCCTGTACCTCAGAGCTATTACTATGGATACTGCAATAACTGCGAGAACCAATGCTATCACGCTGATCCTCTCGAACTGCGCTCCCAGAGTAGGCTGCGTTACGGTCGGCGTGCCGACTATCACCTGCACAGGAAGCGCACCTCCGGTTAGTATGCTCTGAACGAGCTTTGCCTGGTCAGTTGCGTATGTGGTTTGGGCTGAGACGGACAGAGTGGATGGCGCTGTGCCAGATATGGTGTAGCTCTCGCTTATATTTCCGTTTGTTATGCTAGGGTTCAGAATGGGAGCGGTAAGAAGACCGACCGCAGGCCATGAGTTCAATAGCTCAGATACGCCTGAAGCATTCTGCCCTACTTGGAATGCTGGCGTCATGTTAGATCCAGTTACTTTCGTAATGGTGTAGTTAAGAGCAGTTAGGTTGTTTATTATGAATGATGGAGTGTTATTCTGCAGTATCACGGTCCTGTACCTGCCCGCGTTCTCCTTGAAGAATCCGTAGGTTGCATTCCAGTTGCCTGCATTTGGATTAAGAAGCTCTATTGGTATTGTCTTGTTTCCCAGCGCAAGGGCCGCATTGAGATCTGCTATCTCTGTCCTCTGCGATGCGCCTATCGAAGTTCCGAGTAGTGAGGTATTCAGGAGCACCACTGCGCTTGAAGGCCTGTCCAGATACATGTAGATCGGCTTGTTTGCCTGCCCGAACACTATCTTTGAAAACTGCACTGCTGCCTGCTGCGTTATATAGAAATTCACTGACCATGAGACATTCGAGCCTATGACTGTAGGCTGGCTTGCACCCACGCTTCCGCTTAGTATGCCGCTTCCGTCAACAGCCACTTTTCCATTCACTATCCCTTGGAACTGACCCTGGCTCTGTATCAGCGATATCGTGCCCTGGATGTCGCTCTGGTTCACGCTTGGTATATCTACAAGGATCTGCGAGGTCCCTACACCTTCTATGCTTATTTGCTTCAGCCCGAACGTAGAGAGCCTCTGCTGGAGTATCGAAATTATCTGGTTTGTCTGGTTAGGGCTGACGCTGTGTTCAAGTGTGATTGGTATCTGCGTGCCTCCTGCAAATTCTATGCCCAGATGCAGACCGAACCTGTAGTCCGATATGGCTAGCAAAACTACAAACAGAAGCAGGCCCAGGACCCGCTTGTCCTTTAGATAATCAAAAAACGACATCAGGATCCCTTGTTCTTCTTATTGACATACATGAGTATGATTGATGCATTGCCAAGCCAGGTGGTTGCCAGATCTGCTATCAGGCCGAAAAGCACCACTCCTGCTATCTCGTAATATGTTGGCACGTACTCTATGTATGATATTGCAAATAATACGGCGAATGACACTATGGCAGTGAATGTCATGGTGAGCCCCGTCCGCATGGATCCGTACGCCCTGCTCTCAGGAGTGCCTTCATGTCTCTTCAGTATTCTTATTGCCGTGAGCACATCTGTATCTATTGAATATCCAAGAAGCATGAGTAAGCCACCTATGCTTGCAGTCCCCAGAGGTATCTTGAATAATGCCATCGCCCCAAGCGCGACTATCATGTCATTGGCCGCACCGAATACAACTGCAAACGAAGGCACAGCTGACCTGAATATTATGAACACTATTATGGAGATCAGTACGAATGCAGTTATTATTATCGTCTGCAGCTGCTGCAGGAAATAGGAGCTCTGCAGCACAGTTATGTCCTGATATGAATACGATTTGAAAGGTACTACATTTGATATTGAACTTATCAGGCCTTTCTGGTACTTTGCTGTGGCATTGTTGTATAATGACTGGGCAGTAGCAAGCATGGAATCGGCGCTGCTGGTGTTCTCTGGAGGATTGGCTACGAATGGCGCAAGCGCCTGCGTTTCCAGGCCAAGGTATTTGTTTATTTGCGAGAATGATGAATTTTCGCCCTGCAAGGCCAGAGCATACATATTCTGGAGAGTCTGGTTGGAGGGATTCCTTGAAAGTGCGAACCTGTAGTTTGTTGCGTTTAGCACATCCTGTGTGTAGTTGGCATGATACTGGTACAGCAGCAACAAATAGCCTTCTGCATTGGAGATGCTCTTGTTAGCGGGAACGGTTATAAGAACCTGACCAGAGCTGACCTGTACTGAGGGTGCTGGTATCCCGTACCTACTTGACAGCTGGTATGCTATCTGCTGAGCGCTAAGCGTGGTGTTTGCCTGGAGCGTTATGCTCGATCCCCCACTAAGTGTGGAATCTAGTATTATACCACGCGAAAAGTAGATGCCAAGCAGCATCAATATTACAGGTATAGCTATCAGAAACTTGAGATTCCTATGCGTATATATGTTTGGTATGGAAAATGCCATCAAGATCAAGCTTTACTTCAGTTGAACTTCCTCATGAACTGATGATGAAGCGCTTCTGTTAGTCCGTACAGTATAAGCATGACTGCAAATACCAGGAAGGCCGTGCCGAGGAACAGCGTTACTGAGGTGAATATGTAGTTGTAGTAGACCAGCAGCACCCCTATTATTATGAAATATATGCTCCAGAAAAGCGCACGAAATATGTGCCATCCCCTGTGTCTCTCCCTGTACTGGAGCATACGCTCCATCAACAGCTTGGGATCTACAACGACAACCCTGTTGTCCTTCTGCTGTGCTGGCATAAGTATCAGTATAGGCTACATTACCAAATATTTTAACTCTTTCGGGAAGTGCGGCAACGGTTTATCCTCGTTGAGCTTTCATATAGGCAGCATTCCTCTCAGCAAGCCTTGCATGCAACTCCCCTTTTTCCGAATTAAATTCCTGTAGAGTTATCATGCCGTGCCTTAGTGAGCTTTGGAGACATGTTAACTTCTCGGCTTCTGAATATACTGCAAGATAAGGTACGTTTGGGTACCTGCTCTGAAGCAATGCAGCATTGGTCTTCTCAGCGGATATCCTTGGCCCTAAAACTCCATACTCTTGTGCCATACAAATCACTTCTTCTGCTTTAATATACCAGATATATAATCCTTGCTGGATATGCTTCGAAGACGTATGAATCATGTTTAAATATAAGACCTGACTCTAATTTCAGCATGAATAAACACCCTAGATTGCAGGATAGATGGCTCACTCTTAAGGCGGCAACTAAACAGGCATTGGATGTTGGCGTGCCAAAGGATCCGTTCGCAGAAGGGGATGGAGCATTGGTACTTAAGGAGAGCGCAACGCTAAGGAGAAGGATAAAAGCTCTTGCTGATTTCAATGACATTCCGCTACTGCTGCATTATGGACAGAGATGGATTTATGGCAAATTTGCAATTGCATGTGTACGCAGAGTTGGGGAGCTGTATGAATATGCGACATCAGAGGATAGGGAACTGATAGATGCAGTGATTATACGAATAATAGATGGGGAAGATGCGAAGCTTAGCATCGCCGCTATCGGAGTTTGCAGAGACCTTGATAAGTTACAGCACATCGCAGCAGTGACTCCGCGCCAAGACCTGAAAGATGCACTTAGGAAGAGGATAGATGAATTATAGCAAGCGCAGTACTCAAAGACATTGTTGTGCGGAATGCGGGGGGAGAGATTTGAACTCTCGTATCCACAAAGGAAACAGGCCCTGAACCTGTCGCATTTGACCAAGCTCTGCCACCCCCGCATGATAAGGTTCTTGGCAAGAACAATATTAAAGCACACATCATATTAAAAAATAGTGATTATTTGCTTGTCGGCTTAGTAGGTGCACCAAACAAGGGAAAGAGCACCATTTTCTCTGCGCTCACCTCCGTTGATGTGGGAATAGCAGATTATGCCTTCACAACCATAAAGCCGAATCTTGGGGTGGCGCATGTGAACCGTGAGTGCGCAGAGGTCAGCCTTGGAGTAAAGTGCAGTCCGAGGAATTCCTCATGCACGAACGGAGTGAGGCATATACCCATCAACATAATAGATGTGGCAGGACTCGTTCCTGGTGCACATCTGGGAAAGGGAATGGGAAACCAGTTCTTGACAGACTTAGCTGGAGCGGACGTTCTCATACAGGTTGTAGATGCGAGTGGAAGGACAGATGTAGAGGGGAGAGCGTGCGCGGGATGCGATCCATCAGAAGAAGCCCTTATGCTCCGAGACGAGATGGCAGAATGGCTTGCAGACATAATACTCAGGCATAAGGCAACCCTATCCAAAAGGGCGGATGGAGATGCAGCAATATGCGAACTCCTGTCTGGATTCAGGATAGATGCAAAAGGGGTGCGCAGGGCAGCCGAAGAGAGCTATCTCACTTTATCCAGTGCAAACTGGGACAGGGATGCTGCCAAAAAATTTTCATCATCGCTACTCAAGGCAAATAAGCCAATCGTAATTGCTGCGAACAAAGCAGACCAGGCAGACAACGACGCTATTGACGCCATATCGGAAAAATTGAATGGCACGCGGGTAGTAAAATGCTCAGCTGCTATAGAACTTGCACTGGTAAAGGCAGCTAACAAGGGCATAGTTGATTACACGCCCGGAGCCGTTGATTTCGGGATAATCAAAGAAGTGAGCCCTGAACAGAAGAGCGCACTGGATTACATGCATGAGTATGTGGCCAAGAACAAGGGTACAGGAGTGCAGGACCTGCTCTCAAGCGCAGTGTTTGGTGCAACTGGAAACATAGTCGTTTATCCTGTAGAAGACGAATCACACTATGCCGACCGCTCCGGAAACGTGCTTCCTGACGCAATA
>JAJYVC010000033.1 GCA_021792235.1 Microcaldota archaeon
TGGCAGTGCCAACCCCCGAAAGCGCTCCCACCGTGCCGCCGAACCATGTAAGCAATATCGGGGTCATCAACGCTCCGGACCCCACGCTTGTAAGCCCAACTATTGTTCCGACTACCATTCCTAGGGCTATTGCTGCAACGATTGTCAACGGATCCATAATGTATCTAAATGTAATAACATTTAACAACATTAAAATATAAAGCTTCCGATAGCGCCGTGCTGCTAGTGGCAGCAGCGTTTCTCAGAGGACACAAGGCTACTATACAAACAAAAGCAAGGAAGTTGTAAGAGAAATAATAAAGGATCCATTAGAGCTAATAATGCAAAAAGAAAGCGACTTTGAGAATATGGCCGAGCGCAAGGACCTTATGATTTTATAAGTTCAAGTCACATTATAATGCGTCAAGTGGTGCATTGTCCTTCTTAGTTTACTTCATGCTGCTGCTTGTGGTTGGCGTCGCCGCCGGCTTTGTAGGCTCCCTCAGCGGCCTTGGGGGTGGGGTGATTGTGATACCTGCCCTCACTGTCCTTCTTGGAGTTCCCATACAGTACGCTGCAGGTGCCAGCCTTATAGCCACGATAGCTACGTCAAGCGGAGCGGCCAGTGCATACGTCAAGGACAGGCTGGCAAATATAAAGATAGGCATGTCACTTGAGATTGCAACTACACTTGGAGCGATAGCCGGCGCGCTCATTGCCGCAGCGATATATGCAAAAGGATTGTTCCATATAATATTCATAATCTTCGGAATAGTGCTGCTCTCATCCATTCTGCCAACATTCATGCAGTATAAAAGGTCAGGGTGGAAGAAGCTCAATACTGACTGGACCACCAAGTTCTTCCAGCTGGAAGGCAAATACTACGACTCATCTGAGAGGAGGACTATAAGGTATTTCGGATACAGATGGTGGCTCGGAGAGGCCGTTATGGCTTTAGCAGGAATAATCTCAGGCCTTCTAGGTATAGGATCCGGAGTGCTCAAGGTTATAGGCATGGATTGGGGGATGAAGCTGCCAATGAAGGTCACAACATCCACGAGCAACTTCATGATAGGAGTTACGGCTGCAGCTGGAAGCTCTGTCTACTGGGCTCTTGGATACATACAGCCATTCATAGCCGCACCAACGGTCATAGGAATAATTGTAGGATCATTTGCAGGATCAAGGATCTTGAACAGGTCCAAGGTGTCAAAGATAAGGCTCTTTTTCATGATAATTCTCGCTATCGCCGCTGTGGAGATGATCCTGCGCGGGCTCAAGGTGCTGTGATGGATCTGGAAACCGATATATCAAAGGCTCTCAGGGCTGGTGTGGCGATATGTCTGGCCTTCCTACTTGTTGGAACTGCACTTGTATTCATAAACTCAGGAGCGGATGGATACACCATAGACCAGATAGTGTCTAACGCATCTACAATAAACTCATCAGGATTCAGCCTTGTGGAGATAGTTTCGGGGCTTGCCCGCCTCGATGGCCTAAGCTTCATATTCGTTGGGCTGATGGTGCTCATAGCCACCCCGATAATAAGGGTCCTGATGTCAATATTCGCATTCGCGATGGAGAGGAACTGGCTTTATACTGTAATAACCATCATAGTATTCATTGATCTTATGGTGGCTATATTCGTAGTGCCCCAGTTCATACATGGTATGATTAGTACGACTAGGCTTCCATGACTTCAACCGCAATCAGAATAAGGCTTTATTTATGGCTTGCAGGCTTTATCTTCGCCATGTCCTCCTTCTTTATGGCGAGCTTCACAGAGCCGGTGCCTATGGGTATCTGTTTCCCGACGAGTATGTTCTCCGTGACTCCGCGCATAGGATCCACCTCCCCGAACGCCGCGGCATGTATCAGGTGCTTGAGCGTCTCCTCATAAGCTGCCCTGGCGAACACAGAATGCTTCTCGCCGCTCAGTCCGTGCCTTCCCACGCCCTTTATTGAACCGCTCGCAGTCATCGCATCGGCTATTAGGTTCAGGTGCCTCTCGTCAACTGAGATCTTCTGTTCCTTCAGCGTCTTCTTTAGCTCGAAAGCCAGTGCATTCCTCGCAGCCTCGATGCCGAACAGCCTGTATATGGCGAAAACATCATTGGTGGTGGTCCTCTCCTTGTCCACTCCCTCCACCTGCATTATGCCCTCTATGTTGCTTCCTGCAGAGACAAGGTAGAATTCACCGGTCTTGTCATCCCTCCTTATCGTGGCTTTACCTGCGCCGTCGACTCCGCTCACAAGCATCTTCATTATGTTTATTGTCGCAGCGCGTATCTCCTTGAGGTTCCTAGTGTGCATGTTAACTACAACTCCATTGTCCTCTACCTTTGATTCCAGGTTAAGCGCCTTGTCTATCTTCGCAGCAACCTGCTTTATCGTTATGCCTTCAGATTCGAGCTCCTGCTTGTCGAGCACCACCTTTATCTTGCCCTTAGAGAAGTTCTCCAGGATCCTTTTGGCTATGCTGCTCATCCTTACTTCGTTTATCTTCTTGAGTGTCTCTGTGGCCTTGTCGAAGTCCTTGCCTATCTTCCCGTCAAGGTAGATGTATGTGATGGGTGTAGAGGGCTTCTTCTTGGCGTCAACAAGCTCTATTATCCTAGGAAGCCCTGAAGTGGATATGGTTGACTCTATTCCTGCCAGGTGGAATGACCTGAGGATCATCTGCGTTCCAGGCTCTCCAACCGACTGTGCGGCTATCATGCCTACCGGATCTCCGTATTCAACAGAGTACTCATTCTTGTTTTCAGCCATGCCATCACTTATCCTCATCCGCAGCAAGCTTCTGGAACTGCACGAACACCGGATTGACGGCATCGCCGCCATATATCGTCTCTATCAGGTTGTTGTTCGCGTCCCTTACGCTGTAATCATGATCGACACAGTAATCTTGCAATGCATTAGAGAGCCTCCTGTACAGGTATCCTGATCTTGCCGTGAGCAGGGCTTTGTACACTTCAGAGCTCCTTGAACCTACTGCATGCATGAATAGATCGGTAGGTGCAAGACCAGAGTAATACGAGGTCGATACAAACCCTCTTGCGCCAGGTCTCACGTCCCCAGGCACTATGTGCGGCAGCACCCTGTTGGTATAGTATCCTCTCTTTATCCTTCCTCCGCTGAGCGTTGCCTGCTGGCCAAGGAACATGGTCATCTGCTCTATGTTGAGCACACTTCCTCTAGATCCGGAGCGGGTCATCTCCACAGCGGCGTTCTCTTCAGATGTCTCGTACTTGAGAAGCGTCTCTCCCGCCTTGTCCCTAACCAGGTTCAGCTCTGCTATTATCATCCTTTCAAGCGACTGCCTTAGCGTATATCCTATGAGCGGCTCTAGCTTCCTTGTCCTGTACTGCGCTATGAGCTCGTTTATCTTGCCGAATGTCTCCTCAAGCAGCCTTACTCTCTCTGCCTCCAGCTTGCTGCTGGTGGTGTATTCCTTAACTCCCACCGTGACCCCCATAAGCGTGACGTATGCATCAGCCACCTTTGCTGATACGAATATGAAGTCCTTGAGCACTTCCGCTCCGTAATCCTTGCCTATCTTCACGAGCAGCTTGTTGTCGCCTCTTCCGAATGTCTCCTTTGTCACCACTCCGTCAACAAGCTTACCATCCTTTATCACGAATGGTGCCTTCGACGACTTGCCAGTGAAGTCAAGACCCTTAGGCAGCATCGCCGAGAAGATGTCCTTGCCTCTGTACAGTCCGTCCTTGGTGGGCTTTGGAAGCTCGTAAACCTTCGCTATCGACAGTATGTATACTGCCTGCTCCTTTGTGAGATATGTGTCATCCTTGGTAAGCAGGTACATGCCGGTTATTCCGTCCTCGTTGTTTGTTATTATCGCATCTCCATCCCTTGGGGAGAAGACCTGGTACTGCGGACTCATGAGGTAAGAAGCTTCAGCCTGCGCTTCAAGGTTCTGAGGCACATGAAGGTTCATCTCGTCTCCGTCGAAGTCCGCATTGTACGGTGGCGTCACGCAGTAGTTCATCCTGAATGTCCTTCCCTTAAGCACCTTCGCCTTATGCGACATTATCGAGACTCTGTGCAGAGAAGGCTGCCTGTTGAACAGAGTCACATCGCCGTCCATAAGCTGTCTCTCCATTATGTCTCCGGGCTGCAGCTCCTTTATGAGCTCCTCCCTGTTCAGGTCTATTACTCTCTTCCTCTTTCCGTCCTTGGATATAACGTTTATAGCCATCGGGTATTCAGATCTTGCAAGAAGCTCTCTAGCCTTATCTATGTTCCACGTGGTGACATAGAAAGGCACCGTCAGCTTAGAAGCTATCTCAAGCGGTACCCCTACCTCGTCAAGATTGATGTTAGGGTCTACGCTTATCACGGTCCTTGCAGAGTAGTTGACCCTCTTTCCGCTCAGGTTGTACCTGAACCTGCCTTCCTTGCCCTTGAGCCTCTGCGCAAGAGTCTTAAGCGCCCTTCCGCTCCTGTGCCTTGCTGGAGGTATGCTTGCGGTCTCGTTGTTGAAGTACGTTGTCACATGATACTGCAGCAGCTCCCAGAGGTCGTCTATTATGATCTGCGGCGCTCCAGCATTCAGGTTCTGCTCCAGCCTGAGGTTTATCCTCATTATGTCCACTAACTTGTGTGTCAAATCGTCCTCGCTCCTCTCACCGCTCTCAAGGGTTATCGAGGGGCGCACATTCACCGGAGGCACGAGCAGTATGCTAAGCACGAGCCACTCGGGCCTGCTGGTTCCGGCATCAATGCCCAGGATCTCAAGTTCTTCCTGACTTATCTTCGAGAGCAGGTCCCGTATCTCGTCAGGCTTGAGCTTGTAATCGTCAACGTAGAAATACGTTGGGGCTGAGAACTTCAGCTTCCCCTTCGAAGTGCCGCACCTTTCGCACTTCTTCATGTTCTTGAGCCTCTTGAGCATTGGAAGCGAACCTGCCTCTACTCTCTCCTCTATAGCTTCTGGCTCTACATCCTCCACAGCATTCTCCAACTTCGTGAGTGCGCTCCTGTACTCCTGTATGTGTTCGTCGCTTAGTAGCAGCCTGTGGCAGTTCCTGCATGTGGACTGCAGTATGGTGTATACAATCTTCGAGAATTCGGAGTGCATCACCGGCCTTACCAGCTCTATCCTGCCGAAATGCCCCGGGCAGGACTTCGCTCTGGCTCCGCAAGTCTTGCACAGCAGTCCAGGATCTATGACTCCCATCCTCTGGTCAAGCAGACCCCCTTCTATCGGGTAGCCGTCTTCGTTATAGGTGTCAGGCACCGTGAGCTTGACGACGCTTAGCTTCTTCGCCTCATCCGGGCTTAGTATACTGAATTTTATGCTATCTATAACCTCTGTCTGCATAATCATCACTCATTGAGCTTTATGCTTGTCATTATGTGCAGCGACCTGATCTCGTCAAGCAGCACCTTGAACGCATAGCTTATTTCGACCTCAACGAAATCGGTTGTCTTGGTCAATGGGCATACCATTGTCTTCTTTATGTGGTCGTAGTATCCGAGCGAACCGCACTCCTTGCACACCAGCACCACTGCCTTGTCGCTCTGGTCCAGCAACCTCTCCTTGAGCAGCAGGCTCGCTCCGTATCCTATGAGAGCGTCACGTTCCATCTCCCCGAACCTCAGCGCTCCCTGCCTTGCCTTGCCCTCTGTTGGCTGGTGGGTAAGTATCTGCACCTTTCCTCTGCTCCTCACCTGTATCTTGTTGCTCACCATGTGGTAGAGCCTGTTGTAATAAACTACACCGTTGAATATCGTGGATTTGAAAGGCATCCCCGTCATTCCGTCGTACAGAACCTCGTTGCCGTATCTCTCGAACCCATGCGACTCTAGTGTTTTTCCATAGTTCTCTATCCTGTCCGACCCTGCCTCGCTAAATGCAGTCCCGTCAACTAGCTCCCCATTTATCGCTCCGGCTTTGCCGCCAAGCGTCTCAAGGAGATGACCGAAGGTAAGCCTTGTAGGTATACTATGTGGGTTGAGCAGCAGATCAGGCACGATGCCGTCTGCAGTGAAAGGCATGTCCTCCGGAGGCACTATGAGAGCAACGACTCCCTTCTGTCCGTGTCTGCTCGCGAACTTGTCCCCATTCTCCGGGATCCTTAGGCTCCTTATCCTGACCTTTACTATCTTTGTAGCTCCTGTTGATTCGGTGAACACAACGCTATCTACTACTCCCCTCTCCCCAGTCTTAAGCACTGCAGTGTCGTCCCTCATCTTCTCCTCGAGCCCTCCTGCCCCGAGATTCTCCT
The DNA here is from genome assembly GCA_021792235.1 of Microcaldota archaeon. Classification (GTDB taxonomy): domain Archaea; phylum Micrarchaeota; class Micrarchaeia; order Micrarchaeales; family CABMGC01; genus JAJZNA01. The sequence goes on from JAJYVC010000033.1 coordinate 6,228, forward strand.
CAAGGAACCTTGGCGGTGCGACTTTTCCTATCAGCGCATCGCCTTCGGAAACCTCCATCTCGGGCTCTATTATGCCATCCTCGCTCAGCTTAGAGTAAACATGCTCTCCCATGTATCCGTCTGCTGTTGGTGGGGGCACCTTGAAGCGGTCTCTTTGTCCTCCAGGATATCTCCTCTCCTCATCAGCATATGTCTTGTAGAACATGCTCCTGCCAAGTCCCCTGTCAACAGCCGCGCGGTTGATCACTATGGCATCTGCCATGTTGTATCCGTAATAAGTCGAAAGCGCAACTACGAAGTTCTGGCCGCTGGGATGCCTTGGCATCTTTACGGTGTCATATGCCGCTGTGGTTACTATCGGCCTCTGAGGATAGAACAATACGTAAGCGCGAGAGTCGAACCTCTGATTAAAATTGGTTGCATAAAGCCCCTGGGCCTGCTTGGTAAAGTTGGCAAGCATGGCATGCCTTGCAAGAGAGTTGTGCTCAGGATAAGGCGACGTGTTTATCGTGAATCCGAATATCGAAGATATATCCACTTCCAGATGCGTGTGCCTCTCTGTTATGTCCTTCTCGCTAAGCGCCACGAGCGCGTTCTCCTCCTCCTCCGCATCGAGATACTCCACTATCCCATTCCTAAGTAGGTAGTTGAAGTTTATCTCCTTGCTCTTGAGCTTCTCTATGAGGTCCTTGGTCAGTTTTGGCTGCCCGTTCTCAAGTATGACATAAGGCTTCCTTATCCTTCCCCTGTCTGTATTTATATTCACAGAGTTGAGCTTCTCGTTGAATGATACGTTCACCTCACCAGAGAGCATTCCCTTCCTCCTTGCAGACCTTATCTCATTAACCAAGCTGACCGGATCCTGCACAGTGCCCACTACCTTTCCATTCATGTACACATACGATTTCTGCTTGTCAGACACGATCATCACAATTTCTCTATCTTTCCGAGCTCCTTTATCTTCTGCTCCGTAGAAGCCTCATCAGCGCCTACAGTTATCTTCGCCATCGCGGCAAGATACTTCGTTAATCCTACCTCCTGTCCTTCGGGAGTTTCCGAAGGGCATATCTTGCCCCACTGCGTGCCGTGCACATCCCTTGCCTTGAAATGCGGGTGCTTCTTTGCAAGTGGCGACTTGACTCTCCTCAGGTGCGTGTATGTGCTTATCAAGTTGGTCCTGTCAAGCACCTGTGACACTCCAGTCTGTCCCGCCACCCACGTACCTGTGCCCATGGCGTAGGCTATCCTCTCCGTTATGGTGTCTGGGTTTATTATCGACTGGATGCTTAGCTTCCTTCCCCTCGCGCTTGTCCTCTCTATTTGGTACTTCACCTCCTTTGTGAAGAACCTGAATGCGTATGCGAAAAGCTCCTCCATCAATTCTCCAGAGTACTTGACCCTCTTGTTACCGTAATGGTCCTTGTCATCCTCCTTGGCGAGACCGTTGCCTATTATAGTGGACTTCCTGGCCATCTGTATAAGATACTTGCCTTTCTCGTACCTGTCTTCAGGCCCTTCTCCTATGTGCGGCAGCAGGTAGTTGTCTATCTGCGTTTCCGCCCTCTTCTGCTGGTACTCCTTTGCCTGCCCCGGCGCAGAGAGCTTGCCAAGCTCCACTAGCGCCTCTGCAGTTGAAAGATCCTTGCCTTCGGCAACCTCCAAGTTAAGCATGATATCATTCTTGAACGGGAGCAGGTCTCCAGCATATCCGACAACGTCGTTGGCCTTCAATCCAAGCGCACGCAGCACCAGTACGAAATTGAGGCTCTTAGGCACTGTTGGGAAATCAACTGTGAACGTGCCATTCTGCGCTCTTGTGACCACGCACCTCGCCCTGAATCCTGGTGCCGTTGAAAACACCACGCTTGCAATCTTGTCCCCGCTCTTCTTCCTTGTGGTTATTATCCTGTTTGCTGCCACATCCTCAAGCCCTATGAGGACCCTCTCAACTCCCTTTATTATGAAGTAGCCTCCAGGATCCTCCGCATCTTCCCCGTTCTCTATCATCTGCTGCCTTGTAAGTGTCTTCATGTAGCATAGATTGCTCCTCACCATTATCGGCAGCTCCCCAACGAACACCTCTCCGAAAGACGCAGATTTCTCTATGCCTCTTATTATCGGCACTACTTCTATGAATATGGGTGCGGCGTATGTGAGGTTCCTCAGGCGGGTTTCGTTGGGCATTATGGGCCTTCTCGATCCATCAGCCTCTATAACAGAGGCCTTCTCAAGCCTTATCTTCCCGAGCTTGAGTGCGAATCCTTCGACGCTAGGCTCTATCAGATTCTGCCTGTTTATTACTGACTGTATGCCAGAATCAAGCAAACGGTTGAAGCTCTCTACCTGGTGGCTCACTATGGAATTCGACTCTAGGTATGATTCAAGCAGAATATTGCTCATTCAAATCACAGATTATCCTTCTACTACTACCCTGTAATACGAGGTATCGCGCTTTCCTTCGCGCCTGTTTATCTTTACTACCTGTCCCGCCTTCGCCCCAAGCTTTACTGCCTGGGCATCGCTTTCAAATATCTTTGGCAAATTATCAATATTCAGGTTAAGTTTCTGCAAAAGCGCTTTCGCTTCCTTGTCGCTAAGCAATTCATGAACAGGGACGAGCTCGTGATCACTCTTCGACGTCATAAAACACCCAAAATAAGCACTAGCACTGGGAATTCCACTAATCCTTAGTAATAAAGCTTTATAAGCATTATTGTTCAAGTGAGACCTTTAAAGTAAAAGCCGGCAGCATGGGCTTTGTAGTTCAATAGAATTATTCTGATAAGAATCCTAGTAAACCAAAAAGCTCTAGGGGATCAGACAGCTTGACAGCAAATCAATAATCCAATCAACTGGGTTTACTTTGGCGAAGGGGGCAGAGTGCCATTTTGCCCTTCTTGTGGCTTGTCCGTTGTATAAGTTTTATGCTCAGGAGCCAGTGTGTTCTGCTGTTCTGGCTGCATCGGCGTCACAGGCGTGCTTGCCTTTTTAATGCCTCTTCGCCCTTTCAATCTAAGATATAGCAGCACCGCTGCAACAGCAATTACTACAACTGCAACAATGTATTCATAGTACGCCCGTATATTGAAGGCATTTTTATTTTGAGGTATAGTAGTAGTGGATGAACTGATAGTGGAAGGTATTGAAGTGGTCTTCAGCGTCGTATTTACCGTAGCAACAGTTATGGTCTTAGATACTGTTTCAAATATACCTATTACAGGATCAGAAGGTATACTGAAAGATATGCTGCCTGCACTCTGATTTACTGAATATTGACTAATTGCAGTCCATTTTTCATCATTAGCAAGCATATATGGAAATACTGAGTTTGAAGACGCATTCTGCCCGTAAAGTACGGTCACAACGGTGCTGTTGAACGGGACAATGCTAATATTAAATGCATAAATCAGAGCATTCCCACCCAATTTTGGCAATGCCCCAGTATCAATCTTCCTTACACTTACATTTATGCCATGCTGCAAAGAGGACTGAGAACTTACATTTATCCAAATCCTGCCATTATAGAAAGAGGCAAATCCCCCTGTAACTTTTGATACGTCAAGCAAAATAGATTGATTTGTTCTAGGCGAAGCCGAACTGATGTTTGCTTCAGAGCGATTTTCGTATACATTTAGCTGCACTGTATGAAGTATCGGTGTATACGAAAGTTCAGAAAGGCGAATGTAACGGCCATTTCCTATGTCTATGTATTGGTTCGTGTTAAGGGTGTATGCATTATTGCCTACCGTTATTCCAGCCGAATCAGGACTTATGAAATTTACTGTTATCTTTATCAGACTTCCATTCAGGCCCACAAGCTCAGAATTATCCTGCGTCATATTGGTTATCTTCCATCCCTCGTCACTCGCATTGAATAGTCTTGTTATTGATGGGGCAAAGTTACCACCTCCTCCAGAACCTCCGCCTCCCGAGCTGCCACCGCCTCCACCACCTCCCCCAGAACTCCCACTGTTGACTGTTGTAGTAGGGCTTGTGCCACTTACAGTAACGGTATCAGGAGCAGAGCATACGGATGCGCCCAAAGAATCTATCAGTCCATATGTGTATATCGTTGTAGAAGCGGGTGACGCTAAATATGTATTTGATGTTGCTCCTGATATTGCATTACTGCACGAACTTCCAGTATACCACTGATAAGTGTATGGCGGCGTTCCTCCTGATGGATTAGTAGAAAGCGTAATGGATCCACCACTATTTATTATCGGAGAAGCAGGGTTTATTGCACCTGCACTTAACTCATTGCTTATTATAGCGTAGGGTACTGCGGATACAACTATTACATTAGAGCCGCCGTTGCTACCACAAATCCCATAAAGGAATGTACCGGAAGGGTGCACTACTCCATACGGACCAAATGTATTTGTGCAGATTGTTAATGTATCTACTACGGCCTTCTTATTCGTATCAATTACACTCACTGTAGTTGAGCCCAAATTAAATACATAGGCAAATGGGAAATCAGGATTATAGGCAATACTTGAAGGAGAACCACCCACAGCAATACTACTAGTAATGGTATTTGTAGAAGTATTCACTATGAATGCCTTATTGTCGTTATAATCAGTGACGTACAACGCTGATCCATCTGGAGATAATGCCAGGCCTTGCGGACTTGAGAACCCTCCTATCGTATTAACTACAGCATTTGCAACTACATTTATTGTATCAACAGTGCCGCTGCCGCTATTTGCAACATAAGCCAATGCCCCAGATTTATTGAATATTACTCCTGTCGGATTTGTACCTACACCAATGCTTTTTATTACAGTATTAGTTCCAGTATCCACTACCAACACATTACCGCTGTTATAATTGGTCACATAAACCGTCGTTCCAGCAGGGTTAATTGCCACACCATAAGGATAAGAACTCATGCCAACATTATAAATTGAACCAGTTGATACATTTATTACATCCAATGTATCTGCGAAACGGGCCGCACCATACGCAGTTGATCCGGAAGGATTAAAAATCAAATCAGAAGTTATAGCACCAGAAGGATATACGGAATTAGCAGCCGCCACGCTGTTTGTTGCAACATCTATAACGTTTATAGCCACAGCACCGTAATAATTCGAGACATATGCAAATGTTCCTGCCGGGTTAAAGCCTAAACTAGTTGCCCCATACGATCCTCCCGAAGCCTCTACTATTATATTAGAGATCATAACAGAAGGATTGTCTATGGAATTTACCACTATGCCTCTATTATCAGTTACAATTACATTTGCTTGGAAAGTATCCCCGCCATCAGTTGCAGGTATTGTCCACGTAACGGAATTTGTAGACGAGGAACTAGTTGATAAAATCGATTTTAGTACGGATCCTGTAGCCGAATTAATAATAACAAAATTGTATGTATATGGAGGGGTTCCTCCACCACTTACCGCATTAAATGAAGCAGTCTGACCTGCATCGAAAGTAAAAGATGACACCGCCAGCGATGGGAGTGCAAGATTGGCAACATAGACATTATTGCTATTCAAGGAGTTTGCCGTATTCGAATCATAATCAGTTACTATGACATTTGCATATACTGTATTAGGTGTAAGTGGCGTCCATGAAAATGTATTAGATGAAGACAAGAAGTTTGCAACCAGATTGTTTGTCAGAGAGTTGAATATAAGAAAGTTATAAGTATAGGGCTCTGCCCCGCCGATTACATTGGCCATAAATGCCACTGTCTGTCCAACATTCAACGCATTTCTGCTTACTGATATGGTCGGTGTCTGCATGTTTGTATAAGGATTAATGATTATGTTTGAAGTATAATCAGAACTTATGGTATTTGATTCTGCATCCGTTACTATAACGTTCGCATAAATTGAGCCAACTAAACTGCTTTTCCACGCAAATGTGTTTGAAGTAAGGTCATTGGTTATAAGCGCACTTGTAACCAGAGAATCTGTAATCGAATTGTAAACTAGAAAATTGTAAGTATACGGTGCCTCTCCATAAGTCACTGTAGCATTGAATATTATTGGAGATCCAAAAGCAAGCGATTGCGGTTCACCAGTAAGACTTGCTGATTGCGGAGGAATATAGTTCTCATACTGCTCAACCATAGCAAACTTCAAATGCGTTGGCGATACCAGCACCACATTGCTTCCGCTAGAATCCTCAAAACCCTGGCCTTCCACCTGTGCACCACTTGATGATACATATGTTATCTTGTTTATAGAACCAACATTATTGCTGGAGAACGATGCTGAATAGTTAATATTAAATGGAGCTATACCATTCCCCGTAGTGTACCCAGGCCACCCCATCGATACGGTGTTATTAACTATCCCAAAAACAAATGCTGCAGTCAGGGCGTTGCTCACCATTGTATTCATAGAGTAGGTGTATAACTGTTGCGCACTGAGTACGCTCTCTGAATCGGTGCTTGATGTTTGTGTGAGCGTGAAGTTTGCTAAAGAGTGACCTCCCGTATTGTCATACTTGACAGGCACATTTGCAGGATCTAATCCATAATATGTTGTGCCGTTTGCAGGGCCATATAAAATAAAGCCCCCTCCTATTGCATTAGTGAGTGATGCTAACTCTACCACATTGCTTGGGTTTGTCAATGACCTATCCCACACAGATACACTAAGAGGACCTGCAGGCAGCGTCCTGTTGAAGTATATGCTTGTAACGTTAAACAGTTTTGGTATAAGAATGGTTTGGGTATTGGACGTTATTAAATTTGACATTATCACTGGATATGGCGCATAGCCCCCATAGCTTATGGAATTGTTTGTGTATCCTACTATAAATACCCTTAGAGGACCATGGCTAAACCAATTGTTTCCTCCCGGCCCACTATATATCATATTTACTGAGGTCCACGCATTAGATGGAGGCATATTAACAAGCGATGAGATGGTGTTCACACTGGGCTGCATTGCATTTGCCACTTCATTTAGCTCAAGTGGTGTGAGGTCATAAAATACGTCAGATACTCCAATTCCCCCAGGATATGTGAATGAGCCATCCACAGTACTTGTGACTAACATTGTCTGGGAGTATTCTGTTATATTTGTTACATTCAAGTCTACTGCATCCGGGCCAATCCTGCCAAGGTTATGATAATTCTCATATACCTGTGCAGTAGTTATGTTTATGCCATCGTAGTTTGATGCCTGAATAACTGTGATTAGTATTGCAAAAACCAAAAGCAAAAATGCTGCACTAGTTACTCTTAACACAAATCAATTACCC
>JAJYVC010000034.1 GCA_021792235.1 Microcaldota archaeon
GGCTTAGGTTATCCTGGGGGTGCAGGAGCCCCCAAGGGTTGGACTGCTCGTCCATTAAAAACCTACATGAGCTGAGTTCAGTACGTCGCGAGACAGTACGGTAGCAACTACTGGGAGTGTTAGTGTCAGAGGATAACATCTTTTTAATACGAGAGGAACGAAAGATGGTCGCCACTGGTGTACCGGTTGTCGAAAGGCATTGCCGGGTAGCTACGCGATAAGCGGATAAGCCCTGAAAGCATCTAAGGACGAAGCCGCATCCGAAACGAGACACTTAGGGTGCCCGTATTACACGGGTTTGATAGGGCGGGCGTGTAAGCAGGGAGCTTCGGCGACTTGTGAGCGCACCGCAACTAAATCCTAACACAATTATGTCGTCTACCCAGACGCCATAATAACAGTTACATGAGCTTGCTTCTCCATTTTTGTTGATTTGTATAGGAATCTGAATGCTGCGCTCAAGCTGTGGCAGAAGCTTCGGCGACTATCTTGTGCAGGCAGCCTAGGATATTTTTGATTCGGATTGTCAATAACGGCGATCTTGCCAAATTTCTCCATGAGTTACGAATCAATTAACCATGACCAAGGAATAGTTTGGAGAATGCGTGAGTTAGATTGCAGTTACATTTGAGGATGCTTGCACGCCTTCCTCGCCGCTCACCACTACCCTATACGTAGAATTGCCCTCAAGGTTCACTACGAGGTTCCTGTCCCCTTGGGTTATCTGACCGGTGAAATTGAAGGTTGCATTCTGACCGGCACCTATTGAGTACCCAGAGCCGTTTAGATCTTCAACACTTGATGGGACTGCTATCGTACCGTTCTGGAAAACAGAGAATAGAACCATCTTGAAATGGACCTGGTGCATACCGAACTCAGAGCTCGTGTTTGACATACTCTTGGCAATCTCAGCTTCTGCTTCCTGAAGCCCGCTGCCAGTGCAGACGCTTGAGTTGAAGTGCAGATGAAAATCCTCTGAGATATTTTCTGCAGCAACACCGAAATTTACGCTTGAATTCCCATGTGCATTGTACTCGGATGGTTGCGTGTAATTTTGCCTGCTTTCGTTTGTTCTTGAGCTTTCATTTCCATGGACCGAGAAATTTGACGCTCCGTTATGCTCGCCGCCATGCGTTGATGAATTTATGTAAATGCTTGAATTCACACTGACGTTAACTTCAGCGAATGAATCTGGCCTGTTCGCATTGTCATGCAATGAATTTGACAGATTTGCACATACGGTGCTGTTCTTCACTGACAGGTTCAGCAGCCTTACCAGTTCTGACGATCTTTCAGATATACTTGTGAGATTAAGTTCGGTAGAGACATTCCCGAAGAACACTATGTGCCTTATTGTTGCAGTCTGATTTCCGTTGTTCTTTACGGTGACACTGAAGCGCGTCAGACTGTTTGACACTGAAAGACTTAGTGCAGATACCGTGAGATTTGGCGCGGCACTTGATAGGTCTTCTGTTTCAGTGGCATTGAGATGCGACCTGTTGCCTACATTAAGCTCTGCGGTGCTTGCCCCGACCACTATTGCCCTGAGCGATGGCACGAGTACGAATACCGTTGTGTTTGCAGTGAGTATGGCAGCAACTGTAGGAGATAGTGACAGGAGTATGCTGCTTGTACCGTTTATCCCGTGCCCACCCTCCACGTGCGCGGTCACTCTGCCGCTAGGTATTGTAACGTTATAGATAGTACCGTTCACGGTTATTGTAGCTGCTGTCACATTGAACCTGACATTCTCTATGCTCGCGTTGGCTGGTATTGATACTGTACCTATGGTCTGGCTTAGATTGAGAAGCGAAAGGAGGTTGATGCTTCCACTGTCGTTTGAGTATATCCAACCTGAATTTTGCACGTTGCTTACCTGAACCCCAAGCGAAGAGTAGTTTATAACTAACGCAGTAGTCCCTGAAGGGACAGTGGGAGGGTCTGTCAGGCGTATTGCTACTGTGCTGTTGCCCTGCACCTGACTCTGGACAGTAGTTGGCGCGGGCCTTGAAGAAGATCCAGTAAATACAAGTATACCAACTATAGCTAAGATTACGATTATCGCTACTGCTATTGGTAGCTTTGACCCAGACATAACAAATCTTATAAATATAAAGCTATTTAAATATAAGGTCCCGAGGCTCTGCGATGAGGTTTGCAATGCATTGTATTTTCCAGCTATCCCGCACGTGACCTCCACTCAGTCCGAAGGCGGATCTCTTGAGTATCCCTTCGTTATTTACGTTTATTGCTGGATTCATGTCACTATCCATAACGAAGTCTGGATGCCAATGCAGTATAGGCAAACCTAAAATGCGAGGATATATGCCCTACATGAGGCTAGTGTGCCATCATGCGCTTCGAAGCCTGAACGCTTCGCTTCAGGCCAATAACAGATTCCTTTATTGACCTGCCAAGATTCTCTATCCCCTCGAACAGCTCCAACATCCCCCTATTGCCGCTTGCCACGGCGTAGTCCTTCGCCATGCCGCCCTCATTGTCCCTTGCAAATGGATCCGCTCCGTAATGCAGCAGCAGCTCTGCCATGTCTCTCCTACCGTCATTCACCGATGACATGAGCGGCGTCCAGCCATCGTTGGCGCGGGCGTTAGGATCTGCGCCAATCTCAAGCAATAATTTTACTGCCTCAAGCTTTCCGTATTCTATGGCATACATAAGCGCAGTGTTTCCATCGGAATCGCGCAGCTCAATGTGGGCTCCATTATTTGCAAGAAGCCTGATAACTCCAAGATCTCCATAAGAAGCCGCGGCCATAAGCATTGACTTTCCGCTACCCGGCTTCCTTATGTCGACGCTTACATTCCTGCTCAGATACTCTTCTATCCCTTTAATCTCTCCTGACTCTGCCATGGCCAGAAGCTCGTCTACAAAATCCTCCATCGTATCTCCGCCATCACTGTGAAATTAAGCATAAGCAGCTGTCGAAAATCAACAGGCAAGCTCACTTGCAGTCGTCCTCGTCTTTATGGAAGAACTGGTCAAAGTCTCCTATTACTGCTTCTCCCGGATTTATCGTGCTACCGCAGCTTGTGCAGGTCAGCGCATCCGTTTCGGCAGTCCATTCAATTGCCATAGGCATACCCATATTATAACGCACATACGGATTAAATAACCTACTCATAGAAACTTAGTATTGCGGCATCCTCCTCAGGCTAAAACCAGAGGCGTTTATGCGCACCCCTGAAGCATGTTCTCGGTTCTGCGATGAAGTTTGGAATGACACATTGTTGTCTAATTAGTCCACTCTTTGAAAGGCGGCAATGATTTAGTTGACCAACATAATGTTTTAAATTATGCCTGGCAATATTTAGAGTGCTTGAGTTCATGAAATTGGCGATTAAATCAGTAATGCTTATTATGCTTCTAGTGTCGCTGATGCTCATTAACGTGATGCTCGGCCAGCAGTTCGCGGTAAGCGGCACGTATCTCAACAACACAGTAAAAGTCGGGCAACCGCCGCAGCCAGGTCAGGCGCAGGGGCAGGCAATATGGTATTTCAATGTATCATTCAACAGCACTGGCAGCAGTGTTTCTGCAAATATAAGCTCTGGCCAGGTAAACTACACTGACTCGCTGGGCAGGTCCATAACTGCGGCATATCCGCTGCAGATATACGGGACTATAAGCGGCCTGAAGGGATCATACTACCCGATAAATTCTGCGCTACTGGTACCTGTGCAGATCATGTCATCCTATACGACCTTGGGTTCCGTATATCAGGGGAGCGGTATTCTGCAGAATGCGACTGCTGCTCCGCTTTGCGGCTATTCAAGGCTTTATTCTGAGTGGGATTTCTATGTCCACGTGCAGCCCAATTATACAGGTGGCACGAAGAACGTAGTGGTAGGCAGGGTCTGCATATATAACCGGACGATAGGATGGGCAGAAGTGCTGCCGCGTTCGCCCGTAATCAACGTATTCGCAAACCTATCCCTCATAGCAAACGGGCAGCAGGAAAACATGCTGCTGCCTGACAATACGTCTGTGGTTTTGTCTGACGACGGTCTTGCAGAGGCATGGTGGAGTGGAAAGGCAGGGATAGTGCCGCAGGCTGCTGACGTGCCCAATGGAATGGAGTATGCTGCCATTAAAAGCTCTTCTGGAAAATGGTACCTGCAGAGTTCAGCCGCTTATATGAAATGGTATACCCAGTACTACAAATTCCTGCAAAGTCCCAGCAGGGTGCCTTCGATAAACCAGCAATACAGCCCAACAAGCGTAGGTCTTGTATCGAGCTTGTGCAACGTCGTATCTGCTACATATCTGACCAACCAGTCTGTGAAGAGTGCAGTAGACTGCATGAACGCCACGGCTTCGCTTTATTATTCGCTGGCGAACAACCAGGCATTGCAGCTCGTGCAGTCTGTGCAGAACATGTCTGGTTACCAATACGGCTTTGAGAACATCAGCACTGGGCCGGCAGTGACCCTAAGCCTGCCTGGTACATTCATAAGAAACCCTAGGATGGGGTTTAGGCTGAGCGGCCAGTTCCTTGGATTCTCTCTGCCTGCAGCCGCACCGCAGATATTGATTGCGAACGCATCTCCAGTAAGCATAGACGGTGCTGGCACCATTACCATGCTGGTTGAGAACTATGGAAACAGCCAAGGGCTCTTTACCGTATCGATAAATGGATGCCCCGGAGTGTCTGCAGAGCCTGGGATAAGCTACTCAGTTGGCGCAGGCCAGGTGGTCAATGTTACAACATCGTTCACTGCGCCTAACGGTAACCTGACCCTTGATAAGCAGTGCGAAGTGCAGATAACAGGAAGCAATGGCGGAGGGAATGCCAAGAACCTCACCCTAGTTTCTGAGACACCAAACCAGTATCTGCATAATTCAGTGCAGGGGCTGCAGGACAGCGTATGCAACAGCGACGGTGTATTCACACAGCTCATGTGCCGTTATCTTGGCTTTGGATTCTCCTGAGACGATTTAGCCCATCCTGTTGTCTAGCCCGTCACTGATGAAGGCGTTTATCTTGGCTGCATCGGTAATTAAAGGAGTGGATTTCAGCATTTCCTGGTAGATCCATTGCGGTCCGAAGATTATGTTGAGCTCTGCTATAGTAAACCCTGGATTCTTGCCCCTGCATAGCTCCAGGAGGTCATTCACGAGTATGTCTGATGGAGTAGGTCCTTTTGGGGCACCAGCATCTATCATGTCACCGTCAAGCCCGGCCCTGAGGATCCACACGCCCCTGCTGTCAGTATTGTATTCTGACCCAGAATCCAAATATTCCAGATCAAGGCACTGGCCCTTGTCGAACAACAGACGCAGGCATTTCTTCTGGTGCTGTATCTTGAGTCCTATGGCTACGCGTATATCTGCAGTTGCGCCTGCCTTGAAGAACGTGCCGCCTATCTTTACCCTGGCATGCACTGCTGTTGGATCCACCTTGTCATAATCAGGATTTGCCAGGTACGGGTACATATTTATGAGTTCGAAGCTGTCCGCAAGCGCTCCCTTGTAGTACGTCTCGAACGGATGTATAAGGTCCATGAATATCCCGCCATTCTTTAGCTGGAATAGCCAGAGCCTCCTCCTGTCAACATTGGGATGCACGGGCTCGAAGAAGGTGAACGAAGTAGATACTATCTTTCCGTAGCTATTTGTCATCCTCTTCAGCATATCAGGAAGGTTCATGGTGAGCAGCTTGTGCGCGTAGTGCAGATGAAGATATACCTTGTCCTGAAGGTTGTTCTTCTGCACGTAATCTATGACCTTCTCGAATTCTTCCCTGCTACCTCCGAAGCTTTTCTCGGTAAGCACAACCTTGCCTTTTGAAAGTGCCTGTATTGTCTGCTCAGAATGGAATTCATTGGGATCTGACACATGAACTATGTCAAGTCCCTGAAAGAAACCGTCTGGGAGAGGCTGGTCGCCCTTCACCTGATAATAATTGGATTCCGGCACCTTGAGGCTTGCAAGCCTTTCCCTCTTTGCATCCACACCGGTGGTGCCTACAACTTTCGTCAGCTTCAGCTGGTTGGTCTTCACCATGCCCTCGTATAGCCTCTCGAACCAGTGCCCCAGCCCTATAACTCCAAGATTATATGCCATGCTATCATTCCTTTTTCACTTCGTGTCCACCGAATTCGTGCCTTAGCGCAGCAACGACCCTGTCTCCGAACCTCTTCTGGTCCCGCGAGGAGAATCGCTCGTAAAGCGATGCGGTTATGACATTGAATGGAACACCGTAGTCCAATGCTTCTCCAACTGACCACTTGCCCTCACCAGTATCATTTATGTACGGGGCTATAGACTCTAAATGAGCATCAGATGAGAGAGCCTTTGAGGCAAGTTGCATCAGGTATCCGCGGATGACGGATCCGTGATCCCATAATCTTGTGACCTCCCTGAGGTTGACGCTCTTGTACGGACCGTTCTCTATGAGCTCAAGCCCTTCCGCTATTGACTGCATCATTCCATACTCTATGGCATTGTGCACCATCTTTACGAAGTGCCCAGTCCCTAGCTCCCCAGTATAGAGATATCCGTCAGGCACACTAAGGTCCTTGAAAATTCCCTCGGATGCATCGAATGCGGATTTATCGCCCCCAACCATTATGCACATGCCGTTGAGCGCCCCACTGGGACCTCCGCTGCATCCGGCATCGAGATAGCGTATGCCTCTGCCGGATAGGTCCTTGCCTAGCATCACCGCATCCTTGTAATATGAGTTGGAGCCATCTATTATTGTGTCTCCGCTGGTGCAGTATGACGCTATCTCCTTTATGATTTCTATGGTGACCTCTCCTGATGTAAGCATAACCCATATAGTGCGAGGCGGCTTGAGCAGTGAGGCCAGCTCCTTCAACGATGCTGATTTCCTTGCACCACTTGCTGCAATTTCCTCTAGCGGTGCTGGAGACCTGTTATACGCCACGACAGAATATCCCTTGTTGAGCATCTGCTGCGCTATGTTCTTCCCCATCTTACCGAGTCCTATAATTCCAATTTCCTTGCTTCCTGGCATAAAAATCGCCGTACTTGTTACATATTGCATGCTTGTGTTAAAAGTATAAATAAGTGACTACTGTAGCTTTGGAATCGATACCACGCTTGCAGTCGTCTCTATGCATTAATGATCTCAACGCCACCGCAGAGCAGGTAAGCCAATAGTATCCCTGAGTCGGCAGCGAGGGAGAATATCTGCCTCTCTGCTTTGCCCAGGCATCTGCGCGATATGCGGATTCTCCTTGGCCTTAGGCTGAAGATATTGCACTGCTCGGTGAGATTTGCATTGAATAGGAACCCGGATTCTGTGGACACACGCTTTATTCCATCAGGGTCATCAGCAGACCTCCCGCATAGTATCAGGGCATTCAGCACCTCATCTGCTTCTGCTGCTTCGCCCATATGGAACGCGTGCTCCGTTACGGAAGCCTCCTTGCTTCTTATCCTTATCTTCCGCGAAAGTGGATGCAGCCCGCGCGCCAGCAGCACGAACCCTACAGCAACCAGTATCTCTGAGGAACTGACCAGTACCTGATATGCTCCATTCATGCTCTCACTATCCTCATCACCCTGCCTTTTGCGCCTATCACTTTGTACCCAGAGCCTGCAAGGCCGCTTATGGAATCGCACACGATGCCCTTGGGCAGTCCGAGTTCGCGCGACAGCTGCGCAGCGTCGAATCCGTCAGGATACCTGCACAGGATGAGTTCGGACAACACGCGCACAAGCCCTGACTTCAGCTGCGCATATTCATCTTCCAGAGTTTTTTTCTGCCGCAAAAGCCCTATAATGCGGCCTGATAGTATCATATCAGCATTCCTGTCAATGCTGCATGTGCTTGACTCCGTTCGCAATATGCTAAGATCTGACAGCAGATATATTACATGAGGGAGGACACCGCTGAAATCCACATAGTAATCTTCTGCTAGCGCGGTGGAGATGCTGATGAGCCTGAGCACCGAATCCTTCAGGAAATATGTTGGCGACGTGGAGGAAGTAGTTGTCAGCGAAATCCGGTCTGCTTCAAGTTCTACGGTATTGAACATGGCTGCGGCGTTGCCATTTTCTATCAGGAATACCAGGCGCGTACCTCTAGATACCTGCTTCATGGCAGGATAGCAAGACATGCGCATCCTAACGGATTGCATGCTGGTCATGAGCCTTGCTTTTAGTGTTATCCTACTGGAAAGGTACATTGTTCGCTCCGCCTTAGCCCTCATTTTGATCACTGCCAATTGCAATTGAGAAAGCATCAGCTATGCTTGCGTTACTGAAGCCCTTTTCCTGCAGCTTCAACAGAACCTTCCTCCTATCCGCCCCCGATTCCAGAAGCTTCCTTATAAGGTCCGGCATTCTTATTGATCCTTCCGTTACTGCGTCCCTGACCTGCGCGACATTTCCAACTCCGCACAGTGAAGCCACCATCTCCTCGAAATCCGTGACATTCATTGCAATCTCCATTCCATCACATGACATTAGCGTTACCAAACCTGCATCACATATCCCCATGACCCTGCGTATCTGGAATGCTGACCTTATGCCCGACTTGTGCTGCATTATAGCAAAACAGCTGCCCATGTCGAGATTCTGTATGCACCTAAGCTCGTTGTCAGAAAGCCCAAAGCTCCTTGACAGCAGTTCAAGGCTCTTTGCATTCGTGGTCCTGAATATGAACACAGATGCGGCGTTGGACAGCACCTTGGTGCCGGTGTCATACACGAGCTGGGATGATGTCATCAGACCTATACCGTATTTCCTGCCCTCCCTTATTATAGTCTCCAGACCAGTGCTCCTCTCAACCAGCTTCCATGCCTCATCTATGACCATCATGAGCCTGCCGCTTGCGCGCGGGTTCCTTGACCTCATCTCCCTTGCTGCAGCATCAAATATGCCTGCTGCAGCCTCAATCTTGCGGTTTTCCGGCAGGCCGTTAAGGCCGACGTACATGAACCTGTGCCTCTCCCTGAAAAGCCTACCGAACTCTGAGCGCTTTAGCGATGGAAGATTCGATGCATCCTGCGCATACTCTCCAGTAAAATCCACCAGCAGTACGCTGAATTCGGAGAATAGGTGCAGGCGCATGAACAGGCTCCTTGCCAGGTATGTCTTTCCCCCACCAGTCATGCCGCATATCATTATGTGGGGATTCAGAAGGAGCTCGGCGTCTATGAAAGCAGGCATGTTGAAGCGCATAGTGTTTCCAAGCATTGCTCCTCCTGCAGAGCATCTATCGCTTTCCTGCAGCAGCGGCTCCGTGGACTGGGGTATGAGCATGATGCTTGATGCATTTTCAGAGCTTATCAGGTTGTCCAGTCAAACACCGCTTGCATGCAGGAGCGTTTCTCCTGTGAGAACTTCGTGGTCCACGCCAAGTGCGGCCGAGAATTTGTTAGCCAGGATGCCGATGTGTTTATATGAGGCTGATTCAGCCTCATCTCTGTCAGGAGATGAACATATTGACTTGAGCTTTATGGCGAACTGGAAGGATTTTCCAGATGATGCAAGGCCAGATATGTCATCGTTGAGCAGGTCTATCTGCCTCCTAAGTAGATTCGCCTTGTCCCTGTGCCGCTCCCCAATCCTTGATAGGGCTATCTCCTTCATCCTCATCTTTGTCCTAAGGTTTTCTATCATCCTTGATTTGTCCGCCTCCTCAAGCTCTAGGGAGAACTCAAAATGCTCGCTGATGCCGTCAAGCAGGTCCTTAAGTGCGGTGCTCTTGAACGCAGTACCTTGCCTCGGCTTCAATAATGCCATTGAGATTGATGTGAAACCGTCGCCGTCTTTCCTCGATATCGAGCCTAGGCTTCTGGCTATTGCGTAGTTGCCCGAGACGATTATTACGCTGGATTTTTTGATCAGTAGGTTGCTGATCAAATGACCGGAGTTCAGCAGCGCAATGGAAGCGATGAGGATTATCGATGATAGTGCGAGGAGCATTGTGTTTGAAAGGACCAAGGATGCTGCGAATATGGCTGCGGATAGAGCATATGCCAGGTAGAAGCTGTGGCTGTTGCCATGCTGTTGATTCATCATTTCAAATCATCTCGAACAGGTTGAAGGATGTCTCTGATCCAAGTATCGACGCGGTCTCCCTTATCGATATGGAAGTTATGACCACGCTGAATGCTGGCAGTATGAAGGCGGCCATTATAAAGTATGAAATGTAATTCATTATCGTATCGACAAGACCCGACACTTCTTCGGATATGGATGAGAGGAATGGTGAAATTCCTGAGATTATGGAGCCCGTATCATTTGCATTTGGATGCACAGACGACACATATGAATCAAGGCCATTCGCTGAACTTGATAGGGAAGTTATCGTGGAATTGCTCAGGCTTATCTGGTAGGAGTTGATTATCGAAGCGTTGAGCAGATAGGTAAGCGGAAAGACCACGTAAAGCCCTATGACCACGCCAAGCATGAATCCTCCCACCTGCCGGGTTGGATAGAAGGTCCTGAGTATGATGCCTATCGGAAGTATTATTGTTGTGGCGGACTCTGCTATTGCAGAGAGTATTGAAGATTGGACAAGCACACTTATGGACACTGTTGAAAGTGCTTTGATGAAGAATTGTATCTGGCTCAGCACTGGGGAGAGGACCTGCTGCAGAGAGAAACTCGCCACATCTATGCTGATCTTCATTGAAGAGAGGAGACCCAGCACTGTGTTTAGGGACAGCAGACCTATCATAAGACCCGTAGACTGTGACAGGATCGATGCGTGTGATGCCCCACCCATCGAGTATCCGCTTCCGGAGAGATAGCCGTCAGCGAAGCATATTGCGGCGTTTGAGCCAAGATATGCGGGACAGTGGAATGCTGCATTTGCAGGCACGGATGCATCTATCACTGTTGTTACCAGCCCAGAGGGAAGGAAGAGCGCAGTCAGACCCCCTATCAACAATCCATTGATCACGCATTGGTTGAGCTCATCGCGGCCAAATTCCTTGAGGCGCCTGTTACCAGTAGCATAGCCTATGCCAAGGCATATGCCGCCCACGGTGATCATTATCGCCAGAACGCTCACGGCCACGGAGAAGCCGTATCCACCCACATACATGAATCATCACGTAAGGTTTGCCGCGGTGCCGTTTGACAGCAGATGGGTTGATGCCAGTGCGAAGCTGTTCGCAGTAACTGAGAGTACCGCAACAACTATCGCGCCCATTATCATGTCACCGGCAGTAGTGTGGAAGCTGGCCCTCTGGTGGGATGGGAATAGCTGCCCTATCGCGTAGAGCATTCCTGCGATTATGAACAGTATGGCGCTGAGTATGGGTCCTATGTGCGTCAATAGCCCCTGTATGTAGCCCAACGTAGACATTATGTCGAGTGGCATCGCACCCTGTGCCCTGGCTATCCTAGGTAGGATTATGGCCGCTGTGCATATCGACAGGAGGGCCTTGATCTTCGGGTAGTCGTATCTTCTTAGGTCCATCAAACCATCTTTTACTTAAGTATATGATATTGTAGTTAAATAACTATTTAAGCCTTGCTGAAGATGGAGATGGTTGGCTGCAGGGATGCAGCGATGATAAGGTATTTAATACTATCAGGAGATAGGATTATGTCAAACGGCCATAGGAGCGGGGAAACGCCCGAACCCATTCCGAACTCGGAAGCTAAGACCGCTCACGATATGAAATACTGCGCTTCTGCGTGGGAAAGCGTATTGCTGTTTGGCATTTATTTTTTCCTGTTGTAGAGTGCCTCCACCGCTGAGAGCATCGTCTTTGAGTATTCGTTGTCAGGTATTACACCACGGTAAGTCTCAACAGTCTCGCGTGCCTTCTTGGCGTAATCTTCGGCTACCGACCTGGCGTATTCGATTCCTTTGTATTTCTCCACAATCTTCACAAGGAAGCCTATGTCCTCCTGCGTCTTTTGTTCCCTCTTCTTCGCATAGACGGCATCTATCTTTGCCTTTTCCTCGCTGGTAGCGCTGGAATAGGAATGCGCCATTATCAGTGTGAGCTTTCCCTCGTAAAGGTCGCCGTATCTCTTCTTTCCAAAATCCTTCTCATCTCCAGTCATGTCGAGTATATCATCAGTTATCTGGAACGCCATGCCCGCCGGCTCGCCTATCGACTTCATTATGTTGACAGTGCCCGGATCCTTGCCTCCTATGATTGCGCCTATCTGCATTGGACCGTACACGGAATAGTAGCAGGTCTTACCGTTGACTATCCTGAAGTAGAAATCCTCAGGGACCTTGGACAGGTTCTTTATGTTGTATATGAAGTTTGTCTCCATGTACTGGCCCTCGACAGTGTATTCCAGCATGTCGTAGAACTTCTCATAAACAGCATTGCCCAAATCGTTGCCCATCTTCAGCATGTAGTCCTTGAGCATCCTCCACATAGCTATGTGCATGGCGTCTCCTGCATTTATAGCTATCTCAGTGCCGTATATCCTGTGCAGGGCAGGTTTTCCTCTCCTGAGCTCGGAATTGTCCTCGATGTCATCGTGGACCAGTATCCAGTCTTCGGAGAGCTGCATTGCGGCGGCAGGAAGAGCCAATTTGTCCATGGTTGCGCCGAACATTTCGCCCGTGAGCATTAGAAGGCCTGGGCGAACATATTTACCCCTCCTCTCGCTGTACTCGCGCACTATCCTGTAATGTTCTTCCGGATCCTTGACAGGGAGATATTCCATTATCTTCGAGTATATCGCGTCCTTGTACTGATTTATGTACTCACTAAACTCCATTGAGTTACCTCGAATTGCTGGCGTAATACCTGCAATATGATTTAACTGGGCACCCATTACATAAAGGTTTTGTTCTGCAGTATCTCTTGCCCAGCTCGACGAACTGCGCATGGAAGTCCTTGTAGAGCTCTAGATCTATTGGTATGCTGTAAGATATGCCAGACCTTAGTTCATCATAGTCGATGTCCTCAGCGCTTCCATATACCCTGCTCATTATCCGCTTCGTGTATGCATCTATCACAAATACAGGCTTTCCTGCTGCGTAGAGTATTATCGAATCTGCAGTCTCCTTGCCTATTCCGCTTATTGCGAGCAGTTCCTCGCGCAGCGGACCTGCCTCCTTTGACAGAAGCTCGCCCAGGGAGCCGTATCTGGAGAATAGGTGCTTGGCAAACCCCTTTAGCCTTGAGGCCTTCTGCCGGTAGAAACCTGATGGCCTTATGCATTCCTCTAGCTGCTCCTTGTCCATCTTGTCTATCTTCCTGAAATCAAGGCATCCTGCAGCCCTAAGGTTCGCTATGGCTTTCTCGACATTCTTCCATGACGCCTGCTGCGTGAGTATTGCTCCTATTATTATCTCATCCTGAGTCTCCCCAGGCCACCAGTCGAGGTTGCCGAATCTGCGCAGGAGCTTGCGGCA
>JAJYVC010000035.1 GCA_021792235.1 Microcaldota archaeon
ATCAAAATTGATATGCTAAAGATTAGGCGCAATATGGCAGAAAGTAGCGTTGCAACGAATCAAAAAGATATTCCATCGGAGTTAACAGCCATGGTAAACAAGCTTATGCGCCCAGAAGGCTATCTATGGGCAGGATTTCCGAGATTTTGCGAGCTTTTTGGAAGAGATGCACTTATCACATCATTGCAGCTCATGAGATTTAATACAGATATACCTAAAAATTCTATAATGGCGCTTGCAAAGCTTCAAGGAAATAAATCGGATCCAGTTAATGGCGAAGAACCTGGAAAGATAATACATGAATATTATGATCATGGCGTTGATGCTGAATTTATAAAATATAAATCACCAATTGGGTGGCTAAAACCCTTTGTACCCGTATACTTTTCCATAGACAGCACCCCGTTGTTTTTGATAACAATAAGCAATTATTACAATGTAAAAAAAGACAAAAGGTTACTTGACACCCTCATGCCTAACATTCTGGCATCAATTAACTTTATAATCAATAGTTGCGAAAAGGATGGGATGCTGAAATACAATAAGCTTTGTAACGGAAGCAGTTTGCAGTCTCAAAGCTGGAAGGATGGCATAGGAAATCTGACTGACAACTTAGTTGGTCCAGTAGCTGTTGTAGAAGTACAGGGATATGCGTACATGGCACTTAAATCAATGGTTCCGATAATCCGGGATGAAGGATTTGACGGCCTTTCTGATCGCATGGATGCCGTTGCAAATAGAATTAAGGAAGCATTCAATAAAAGTTTTTGGGATGCTGGCAACGAATTTTATCATTTAGCAATTGATGGGCATGGGAAAAAGCTGGACATCATAACCAGCAATCCAGGACATCTACTGTTTACAGGGATTATAGATAAGGAGCATGCCGATAAGGTTGTAAAAAGACTGTTCAAATCCGATATGCTTACTCCATATGGGATAAGGACGCATTCAGAACACGATAAAAATTTCGATGAATATGCGTATCAAAGGGGCTCTGTTTGGATACAGGATAATTGGATAATTGCACAAGGATTAAAGAATATGGGTTATATGCAAGAATATAATACAATAAGAGAATGCATATTAAAACTATTCAGAGAATTAAAAAGTGCCCCGGAATATATAGCAGTGTCACGTTCGGGTAAAATAATACCTCCTGAAAATCTTCCAGAATCAAGCAGGCCATGTGATCCCCAAGCATGGACAATTGGTGCAATTGCAGATTTTTTGGTAGATTAATTATTGTTCTGCGTCTGACATTCATTTAGTATCCGCAGCGTTTTCGCATTAAAGAGCACCTATAAATATGAGAAAATACACTAATTTAGTCATGGAACTGCGTGGTCGCAATTTAAAAAGCAATGCGGTTGGCTTAACTCTGTTTGAGAATGTCATTAGGAGAGATCCAAAAACAGCGATAGGCGAATTTTGTGAAAACCCAACCGAAGAATATAAGCTTTCAAAAATACTTTCGTTGGAAATTCAAGATTTATTGGAAAAAAGCGGAGCAGGTTCAATTGCTTCAAATAAAAACAAATACGATATTGCAAGTGATATAATATTTAGTAACCTAAACAGATGCATAAGTGTCACTAAAAGCGTGTATAGGGGATATTCATTTGCCACTCAGGACAAGATGCACGACACAATTATGGATATACTTATAGACGGCATAAGCACGAACAAGCATGATGGCTATATTTACCTTTCTGCAATCCCTTCAGTTGCCGTTGAATTTTCAATGAGTACTGGCCAATATGGTTTTGTTGTAAAATTTGACGCGTTGCAGATAAAATATGAGGGGGTTGTATACAGCCAGACAGGCAAGCTTAATACAGAGCCATTTTCACTGAGGTTTGAGGCTGAAATAAGGGCTTATGAAAACATAAAGCCTGAAGCAGTAAAGTCCATATGCATTATAGACCGATTGCGTAGGCAATAGGTTTAAATAATAGCCAGAACCGCAGGTTAGATTACGTCTTTATAGCCCAAGTACAGCGCAAAAGATAGTGTTTTATAAATATATCTGTGTTAAGATATACTTTGCAATAGAGTTTAGCTATGCTAAATTCTATGCGTTTTATGAAAATTCCTGTTGGAATTGGATGTAGTCTTGAGTAGTGTAAGGAAGAACCGCAAGAACAATTGCAAAGTTTAAAAACTCCAGTCGATGCTGCTGGAGGACACTGCTATCAGATTTCGACAGCCATGCAAGTCAGCTCAGCCACTTGGCTGGGCGGCGTACGGCTCAGTAACGCGTGGTCAATCTACCGCAGAGAGGGGCATAACGTTGGGAAACTGACGTTAATTCCACATAGGCTATGGATTCTGGAAGGAACTATAGTCAAAAAGGTTGCGAATTGGAGCATTACCGCTCTGCGATGAGACTGCGTCGGATCAGGCAGATGGCGGGGTAACGGCCCACCATACCGTTGACCCGTAGGGGATATGAGAGTAAGAGCCCCGAGAAGGGCACTGAGACAATGGCCCTAGCGCTACGGCGTGCAGCAGGCGCGCAAACTCCACAATGCGCATACGCGTGATGGGGGGAATCTGAGTGGTTCACTTCGGTGAACCTTTTACCAAGTCTAATCCGCTTGGGGAATAAGTGCTGGGTAAGACCGGTGGCAGCCGCCACGGTAATACCGGCGGCACAAGTGGTGTTCACAATTATTGGGCTTAAAGCGTTAGTAGCCGGCTGAAACCGTCTTGTGTGAAATGTTGGTGCATGACATCAACACGTGCATAAGATACCTTTCGGCTAGGGAGTGGGAGAGGTCAGGAGTATTCATGGGGTAAGGGTAAAATCTCGTAATCCTATGAAGACTACCGGTGGCGAAGGCGCCTGACCAGAACACATCCGACGGTGAGTGACGAAGGCCAGGAGAACGAATCGGATTAGATACCCGAGTAGCCCTGGCAGTAAATGATGCAGACTCTGGTGTTGCGTTTATCATGAATAAATGCAGTACCGTAGGACAACTGTTAAGTCTGCCGCCTGGGGAGTACGGCCGCAAGGTTGAAACTTAAAGCAATTGGCGGGGGAGCACACAAGGGGTGGATGCTACGGTTCAATTGAATTCAACGTCAGGAACTTTACCTGGAGCGACGGCAGTGTGAAGGTCAAGCTAATGACTTTGCCTGACAAGCCGAGAGGTGGTGCATGGCGATCGTCAGTTCGTGGTGTGAACTCTCCGGTTAAGTCCGGTAACGAACGAGATCCTCGTTGACAGTTGCTACCGTTCCAGAGATGGGACGGGCACTCTGTCGAGACCGCCTGCGTTTAAGCAGGAGGAAGGAGAGGGCGACGGTACGTCAGTATGCCCCGAATCTCCAGGGCTACACGCGGCATACAGAGGTTGGTACAATGGGTCGCTACCCAGAGATGGGACGCTAATCCCCTAAAACCAATCCAGGTCCGAATTGAGGGTTGAAACTCACCCTCATGAAGTTGGAATCCCTAGTAATCGCGTGTCACCAACGCGCGGTGAATATGTCCCCGCTCCTTGCACACACCGCCTGCCAAGTCATCCAAGTGGGGCCTTAGTGACGCAGCATCCTCGTGATGCTTTCGAACTAAGGTTCCGTGAGGGGGGCTAAGGCATAACAAGGTATCCGTAGGGGAACCTGTGGATAGATCACCTCAAAACTTTACGAAGTTTTGGACAAAAATAGTGTGCGTTAAAGCGCAAAGTATTGCGGGCTTCTCGCTAAAATCTCAAGGCTACATCCTCTTTTTTATTGCTAATGCTACATATGTTTATGATCAAATCAAAAAAGACCAGACTTGCTCAGGAGAAGGCAGAGCTGATCAGGTATCTGACAGGCGACTTTACAGAAGCCATAGCCAAGCGAAGGCTATCTATGGTTGATGGAGGCGGATACAGGTTTATCGACGGCCATGAGCCGTTCCGTGCTCCAAATTTTCCAGACGTTGATGGCACACCTCCGAAGAATCTGGACATAGTAAGGATTGAGTTGGCGACTGGAAATGTCACAGAGATATATGAAGTAAAGAGCACTACCACTGACGGGAATGAATTTGATGTGAATGGTCAATGTGGCATGTTCATGGAACACGCCAGAAAACTTGGGATCCCGACCTACATTATTGTTGTCAGGATGGATAGGCAGCTTGATGAAGATATCATGCATGCGGATGAAAATGGAGATATACGTATAAACAAGCAAGTTTACGAATCCGAATTCAAGCATTTTCTTGAAAGCGCTAAGATAGAGATATATCAGCATGATGCCTTCAGGATAGAGAATGGAAAGTTCATAATAGGCGATGGAAAAGAACTTGCAAGAAAATGAACGATCAATACCTTAGAATGTCGCCGTATATGTTGGAATTGCCTAAAAGCATGCCATCTCCATAGTAGACTCTCCTCCTTTTATAGCAGTCCTTCTGTCTGACATCCTCCCACGAATAAATTCTGTGGGGTTCCTCTGCAATTGCAGATGGTTTGGCGTTTCTATCATTCATAGACTATCGCCTCTGGGCGTATCAGTGCTGCCCTTGAACACATCCCTGTCTGTGTTCAATTGACCTATGTTGCTGTTTATTGGTTGACACGAAGCGATATTGAATGATGCATTTGCGTCTGCATGGTCAACGTGGCCACACGAATGGCACACGAATTTCTTTGAATCCCTAATCCCTATGTTTCCACACCTTGAACACTCTTGCGATGTGTTTTTAGGCTCCACATAGGTTAGAGGTATTCCGCATAATTTAGCCTTGTATTCCATGAAATTCTGCAGCTGATAAAATGACCAGATGTGCAGACTATAGTTGAACTTCTTTGTATGCTTCTTGTTATTCCTAATTCCATCAAGTTGTTCGAGTTTGATTCCTGCATTGTTCACGATTGCAATGTTGACTATCTCCTTCGCAATCTTGTGGTTGAGGTCTCTAATTATTCTTGGTCCCCTGTTCTTTATTTTCTTGACGAGTCGCAGTTTGCCCTTCTTTTGCAAATCCTTTCTGATATTCCTGTATTTATTATGGATGTGACGTGCCTCCTTTCCAAGTTTCCATACCTTTCCTGTTGAAGGATTGGCTACAACTGCAATATGTCCTGTTGTATTTCTATCAACCCAGATCCATGCGTTTGGTGTTATCTGAGGCTGTTCCTTTATGCTGACTGAAACATAGGCATATTCATTGTCGAGTTCTATCTGGTTTATTTTTTCAAAGTCATTTCTGAAATTATGTTGGGTCTTGAATTTCAGGCATGAAATCTCTATTACTCTTTTCTCTTTATCCACATTGATAGATTGGGAAGGGCGAATGCTTTATTTTGTCCTTCATCACATAGAAACCTTTTCCTTCGTTAGTGAGAAATCTTCCATAATCGTAGTGCCTATGACCCAACGCAGTTCCACCGACTCTTAAATAAGCTTTCACTTTTTCTGCGTTGTCATCTACATTTATGATATGCCCATACGGTATAAATAATCGGTTTTTAATTGCAAGAATTGATGCTACCGACCTTATCCCACTGTTGTTCTATATATTTCTTTATTACTGACATGCTTACGTTTCCTGCGGTTGAAAGGAAGTATGAACGAGTCCAGAGAGTAGGCATCTTTAGAAGTTCTGGAAATTCATTTCTTAGATACCTCGAACTTCTGCCCTTGAATCTCTTGACTACTGGGCTTTCTGCTATGCATTCTGTAAACCTTAGTAAGCAAAGCCCTGATTGCAAGAGCATGTTTGTGGGCGACCTGTTGCTCTACATTTAAGTCCTTTATCTTGAGCATCTTTGACCTTAAAGCCAGCATATGAAAAGAGATGACATCAGCGATATTTAAACCTGACTGGCATCACGACATGGCAACGGCTGCCCGCCATAAGAAGGGCAGTTAGCCGCAGGCTATAGCTTCCCTATGTCGTTCACTACGTCTATCTCAAGGGGTTTGCTGCCGCTCCTCCAGTTTGCCGGTATTGCACACACGTGTCCTTCCTCCATTGGCGTGTCGTGCACGTACTTCAATCCCATGAAAGAGGTGAATATGTGGTCAGTGTCCTTGCCAAGAGCATCGTTGTGTATGTTCACGTACTGCACCTTGCCTTCTGGATCTATTATTACCGTTCCCCTTCTTGAGGCACCGGTTTCGTGATTGAGGAAGCCGTATTCCTTCGATATCGTCTTCCTGAAATCCTCTATGAGAGGTATCTTGCTCTCCTTGACCCTGGGAGATGTCTCGCTCCAGACCTTGTGCGAGTACACGCTGTCAGTGCTTATGGCATATATCTGCGCTCCGTTCTTTACGAAATCCTGGTAGTTCTTCATGAACGCTTCTATATCCGTAGCACAGACGAACGTGAAGTCGCCCGGATAGAATGCAAGTATCACCCAGCTTCCGCTGCACTTTGAGAGCTTGAACTCCGAAATCTTCTTCTTTTCAGGATACCATGCCTTTGACTTTATCTCCGGTGCCTGAGATCCTATATCTAATAAACTTTCCATAATCTCACTTACGTCACTATTGCAGTATAAAATATTTATTGCTTTATCCTGCCAACGTGATATCTAGCTGCACGCCGTGCAATATAAAAGGTTCTGCGCAGATATTGATAGCGCTTGAATGGTTTAGATGGTCGATAAGAAACTCACGCCGGAGGTGTGCTATGCCGCAGGACTGTTCAGCAAGGCTGCTAGAAGGCAGAAGAATCTAGTGCATATAAGCACCAGCATACCGGAGCTGCAGCAGAAGTTCGTTGAGATAGCCGTAAAGAAGCTCGGAGTATTGCCAAACAAGATAATTATGGATGACAGTGGAGTCGGTTTCTATCATTCGCGAGTAGCGAAGAGGCTGCAGGACATAATAGATAGGGAGACGTACGTTTTCAAGGAGGTCAACGTTCTATCGAGAAACTACCTAGCAGGCATGTTCGACATATCGGGTCACTATCGCGGAGCTGTTGAGATAAGGCATGTAACGCCCAAGGATGCGTTCATGCTTGAGAACCTTGGGGTTCACACGCGTGGGGATAGCATAATGAATGTGAGCTTGTTCGTCTCTCTGATAAAGGGATACAGCATACTGCTTGACAGGATCAGGCTATGACTGCTTACTGGTGTATAAAATGAAGACAAAGATCGAAACTACAAACGCGCCAAAGGCCGTAGGACCATATTCACAGGCGATTGCAGACAGTAACTTTGTATTCGCGTCTGGGCAGATACCACTTAACGCTGCAGGAAAGATGTTAGATGGCCCAATAGAGGAGCAGGTTTCGCAGATCATGAAGAACCTGGGCACAGTGCTTGAGTCTTCAGGATGCCTGCTCAAGGACGTGGTGAAGGCCACAATCTATCTTACGGACATGGCAGACTATGCAAAGGTAAATGACGCTTATGGGAGCTACTTCTCAGAGCCGTTTCCGGCCAGAGAGGCCGTGTGCGTCAAGGCCCTGCCACTTGGTGCAAGGGTTGAGATAAGCGTTATAGCCATAAGACATTAGCAACGGCCAGAGCCTGATGCGTGCTAGAGATACAAGCCAGTGCGCAGACCGTCCTCGTCTAGGCCTCTTGCCGCACTCTTCAAGGTTGATCTCTGCTCGGATGCTACAGATGCTCCGACTTCAAGTAGTGCCACCTGTGCATCAGGGTATCCCGCCTCCTTGTACTTTCCAGCTACCTCAGTCAGCATGTCCAGAGCTTCCTTGTACTTGTCGTTTAAAACGTAGAGGTGCACTACATCCTGCCTTAGCTTCACTGCATCGTCTATAGTAGGGCCTCGGTTACCCTGCGTCTGACCGGTGAGCTGCGCCATTAGAGCATCCATCTGCGCCTGCTGCTGATCAACAACTACGGGCGGCTTTAACAGCACTTCTGACTCAAGCCTTTCCACAACCCCAAGCTTCAGCTCTATTGACTTGTCGATTACCTTTCGGGCTTCGGTGGCGTTATGCACATTTATTAATTGATGCCCTGCCTGATGATATATTTCAGATGCAGCTATGAGCATTTTGTCTGCGAGTGCAGAATGACCCTCGGCAACGTATTCTGTAGATTTGGCTACCAGCAGGGCTTCCACATCGCCAGTATTGCCGCTTGAAGCAGATATGGTTGCGCCAATCTGCCTGAATTGTACTGCGAAATTAAGCAAGTCCTCTGGCGCGCCGCTATTCTTCACGGCGTTCTCTACAGTATCTGCGGCTTCTATTGCAGATTCGACGCCAAGCTCGTGCAGCCTGTGCATATCGTGCAGGTCTCTCCTGCTGACTTGCTCCTGCACATGCTTTGCATTTGCATTGAGTGCACTTGCAACTAGACCTTCGGCTCCTCCGAATATGCCATTGGCATAATATTTCGAGAGTGTGCTAGTGGCTAACCCTAGGGCCTCGGCGCTGTTCTCAAGCTCTACCATTATGTTTATTGCACTTGCTTTCAGGTATAGCGCCTGTTGGGCCAGGACTTGCGCTTTTTGGCTGCTTGCCTGCAGCTCCTTGTTGAGAGGCTCGAGCTCCTTGAGCAGAGGGTTGACGTTCTTTTCAACAAAACCATTGTACTCCTTTTCCGCCTTGGCAGATGCTGCTTCAAAAGCCGGTTTCTGTGCTTCCCTCTCCGATTCGCTCAGAGCCTGGTAATCTGCAACCAGCCTCATGTTAGTGTCAACTAATTCCTGCTGCTTCTCAGAATGCTTCACGAGCTTTTCCTGGATCGGTAACATTTTCTCCTGGAGGGCGACAATGTCATCCTTGAGCCCGAATATCTCGCCCTCACTCTGTTCTGCCTTTGTCAGGAGCCTCTTTACCGCAGCCTTCCTTATCTGATTTGCCTCCCTCTCCTGCCCCAGCTCCAGCAGGTGGTGCGAGAGAGCAATGCTATCCGTTATAACCTCAACGAGTGTCCGAATATCCATATCGGAAGATTCCTTCTCTGCAATCTTCGCGCGATATATGTCCACTAGCTGCTCCCTGTACTCCTTTTCCCTTGGAGTCGCTACGAACTGCACCTGAGAAGGTGTTTCCCTCACTTTGCTTAATGCCATGAGTCATCTTAGCGCTCATGTCATTTAAAAGCATTTTGTACAATTAAATATTGCAGACTTGCCGGCGTGGATGGGCAGTTATGGACAGAGAAGCAAATCTTGTATTCGTGACATCGAACATGAACAAGCTTAGGGAAGCGAGGAAGCTGCTAGGCATGCAGATAAAAAACGCAAATCTCGAGCTCAGAGAAGTGCAATCACTATCCGTCAAGGAGGTTGCTGGAATAAAGGCAAGGGAAGCGTACAGAATCCTGAAGAAGCCAGTCATGGTTGAAGATACTGGACTGTACATAAGGGGATTTGGAGGCTTCCCTGGCGCATTGGTGAAATGGACCACTAATGGAGTAGGCTACGAAGGAGTCTGTAGGCTTGTGGATTCTTGCAGAAGCAGGGATGCGTATGCCGAGACGTGCGTTGCACTGTGCGATGGCAAATCGGTGAAGAGATTTGTAGGCAGGATAGAGGGTAGTATCGCAATGGAACCGAAGGGCAGCAGGAATTTCGGATGGGATTATATCTTCATACCTAAGGGTAGTGCGAAGACGTTCGCAGAGATGTCTGTCAGTGAAAAGAACAAGGTGTCGATGAGACGTGTCGCATTTTCAAAACTCCTCCATTTCCTTTCAGAAAAGAGCAGGATTTGAAGATTTTTATAACTTGGTTGGCAATTATTTGTGTGATTGATTGCTGCCAGAATGGCTATCGATAAAGCCCGCCTCAACTGAGAAATACAATCACATAAAGGACACGATAAGCTCGTTGGGATTGCACACAGTATGTGCGGAGGCACACTGCCCAAACGTCAGCGAATGCTGGGGCGGAGGAACGGCGACGTTCATGGTGCTTGGCGATCTGTGCACCAGAGGATGCACTTTCTGCGCAGTGCATAAGAGCGCAAAGGGCTCGCAAATAGACGCGGCAGAACCGGAGAAACTGGCAATCGTGATAAGGGAATGGGGACTTGACTATGTTGTGGTTACATCAGTGGCCAGGGATGATCTGCCAGATCAGGGATCACTGCATTTCGCAAGATGCGTTTCGGAGATAAAGAAAGTTAACCCGGACACGCTTATAGAAGTGCTCATACCGGATTTTCAAGGTAGTAGGGAATGCCTAAGCAACATAGTAAGATCTCACCCAGATGTCATAGGACATAACATAGAGACGGTTGAAAGACTTAGCCCGAGAGTGAGGGACAGGAGGGCAGACTATAGACAGTCCCTCCGACTGCTAAAGATTTCAAAGGAGCTTGACAGCACAATATACACCAAGTCAGCGATTATGCTTGGCATAGGTGAAACTGAGGAAGAGGTCGTATCTGCGCTGGTCGATCTGAGAGCTTCTGGAGTGGACTTCGTGGCGATAGGGCAATATCTAAGGCCTAGCAAGCAGCATATAGAAGTAAGGGAGTATCTGAAACCTGAAAGATTCGAGTCTATAAAGAGGATGGCGCTTGAGATGGGTTTCAGGTACGTTGCTGCAGGTCCGTTCGTCAGGAGTTCATACAGGGCCGGGGAATTCTTCATAAGATCGATGATCAAGGCAGATGCCGATCCTAGGATCTGAGTGACTTCTTTAAAGTATGGCGATTGTAGAAGTCTTGCAGGTTGTCCTCCGGAACAAGATGCTTTATTTCGCCAAAACCTTCGTCGTCGATTGGCCTGCAGTTCTTACAGGACCTATATCCTGCTGCCACAGCATCTTCAAGGCTTGCAAAGAATATCCTGCTCTCTTTACGCATCCTCATTCCGCTTCTGCAATCAAGCTTGCCGAATATCCTCCCCTGTCTGTACCAGGCATATTCACTGGGCACTTCGGTCATTACCTCTGTACCTTACTTCATGACTTTGTACAGCTGCGCCATTTTCATTACCTGATGAAGTTCCAGTCATCAGATGCATAGGTCTTTGACAGCTCCCTTGCCCTAGTTGACTCACTCCGGCTAAGTTCACCGAACTTGTGATCCCGGTATTCAGTCATGCCGTGCAGTATGGCTTCGTACAGTTCCTGGAACGAGACCTTTTTCTCCGAATATATCGAAGTGACCCTTTCCTCGACACTCTTTATCATCTTGTCAGATATCTTCTCCATGCTAACATTAAGGACGGAAAACATCTTTGCAACATTGAGTCGGTACAGTATGGTGCCATGCTGCAAAAGCACCCCTTCTCTCCTTGTCTGCGCATTGCCAGATATCTTCTTTCCGTTTACAAGTATATCGTTTATCGGAGCGAATTGCGCATTTATGTCTATCCTTTTCAATCCATTTATTATCCTTCCACATATCATCCTGTAGCTCTCCCATATGCTCTTTGGGAATAGGGACTCCTGGCCGAGTATGCTGTATGTCAGCTCGCCATCGTGATCATGGTACACTGCACCTCCGCCAGTTATCCTTCTCACAAAATCTATTCCCTCAGAGCGGCACTGTCCTATGTTTACTTCGTCATTCATGCTCTGGAACCTGCCTATAGATACCGCGCTGGGATTCCATCTGTAGAACCTTATAGTTGGTTCAGATTTACCGTCCCTTATATGCTCCAGTATCGACTCGTCTATGGCCATGTTCATGTATGCGTCATGCTCCTCCAGCTGTATTATTCTCCATTCAGTGATTTTATCGCCTGCTTGACAACCTGCGCTATGGCTTCCGGAGTTAATCCCACCAGTGTTATCCCATTCCTGTCCACAACTGACTGCACATGCCTTGATATTTCCTGCTCGCTTGCCTTAGCATCCATGCCCACAAGTGATTTTTCTATTGCATTTAGCGATTCTTCCGGGTATATGAAGAAGTCGCCGAGTATCTGCACGCCATCTATCGTATGCCAGTAAGTGACCTTCACGGATATGAGCTTTCCGCCCGGAACCTTCAGCTTGGCAGCACTGTACACAAGAACACTCAGTTTATTACTACCCTATCTGGCAGTATTTCCGTAATCCTATCAACGCCATACGTGACCAAGTTGCCGAAGCTCGTATTGATAAGTATCCTTCCGTGCCTGGCATCAACTTTTGACACCTTACCTATAAGAGCGCCGAGCTCGTTGACTACCTGCTTGTCCTTGAGCCTCTTCGAAAGGAGCACCTGCCTTCTGAGGACCCCTGAGGTCGCGGATATCGCGACTCCGAGAAGTATCGCGGCTATGGTGAACTCCAGGAGCTGGCCGAAGTATATCTGAGCGTTGAGCCATTCGGTAAACGCATAAAGCAGGACCCACAATATCACTGAAGAGCCCAGATATATCCCGTACTTGAAGGTCCTGAAGACATGCCTTGATGCTCTCACGTCTATTATCCTGCCTATTAAGTAGAGTATGAGGACTATCGGGAGCACTATAAGGAAGCCCTCCACCGCGTTCGCTATTGCCAGCGATTGCACTCCGCTTATCTTCATGGTTGATGTGTAATTGCCATTTGAGATGAATGCACCTGCCACCAGAAAGAGTAGCGCACTTAGATAAAATACGAAGCTCATGCGGTCAATGCTGAATCCAAATCCTCTGAACGAACTTATGAATGCCTCCTCCAGACCGAAGCCTTTTATAAGTAGATACAGGCCTATAAGGCCCACTGGCAGCTGCCATCCCGTGCCTATTGCATAGCTTATAGCGAAGAGGAGGAGGAGTACTGCGGGCAGCCCGAAGACTATCCTTGCGTAATGCGGCTCCTTGAGCTTCTCTAGCACGGTGAAATAGGTGTTCTCTAGGCTCTCCGCCTGTTTTAGCGTAACTACCTGCACGCCGTTTATCTTTATCCTTGACTCTATTATCGGCAATACTCTTTGGTCGCTTGCTCCATCAGTAATCAGTATGCACGCATCACTCTTGTTCGACTCAAGCACCAGCTCGAGCTGCCTAGCTATCTCACGGTCAGCATGATAGCCCTCTAGTTCAGATCCTGTGATGGTGGCGACGTTCACCAGATATCCCTGGTCCTTAAGCTTATCATAATAGTTTACAGCGTAGAACATTGTATTTGAATCGGGATCCTGGGGATCTGCTAGAGCAAGCTCTTTGGCCGCATTGAGAATCTGCAGCCTACCA
>JAJYVC010000036.1 GCA_021792235.1 Microcaldota archaeon
CCTCAACTACGCGCCTGACCCCAAGTGCGCTGATCACACCCATCGAATATGGCGCATGGGGATGCACCACTGCAGTTACTTCTGGCAATGCTCTGTATAATCTAGTATGGACATGGTATTCCGACGACTGTTTTGGTCCGCGCACAAGCCTCTCGGAGCCTATGCCAACAAGCGAAAGCTTCGAAGTGCCGATCCTCGCCTTGTCAAGACCGCTGGGCGTTATTACCATGTTGCCAGAGCCGATCCTGTGGCTCACATTCCCTGACAGGGTTGTGTTCATGCCATTCGAATAAAGTCTTCCAGTTGCATCAAGCACGAGCCTGCCTGCCGCACCAATATTCATAAATATATAATTGCAGTTCAGTATTTAAAGCAAGCAGCTTTATTCGACATAGGTGAAACAAATGGAGGCAAAATACACTAAGATAGTGCCGATACGATGGGACGATGCGAAGGGAGAGGTAGTATGGCTTGACAACTCGCAGATACCCTGGAAGGAGGTAATCGTTTCATCAAAGGATGTCAACAGGCTTGCTGCCGCAATCAAGTCTCTTGAGGTGAGGGGAGCGCCCGTGCTCGGCGAGGCCGGTGCTTACGGAGTCGCTCTTGCCGCAAACAATTCCCCGAATTCCAGTGATGAGATACTGAAAAACGCCAAAGATGCAGGAGACCTGCTCTTCAAGACAAGGCCCACTGCGGTGAATCTCGGTTGGGGCATAAGGAAGATAGTCGACGTGATACAAAAGGCGCATGACAGTGGCGCGAAGCCCACGGAGCTAAAGGAAGCGGCGATAAAGGCAGCGCAGAAGATCCAGGATGAGAATATTGCCGCATCATTCAAGATGGGCGAGATAGGTAAATCACTAATAAACGATGGAGATGTGCTAATGACTGTATGCAATGCAGGTGCCCTCGCATGCGACGGGCTTGGCACCGCCACCGCTCCGCTTAGGGCTGCCTGGGCCGACGGCAAGAGGTTCAAGGTCCTGGTCACGTACACTGCACCATTGTATCAGGGCGCAAGGCTTACTGCATGGGAGCTGCACAAGGACGGCATACCTATAAAGGTAATAACAGACAATGCGACAGGACACCTGATAAGGGAGGAGAAGGTCACGGCCGCATGGGCCGGGGCCGACCGCATACTCGCTGATGGTAATGTGTACAACAAGATAGGCACATATAATCTTGCCATACTCCTAAAGCATCATGGTGGAAATCTCTATGTAGCAGCACCAACTTCGACCATAGATCCTGTAACAAAGATAGAAGGAGTAAGGATAGAACAGAGGAATCAGGAGGAAGTGCGCACCATAATGGGAAAGGTGAACATAGTGCCAGATGGCGTTGAGACGATAAATCCGGCATTTGACCGTACCCCGCCAGAGCTGGTGTCAGCCATAGTCACCGAGCTGGGCATCGCACGAGCTCCGTACAAAGAGTCGATAGCAAAGCTCTTATCCATGGAAGGTAGCATGGCGAAGCAAGATGTTTAGCACACTGCCGTGAAACAATCCACGCAAATGGTCATCAGGACCTTATGAGCCTTGATATTTCCCTGGACTGTGCCTTAGAAAGGTCAACCTCCCCCTGCGCTATGACTTCTGCATTGAGCTTACTGCCTCCTGATTTATTGTAGAAAATTACAGTAATGCTTGCATCCTTCACTCCAGGATTGAATGCTGCATTGAGCTCGTCGTATCCAAGCGCCTGCGCTATAGCTGCATGCACCGTATCCTGATGCGTGGTTGCGACTACGAGGCCATCGCCAGATCTATCCAGCTCAAAAAGCTTCTCGGCGAACTTTACTACCCTCCCCTTTATGCTGTCGAAAGCCTCTATATCTGGGTATCCCTTCTCCGCTTGTCCGTTTCTGAACTCAACCCATGGCACGCCCCCTGGCACAGGGCCGTTGTTAAGCTTCCCTACTTGCCTCTCTATAAGAAGTGGCTCAAACTCTATGTCCAGGGATTTTCCTGTCGCCTTGAAGTACTCATACCTTATTATGTCTCCAGTGTAAAAAGCTCTTAGGAGCGGGCTTGATGCGACTCCCTGTATGTTGAATCCAGAAAGCTGCCTCCCTGCATGATGTGCCTGCTCAACTCCCTCACTAGTCAGCGAGCACGGTATAGTCCCAGGGCTTCCGTCCCTGAATATGGTCTCGGGCGTGGAGTCCCGCTTGCCATGCCTTACATAAGCCACAACTGCCATGATGATAAATAAGTCCTTGGAGATATATAAAACATGGTTTTTGAGGCAATTTCAATATGAAACGTTGTTATTGTGCAAAATCATGCCGTAGCACCTGACTCGCACCGCACCAAAGGTTCATACCTCCTTTATCCTGCCGTAAAGCTCCTCGAAGAACCTTTCGCACTCCTCAAGTTTCCCTGCCTTCATCACGACGAACTCCCCATCACTTACTCCAAGCACGTCCCTCACATACTTTGACTCGCCAGTTATTCTGGAGTTGGAATCTGTGTATATTCCCGATGCGTCCGCCACATCCGAGAACTTATTGACATGGTCGATGTGCCTATTGTCAAGCTTCACCGCAAGTATCCTGCCACCGCCTCTTATTGCAGTGTTTATGCCCATCTCTCCCGTATTGGCGAATATTCCGGTTACATC
Organism: Microcaldota archaeon; assembly: GCA_021792235.1. Lineage (GTDB taxonomy): Archaea > Micrarchaeota > Micrarchaeia > Micrarchaeales > CABMGC01 > JAJZNA01. Next base: position 2,632 of record JAJYVC010000036.1, read on the forward strand.
GAATATAGCCATGTGCCTAACATTGCTATCCCTGTTGCTTGCTATGTACCTCCCGCCGACTTTGTCAAAGCTCTGTATGATCATGCCGACTCCAGCTAGCAGGGCTATTGCTATGTAATATGGCTGTATTGCTTCTCCAAGGAAGGTGTATGCGAGCAGGAAGGTTATGAAAGGGGAGAAGAAGTATATGTTGGCAACTACGGTCGCCTTTACTGGCCTGAGCGACGTGAAGTACATGAAGAAGCTGAATACGTTGAAGAATGCGCCTACATATACCATTACTGCAAGCTGCGTCACGCCCATCGGCAGAAGCGGAAATCCGTTTGCAGCCATCAGCGCCGTGAAAAGCAGGAGCATCGTTATTGATGATACTGTAATCACGACGCCTATGTCAAAGACATATTTTTTTATCAATATGACCGACAGCGCATAGCCAAGGGCCATAAGTATTAGGAATATCACTATTCCAAGGTTGCTATTCTGGAACACTCCTAGCAGGTTCCCTCCGCTTATGCCTATGTAAAGGCCTGCGAATGCAAGCAATAGCGCTGCGATCTGGTACTTGGAGAGCCTCTCCCTGAGCAGCGGCGGCAGGAGAAGCAGCATGAGCAACGGCGACGTCCTGAATATCGCTGTTGCAAGCGATGCAGTAACGAATTTCTCAGCGAATGCTATACCAAACTGTATTGGGAAGTAGCTCACTATTCCAGTCACACATATTATTGCAAGCTTCCTAGGATCCTTTATCGTCCTGTAGAATTCGCCCACCCTCTTCCTGTATGCCAGAAAGGAGAGGGATGTGACAGCGGACACTGCATAAACCCCGAAGAAGAACTCGTATATGTTGGTGCTTACTGTTGCAGTAAGCAGCACTGGCAGAAGTGCGCCAGACACTAGCGTCACCACAAGCAATCCGTAAGACCTGCTCTTAATGTCCATGATCTATCCTTTGCCGCAACCATTTAAATATCCTACAAAAATTTGCAAATTTAGTACTGAGCGCTGTTATTTTGTTACAGTATTTAAAAATCTTTCTGCAGATATATTGGCATGGACGATATCGATTACAACTTCGAGAGCAGGTATGACGAGAATTTCAGCCTGCTCACCAGGAAGCTGATACGCTACATATCTGAGGATTCAAGGACATCCATACTGGAACTGTCCAAGAGGCTGGGAGTGTCAAGGAGGACGGTGAGGGAGAGGCTTATCAGGGCAGAGAAGGAGCTTGGCATAAGCTACACAGTGGAATTCAACGAGAGCGCCATGGGCCTTGCAAACCCGCATCTCATACTGGCGAAGTTCACCAAGAAGCCGGACTGGAACGAGGTCACAAGGCTTCTTGCATCATCATACATACCGCAGTTCGCCGTCGGTGTGAAGGGAAAATTTGACCTGCTAATATACGCAAACGCAATGACAAGCGGCGAGTACGTGCACTGGGACAAGGGCATGCAGATAATGCTCTCGAAGTATGGTGTGCTGTGGCATCCTTCCGATGTCGCCCACAAGCAGCTAGGCTTCTTCCCCATAAGGGACGAGCTCATAGACACGCTCAAGCTGGACAAGCAGCACAAGGAGATGCTCAAGATACTCAATACCAATTCTAGGGCAACATTCAGTGAGATATCAAAGAGGACCGGAATGCACTTCAACACTGTTGCATACAACTTCAACAAGCTTGTGGATTCTGGCATAATAAAGAGGTTCACTATATCGATAAAACCTCCAAAGGACCTAATAAGGATAGTATTCTTCAGCAAGTATGTCCTAGCAGAAAAGTTCGAGGATGATGCAGCAAGGATAAGGAAGGTGTACACTACGAGCGGGACAGAGTATCCCATCTTCAACAGGTACCAGGTCTGCGCCCAGCTCGTTGGCAGCTATGACTTCTTCAACATGAGCATATTCGACAATTACGACACCGCATACCAGCAGTCCATAGTCCAGTACAAGGACGTCATGAAGAAGCACAACGTTAAGGTAGATTATGGACAGGCCGACCTGCTGCTGATGGGCAAGTGGCCTCTGAGAAGCATAGACACAAAGAAGGAGTACAACATAATAAAATGGACCGTGCCTTCTGACGTGCAGCATGGCGCATGAGGAGTGCCGCAGCACATATTGACTGCAGCCAGTCGGATGGTGGCCGCTGTACGGCAACGCGCAGGACTATTCTGGTAACAATAACAACTGACAGGCCACCGCAGTCAGCTACACGAGCCAGTGGACTTCGGGATACACGCAGCCGTGAAGCAAACGCCCGCCCGCCTCGTAAATCACAGAAAGGGTTAAATACCTACTTATTTATAAGACTCTTTGCCTATGGATTAATTCATGGATTATAACAACAGGAATATAGTCCTCAATGAATTGATAGGGCTTAAGGCAAAAGTAATAAGGTCTCTCGACAGGAAGCAGCGAGGAATCTCGGGAACCGTAATAGACGAGACGAAGAACACTATCGTTCTGGACACAAGGTCCGGGACAAAGAGGATAGCAAAGGGCATATCAGTGTTCAGGTTCTATAGCGGAACCAGATCATTCACCGTTGACGGAGCCGAGATAAGCTTTAGGCCGCACGAACGGATTGAAAAAGCAATGAAGTTCTACAAGGCAAGAAAGGTGTAAAATTGGAGTGTTCAGACACTAGATGCCCAACACATGGTGGCCAGAAGTTCAGGGGAATGCAGTTTGAAGGTTCAGTGGTAAGCGCCAAGGCCAAGAAGACTGTGATAGTAGAGGTAGACTACAACAGGTTCATATACAAATACGAGAGATCACTCAGAAAGAGGTCAAGGATACCTGCCCATAATCCAGAATGCATAGGCGCCAAGCTGAACGATCGTGTGAACATAGCCGAGACACGTAGGCTCAGCAAGACAAAGTCGTTCGTTGTAACGAAAGTACTGAAGTGATCTGAATGAAAGGCGTATCCTCACATATAGTAAAGACTCTTGTACCCGGAGCAGTATTCACCTGCGCCGATAACAGCGGCGCGTACCAGTTCATGATGATACATGTTATAGGTAAGACTGATGGACGGCACGGCAAGATGAGCGCTGCCGGAGTGGGCGACCTGGTGACTGCAAGCGTGAAGAAAGGCACTGCTACCTACCTGAAGAAGCCAGTTCGTGTGGTCGTGATAAGGCAGAAGGCGCCGATACGAAGATCAAATGGCATGCGCCTTAAGTTCGAGGACAATGCTGGAATAATGCTCGGAGACGACAACCTGCCTATAGGCACCGAGGTCAAGGGTGCGATGGCCAGGGAGGTAGTCGAAAGGTTCGTGAAGGTCGCAGGAGTAGCGTCAAGGATAGTGTGATGCTTATGATAGAAAGCTCAAAACCCAGGAAGCAGAGGAAGTTCAGGTACACTGCGCCAATGCATGCGAGACAGAACTTCGTCAATGCGCACATAGCAAAGGAGCTTTCATCAAAGCTGGGAATAAAGAGGAGGAGCATAGAGGTAAGGAAGGGCGATACTGTGAAGGTAATGGCAGGAGACAACAGGGGAAAATCCGGAAAGGTACTCAACGTCAACCTGCGCACAGGAAAGATAAGGATAGATGGCATAATAAGAAAGAATTCCAAGAACAAGGAACTTCAGATCCCGATACACGCATCAAGCGTATACATTACTGACCTAGATCTTTCGGACAAGTTAAGGCAGGCAGAGGTTGAGGAGCAGAAGAAGTGATATTTATGGGAAGCAAGGGAAATAGCAGGCACATAAAAAGGCTCGCATCGCCAAGGTACCTCCACATAGAGAAGAAGGTTAACGCTTATGTGGTAAAACCGAATGCCGGCAGGCATCTGCTTGAATCAAGCATAGCCATTGCTACAGTGCTCAAGGAAAAGATGTCAGTCGCGTCGAATGCCAGGGAGGCAAGAAGCATACTTAAGTCAGGAAGCGTAGAGGTCAACGGGAAGCAGGTTAAGGACTCAAGGTATCCACTAGGTTTCGGTGACGTAATAAGGTTCAAGCCTACAGGTGAACAGTACTCTATAGGCGTAGGCAGCAAGGGCTCAGTCAGCGTGAATAAGCTTGAGGGCAAGGAGCATGAGCAGGTATTCAAGGTAATAGGAAAGTATGTCGCAAGGGGAGGCAAGGAGATGATAAGGCTTTACAACGGAAACGTGGTTCCGTCGTCAAAAGGCATAAGCGTGAACGATACCGTGCGCATAAAGGAGGGCAAGGTCTCCGATGTCATGAAGCTTCAGAAGGGAGCGCGCTGCCTGATAATAAAAGGAGTGCACGCATCAGAAAGCGGAGTGATAAGCGAGATAAAGGCAGGCACAGCCCTTAGAAGGGCAACAGTGGCAATTGACGGCAGCAGTGGCAGGACTGAGACCCTGCTTGACAATATAATGGTAGTTGGTGGGAAGTGATGGCAGAGCAGAATCCTATGCAGAGCATATTCATAGACAAGGTAGTGCTTAACATAGGTATAGGATCAAACGAGGACATGTACCAGAACGCCCGCATGCTGCTCGAGAAACTAACCGGCAGGCAGCCAGTGCAGACAAAGTCAAAGAGGAGAGTTCCTGAGCTCAAGATAAGGAGAGGCCAGGTGATAGGTGCCATGGTGACATTGCGCGGAGACGACGCAAGCAGCATACTAAAGAGGGCAATAGAGGCAAACGACGAGGCTCTCAGGAATTCATGCATATCTAACAACTCCCTAAGCTTCGGCGTCAGGGAATACATCTACTTCTCAGGAGTAAAATACGACCCTAAGATAGGCATGCTCGGACTCAATGTTAATGCGTCCTTTACAAGGAAGGGTAGAAGGATAGAGGTCAGGAAGAGGAAGCGCTCTAAGGCAGGTGCCTGGCACAAGAGGATACCGAACGAAGAAATAGCGGCATATCTCGAGAAGAGATACGGTGCAAAGATAGGTGAATGATCATGAAGGTAAGCTTCGATTCAAAGTTCAAGGGGCGCGGAAAGCGCAAGTGCAGGATATGTGGCAGCTCAAGGGCCCTGATAAGGTCATACAAGCTCAACGTCTGCAGGAGATGCTTCAGGGAAGTAGGATCCGCGATAGGATTCGAGAAGTACGGGTGACAATATGGTAGATGTATTTGCAGACGCTATAAACAAGATAAAGGTGTACGAGTCTCAGGGAATGTACGAGTGCACCGTGCCGTCCACAAAGCTCATCAGGGCTGTGCTCGACACAATGAAGTCGAACAGCTACATAAAGGACTACGAGGAGTTCAAGGATGGTAAGTTCAAGAGCCTCAGAATAACGCTGTCAAAGAAGATAAACGACATCGGCGTGATAAAGCCAAGATATCCTGTCTCTACTGAGGAGATGCAGAGATACGAAGTAAGGTACATACCGAGCAGGGATTTCGGAATACTTATAGTGTCGACTCCAGAAGGCATAATGACAAATAGGGATGCAAAGAGCAAGAGGATAGGCGGAAGGCTTATAGCATATGTGTATTAGTGAGAATGATGTACGAGCTTGAGATACCTGGAGCAGTGAATGTCGGCGTGGCCGGGGAGGAGGTCACGGTAAAGGGCAAGCTCGGCTCAGTGTCCAAGCACTTCAATTCAAAATTCGTTGAGGTAAAAGTTGCAGGAAACAAGCTTTCCGTGGGCGAAGTGAAGGAGAAGAAGCTGTCGAAGAAGTCCTCACTTGCCGCACAGGCATTCAGCACTGAGCTCAAAGATGCAATGCAGGGCGTGGAGAACGGCGTTAGCGTGAAGATGAAGGTACTGTTCGCCCATTTCCCAACTTCGATAGAGGTGAAGGGCGACAAGATGTACCTGAAGAACCTGTTCGGCGAGAAGGTGCCCAGGGAGGTGAGCATCGTGGGCAGCACGAAGGTGGAGGTCAAGGGACAGGACGTAACGGTAAAGGGAATAGATAAGTACGAGGTCGGGCAGACGATTGCGAACATAAGGAAGGGATGCTATGCCCGCGGATACGACACCAGAGTATTCCAGGACGGGCTCTACGTCGATGCAGGTGAATGAGCATGATGAAAAGATCAAAACCTAAATTCAGGGTGCCGAACTACGGCGCACCTAACAGGAAGAGGGTTAAGGCCAGATGGAGGAAGCAGAGAGGCATAGACAACAAGAGGAGGGTGAAGAAGCAGAACAGGGGACCCCTGCCGAAGATAGGCTACAAGAACAGCAATGTAGTAAGGCACTCAAGGCCTGATGGGTCATTCGAGTTCCTGGTGCACAACCGCGCAGAGCTGCTTTCGGTGCAGGGAATGCCAGGATACGTGGCAAGGTTCTCACACGACCTGTCAGTGAGGAAAAGGGCCGAGCTCTTCAAGCTCGCGCAGGAGAACAGCATAACCGTACTGAATTGATGGTTATATGACGATAAGATTCGCAAAGAGGGCCGCAGCGCAGATACTGGGTAGGGGAAGGAATGCAGTAAGGATACTTCCAGGAAGCGTTTCCGATGCTGAGAAGGCCCTTACAAAGGATGACATACGCAGACTCATAGAGAAGGGTTCAATATATGCAATAAAGGAGAAGCACAATGCTAGCTCCAGGTCAAAGTTGCTCAAGGATGCACGTGAATCAGGAAGAAGAAGGGGCATAGGCAGGCGCAGGGGAACGGACAAGGCCAGGATGGGCAGGCTGTGGGAGAAGAAGGTCAGGTCGCAGAGGAGGCTCCTCAAGGAGCTCAAGCTCATGAAGAAGATAGACACAGTGACGTTCAATCAGTTCTATCGCCACGTGAAGGGCAATCAGTACGCCACCAAGTCGAGCATGCTGCTGCAGCTCAGGGAGCACGGAGTGAGCATAACTGACGATGAGGTCAGGGCGATAAACGATAAGGTAAGCAAAGAGTACAAGTGAAGCATATGAGCGCTATCAAGGATATGAAATTCAGGAGAAGGGCCGAGTCGGTCACCGACTACAGGAAGAGGCTCGGGCTAGTGAAGAGCGGCCTGGACAGGATCGTCGTTAGGAAGAGCAACAGGAGGATAATGGGACAGGTGGTCAGGTACTCTGCCGCAGGAGACGTGGTGGTAGCGCATGCAGATTCAAGCGAGCTGGAGAAGATGGATTGGGTGCCAAAGAGCAACAGGCCCACTGCATACCTTACCGGTCTGCTGCTAGCAAGGAAAGCAGGGAAGGAGGCATCCTCCGACCACATATTAGACATAGGCCTAACATCGCCGGTGAAGAACTCCATACCTTTCGTGTTTGCTAAGGGCTGCATGGACGGAGGCCTAAAGCTTAGGAGCAGCATCAAGATTGATGAGAAAGTTTATAATTGTTCAGAGACGAAGTACATAGCTGGCCTGAAGTCAAGCGACGCTGAGAAGTATAAGAACCACTACACGTCATACACCGGTGCATTCTCGCCGGAGGGTCTTGCAAAGGCGTTCGCGCAGGCAAAGGAAAAGGTAATGAACGCTACAAGGGAGTAATGCATGCCAAACTATTATCCACACAGGAGGGAGGATGAGGACCACAGGTCCAATCTTGCAGAGTGGAAGCCAAGGACAAAGATAGGTACCATGGTAAAGAACGGAGAGATCACTACAATAGAGCAGGTCTTCGCCCTAGGAAAGCCTGTAAAGGAGGTCGAGATAATAGACTCACTGCTCCCCACTCTCGAGGACAAAGTGATAGAGATTGCTTCAGTGCAGAGGATGACAAAGAATAACAGGAAGCAGAAGTACAGGGCAACGGTGATAATGGGCGACAAGAACGGCCACATAGGCATAGGAGTAGGAAAGGATGTTGAGGTAAAGCCATCGATCCAAGGCGGCATAAAGGACGCCAAGCAGCACATGATATCCATCGAGTTAGGATGCGGATCATGGGAGTGCAACTGCGGCACCAGGCACAGCTTACCTCTCATAACAAAGTCAAAGTGCGGAAGTGCTGAGATAATACTCAAGCCTGCGCCAAGGGGTGCAGGCATAGCTGCGAGCGCAACGGTAAGGGCAGTGCTGGAGCTCGCAGGCGTAAAGGACATGTGGACCTTCTCAAGAGGCAGGACGAGGGACAAATACAACATAGCCCTGGCGACGTTCAACGCGCTGAAGAGCCTTAACCAATTGAAAAATCCTGAATCGATAAAGAAGCCGATTGTGGTCCAGGCCTGACAAAGGGAAGTTTATTCATCTATTATATCTATGTGTTCGATAAGGCCCATAACGTCCCCGTCCAGCAGTGCTTCTACAAATCCGGACTTCTTCACCCTCTCAATATCAGAGTTCCTTATCAGGTCGACAAAGTCCCTAACCGCATTCAGCTTGTTCGGGCTTTCATCCTCCCTGAAAAGCTTTCGTATGGCTCTGTTGCTCTTGGCGAACTCGTTCGCCGCAAGTATTATGCCTATGTATCTTTGGACTTCATAATTATCCACATGCCTGAGCACATCATGATCTGGAAGCCGTTCCTGCCGTTCCAAGAGGGCGCTGAGGTTATCCCTTAGCATCAGAAGGTTTATCGCATTTTCCTTCGGGTCGAAGAGAAGACTTATGGCGAATTCTGAGACCTCTGTTATGTCCATTCTGTGGAAGTGTGTGAGCTCGTGCACGAAAGTCGCTACGAACGAAGTTTCGAGTTTGTGATACTCAGAAGGATCAACGTACAGTATCATCTCGTGCAGTATGCTGTTTCCTATGCCTATGCCAAGCGCATCATTGTCGAAGAGAAATGAATGGTACAAAGGAGCATACATTATGTTTCGTGCTCCTGTTATCACAAGTCCGTCAGGAATAAATCTCCAGTCATGGAACTCGAGCGCCTTAGCGTATGCACCTAACAGGAATTCCTCTATCCTTGGCACCGTATCGGGATTATTGTATATTGCATCAAGTATCTTTCTTGGAAGTTTATCGTACTTGAACTTGTCCCCGTATGTTTCCCTGTAGAGCCTATCGAATTCCCTAGGCACCTTGAAATTGGAATTGTATCTATATCTGTTTTTTGTGACCTCCCTGAGGTCCTCGAACATCCAGATGACGTGCGCCTCCCTGCCGCTCCCGTTTACTTCTATTGAATATAGATTTACTATGTTCCTTATGCTTGTCGCTATCAGGCCCATTTCAGTGCCATCATACACGGACATGTGCCTGCCTATCCTACCAGCATCGTCTATCCGGTCCATCCTGCTTGACATGTTTGCACCAAGCTCCTCTCCCCTCCTGCGGATAAGGTCCTTCACGTCGCCATACCTCTTCTCGAGCTCCCTAGTGCTCGGCTCCCTAGCTCTTTGCATAAATCTCTACCAAAACTGCCGCATTTAAGCTTTATCTGCAAATATACCGATGCTATCCCTGCCACCGTTTTTACCCTCATCTCCCTGCGCGGGGGCGGGGCAATGAATAAAAACCTTGCCGGTCAACAGCATAGTATGCAGCACGAAAGAAAAGGCGCAAGCCGAACAGGGCGTTGCCGCAGATTCCTCAGAGAGAGAGATAAACCTTTTCACAAAAAGTCTGATCAAAAACTAATCCTGAATCATTCGTCAAAATCGCAAAGCGCGATGGAATACCTCATGACATACGGATGGGCGATACTCATAATTGCAATCGTTCTGATAGCGCTGTTCCAGCTCGGAATACTCGGAGGCAGCAACATTCCGCGCGTCCAGGCAGGCGCATGCGAAGTGCTGCACACATCCGCAGGAAGCAACAACGAGGGCGAATGCCAAGGGGTCTGGCCGAAGTACGTCGCGCAGTTCAACGGACAGAACAGTTATATAACTGCCTCTTTAACAAACGCACCTTTGGGCAACAGTCCAGTAACAATATCGGGTTGGGTACTGCATGAGAATATTGCGTCAGGTTGCAGAAGTGATTTTGGATACGGCACTATACCTGGGAATTTTTTCTACGTTGGCTCAGTATACCCAGAAAACTTAGATTTATATAACCACGGCGCAGGGCCTGTTAATTCAAATCTACAAATAGGAAACAATGTTTGGGTATTCGAAGCAGCAACTTATAATGGAGCATATGGTGCGGTTTATCTTAATAATCAAGTATACAATATCCCAGACACACAGATCTATACTTCTGCTCCGTCAACTCTGTTCATTGGATACCCAGTGTATGCAGGATGCTATCTTAATGGTTTTGCGTCAAATATCCAGATATACAACACATCTCTAAGCCAATCTCAGATCCAGTCTCTCTACCAGGAAGGAATCGGCGGCGCGCCAGTCGATCCCAATCACATCGTAGGATGGTGGCCACTGAATGGCAACGCGCAGGACTATTCGGGAAACAATAACAACGGACAGGCCACCG
>JAJYVC010000037.1 GCA_021792235.1 Microcaldota archaeon
TTCTCCTATATCGGCATTGTTCATGCGCATCCCGAACCTCTGCCTGTCGAAATAGTTGGGCATGAATCCCCCAAGCTCATCCACTATGCCTTCAATTCTTTCAGGAGCCACGCATCCCCTTATTACTGCTGAGAACGAATTCCCCAGGTTTGAGCCGAGATCGACTGCAGCAGCGCTTCTCCATGCGCCGTTTATCGATATGTCCTTGAGCCTTGTCTGCAGGACCTGCTGCGGAGTCACGCCGTATATGCTGGCCAGCTGCACGGATATGGACACCTTGTCCTTGGAACCGGCGTAACCTATTGATTTCTTCCCGCGCCCCATGCGTTTGGCTATTGTCACGAGTGCGTGTACTGTGTCCCAGTTCCTCTTTTGCAGCACGAAATGAGTGAAGTTTCCTGCTGCGGCCTCGGTCTCTCCGGTGTCTGCCGGCGAGCAGGCATGATCTTCCCTGAGTATGATGCCTGAGGAGGTTATCTCCCTGACCACGAAGTCCTCCGGCATCTTCTTCGCCTCTCCGCCTGTGCCGTTTCTCCTCGATAACGTAAGCATTTTAAAACTCCCCAGAGATTATCTTTAACACCACATACTTTATATGTAAGTATTTCGCATATTTAGATTGCAGTGATATCCTTGGATCGAGAACCGATAGTGGAAAGGATAATACACAGGCTTGTGCGCAAACATATAGCTGGAACTACGATGGACTCTGCGCTGGATGCGGCGAAGGCGCTTAACGCGAAGAACATATCGGCATCGATAACGTTCCTGAGCTCAGGCGCTGCGGACAGAGCAAAGGCCAAATACATAACATCAACATACAGCGAACTGGTAAGGAGGGTTGCAAGGTCTGGGATAAGGGCCGGAGTGCACATAGGCCTTGACCAGCTCGGTGCTGGGGTGGACAAGAAGATGGCAATCGACAACTTCAGGGAGATAGTGAGCGTGGGCAACAAATACGGAGTCTTTCTCTGGGCTGATGCCGATGGAATGGGTGCGGCTGCTCTGGCTCCGGTGACAAGGATGAAGGGCGTTGGGCTTGTTGTAGGCCATGAAAAGGCTGCGGAATACGAGAAGTACGGAAGCAGGATAGGCGCGGTGAAGCTCATGTTCGGTGATTATTCTCCCAAGGAGAAGGGAGACATAATAAAGAGGGTAGAGTCGTGCAGGAAGAGCTTCCGAAATGTTGTCCTCTCACACCTTCCTGAGAAATCGATATCGAAGGTGCTGTCAAGCAGGTACAGGTCAGACATAGGCATAGAATTCGAGTATGGATACAGTGAGAGGAAGGTCGGCAGGGCCGTGAAGAAAGGGGCTAAGGTGAGCATGCTTGTGCCGTTCGGCAAGGACTGGATCAAATACGCAATGAACAGCGCACCTGAGGGATATATGAGGTTTGTTGCTGGAAGATTGCTTAAGGAGGATGTGGATGGCACCCAAGGCTAACAATGAGCTGTTCAGTCTGAAGAAGAGCGGTGAAGGCAAGGTCGCATTCGTGACTGGTGGAGGAGGCAGGATAGGCAGGAGTCTATCCAGGGCGCTGGTCAGGAACGGCTACACTGTTAGGGCACTCTCGCACGACAAGAAGTTCATACACACCATGCCTGCCGGAGTCATACCCTACGTTGGCGACCTTAACAACAAGAAGATACTTAATGAGGCATGCAAGGGAGCTGACGTGGTGTTCCACCTTGCAGCCGTTGTGAGCGAGTACAAGGAGCCCATAAAGACGCTGATGGAAGTGAACGTCAACGGCACAGAGAACGTGCTGGAGGCATGCAGGAAGAATAGCGTAGGCCATTTCGTGTTCACGAGCACGCTAGACGTATACGGAAAGGCCAGGGACGATGTACTTACTGAGGATTCGGAGCTGCGGCCTACGGACAAGTACGGATACAGCAAGGCAATGGCTGAAAGCAAGATAGTCGAATACGGAGACAGGATAGATTACACTATACTCAGGATGGCAACGATATACGGGAATGAGTTCGAGGAATCCTACTTCAAGCTCTTCAAGGCAATAAAGACAGGTAAGGCATACATAATAGGCGACGGCAGGAACAATCTTGCCTTGGTGCACATAGAGGACGTGCTTGCGGCGCTGCTCCTTGTTGGAAGCAATAGGAAGAGCAGCAGGAATGTCTACAATTTAAGCGACGGGATACGGTACACCCAGGAAGGCCTGCTGAACATGGCCGCGGACATGCTCAAGGCAGATAGACCGAAAAGGCACATCAACCAGCTTGTGGTAAGCCTCGTTGCAAAGAACAGGGGCCTTGACAGCGATGAACTTAGATTCCTGACCAGCAACAGGGTCGTGGATATAAGCAAGATAAAATCTGAGCTAGGATTCAGGCCCAGTGTGGACATAAAGGACGCAACCATTGATATGGTAAGGGCCTTCATGAGCAACAGCCGCATTCGCATCTGACAGGTGGAATATATGTCGCTTAAGATTGGAAAAACTGAAAAGTACATATACGAAAGGCTTGCCGAGAAGGGCGCGCTGATGTTCATGCTTGTTGATCCGGTGGACTACAAGACGCCGGAACAGGCGATAAGGACGGCAAGGGAGGCAGATAGGGGAGGCGCAGACCTCATACTCGTCGGTGGAAGCATAGGCGCGCAGGGGGAGCTGCTGGATACTGTGACCAAGGGCATAAAAGAGTCGGTGTCTTCGCCTGTTGTACTCTTCCCAGGCAACATAGCCACGCTGACAAGGTACGCTGATGCGATGTACTTCATGTCGCTTCTCAACGCAAGGAGCACTTACTGGATAACGCACGCACAGATGCTCTCGGCGCCCATAGTGAAGAGCATGAAGATAGAGCCGCTACCTGTAGGATACATAGTCGTCTCTCCTGGAGGAACGGTTGGTTGGGTGGGAGACGTCAACCTAGTCCCTAGGGAGAAGTCGAAGATAGCAGCATCGCTTGCGCTTGCAGGAGAGTTCCTAGGAAACAGGCTGGTGATAACTGATGTCGGATCGAACCCCCAGCTTATGGGGCAGGGACCTGTGCCTGCAGACATGGTGCGCGCGGTCAAGAGCACCGTATCAGTGCCATACGTAGTCGCAGGAGGCATACGCAATGTGGATGCGTTAAGGTCCACGATAAAGGCCGGGGCAGACATAGTGCAGATAGGCACTGCGATAGAGCAATCATCAGCGGCCAGAAAGCAGGCAGAGGCATTTGCAAGGATCGTAAAGGAGGAAGGCATTAAAAGGATAAGGAAATAGCTGCCACCTATATCACATGCTTTTTATATCAGGCCTGACCCCTGGTATTAGGAGTGTTTTATGGCATATAGGGTGGCATTGGCAGGGATAGACGGCTCAGGGAAATCTACAGCTGCTTCCTTCCTTGTCGATAGGCTGGCCGGAGACTATAAGGTGCTTAAGTCGGGCAGGCCTATTTACACGCAGGAAGGCGATGACAGAACGTACCACTTCGAGAGGGCGAATGGCATGATTGATAGGATGCACTCGCACTTCGATAGGTCTGGCTCAAGGCCTGGCATCGTGCTTGTAAATGGCGCAGGATTCGTACTGAGGCTTAACGCAGAGAGGAGAATGATGAACCGGTTCTCTCCGGACATAGTGATAGCGGACAGGGATGCCACGCTGTGCACTTCTACATACATAACCTACTATGCTCCGGCGTCCAGGCATTTGAGCGCGCAAGCCAGAGTGCAGGTGTTCAGTGCTCTTGGCGCAAATCGGCACCCGGACAGGCTGTTTTATCTTGACATCGATCCGGCAGTAGCAGCCGCAAGGATAAACGGAAGGGTTGATGAAGGATACCTGTACGCCGACAGACATAGGGACAAGTTTAGGCACATGCATGAGACTGAGGAGGATCTGGCCGGGCTTAGGGCCCATTACCTCAGAGGAGTCGAGGTGTTGTCCAATAAGGGCGTGAGCGTTACAATGGTCGAGGTAACACACATGACGCAAACTGAGGTCGTGGACTTTGTGGAGGGTGAGCTTAGGTCCGAGCTGGGCAGGGCGATGAGGCAACCGGAGCCATGAGCAACTGTTTTAAGCTATTTGAGGCAATCTATTTCCAGAGAGCATGCGTGAATTAACGTCTTTGGAGCTTGGAGCTGTAGTGGCAGAGCTCAGGCCACGCATTGCCAACAGCTTCCTTAAAAAATTCTATGACCTTGGAGACAATGCATTCAGGATGTCTTTTCATGGACCTGAGGGCAATACCGAGGTGTACTGCAGGCTGCTGAACGCACTCAACGAGACGGGATTCAAGGAGGAGGTCGGCGAAGCGACGAATTTTGCCAGGGCGGTACGCAAGCGCATTGAGGATTCCAAGCTGCTTGACGTGCGCCAGCATGGTTCGGACAGGATAGTTATATTCGAGTTTGGGGCTAGGGGAGGCAGATACAGCCTCGTGATAGAGATGTTCGGCAAGGGCAACCTTGTAGTGATTAAGGATGGCAGGATAGAGGTCTGCTACAGGATCCTTGAATACAAGGACAGGAATGTCAAGCCTGGATTCGAATACGTACCACCAAAGAGCGAGAGCACCGGCCTGGATTCCCTAGACTCAGGTAACGTACAGGCGATTCTGGAGAAGGTATCTAAATCTGGAGGCAAGACCATAACAGAGCTTTCGAAGTATCTGAACATAGGACCATTGTACCTTGAGGATGCCATAACATCTGCAAGGCTAGATCCGAAGGCCAAGCTCGAATCCGGCAGTATTGATGCGCTTCTAAGATCCATAATGTCTCTAATTGGGAAAGCTAGGAAGCCTGATCCGGTGATATACAAACGGGATGGCACATTGATTGACTATTCTATTTTCCCGCTGGAAAAATACCGCGGGCTTGAGATCCAAAGATGCGCCAGCGTGAATGGGATGCTTGACGCAGCTACATTGGAGGGCAGGTCTTCGCGGAAAGTCGATTCGGTGGCGGATGAAACCGAGGAGATTGAGGCTGCAATAGCAAAGCAGAAGGAGCTGTCTGCAAAATTCATCGCTGACTCTGAGGATTATGCGAGATTCGGCAAGGCGATATTTGAGCGCATGGGCGAGATAAACGCCTTGATAATCAGGATAAGGGAAGTCAAGAAGCCAACGCTTGAGGAGCTGAGGATGGAGTTTACGGACCTTGGAATACAGGAGATAAGCCTTAAAGACAGGACCGTCACAATAGAGATATGATAAAATGGGCATGCGCATAACGATACTTGGTACGTCGGGCTCGGCGCCAACTAAGGACAGGATGATGCCGGGAGTGGTGCTTACTTATGATGGCAGTACGATGCTCTTCGACTGCGGAGAGGGCTCTCAGATGCAGATGATGAAATACGGGATAAACTTCTCCAAAATAAGTGCCATATTCATAAGCCATGCTCATGGCGACCACATAATCGGCCTTGCCGGCCTGGTCAGGACCATGGCTATGAACCGCAGGAGCGCTGATCTTGACATATTCGTGCCGCGCGGATATGAGGGCATTGTGAAAACGCTCATATCCTTCGACAAGGCGCTCATGACCTACAGGATAAACATACATGGTGTCGGATCAGGAGTAGTATACGAGGGCAAGGAGTTCAACATAAGGGCATTCCATCTGAACCACACAATACCGTCGTGCGGCTATGTGTTCAGGGAGGCCGACAGGCGCAGGTTCATAGTGGAAAAGGCCAAGAAGCTTGGGATAAAGGGAGCCATGCACTCCGAATTGCAGGGTAAGGGGTGGATAAAGGTAGGTAGAAGGAGGATAACGCTGCAGAGCGTGACTACTGTACAGAAGGGCAAATCATTTGTGTACGCGACTGACACGCGGCCCTCAAGGCGCACCGTGGCAGCTGCAAGGAACGCCGACCTCCTCATACATGAATCATCATATTCTGAATCGGAGAAGGCTCTTGCCAGGGATAGGAAGCATTCTACCGCTGCAGAAGCAGCGGCAGTGGCTAAGGCAGCGAAAGTGAGAAGGCTTGTTCTGATTCATATAAGTGCCAGGTACAGCTCTGTGGGCAGTTTGGAGAAGGAGGCGAGATCAGTATTCATGAATTCGGAAGTGGCAAGGGACGGAGAGGTTATAGTCCTTTAGAGTACTACCATGGACCTGTGGTCTTCTTGGTTTCCGGTTCGGCGCCGGGGTTGTCCAGAGGGAATGCCTTGTCGAACTCTGGATAGTTCACGACAGGTATTTTTGCACGGTAGCTGTCTGGAGAATGCGAATCGGATATCAGCCTTTCGGTCAGCTCCTTTTCACGCGTGATATTCCGCCATGACTGAGCCCATGATATGAAAAAGCGCTGCTCTGCCGTGAGGCCATCTATAAGCCTCCTTTTTGCAGGATCCTGCCTGAGCCTTCTTTGAAGGGCCTCGTAAGCTATGGCCACGCCGCCAAAATCTGCTATGTTCTCTCCGAGGGTTAGTTTTCCGTTTATGTGCATACCTGGAAGGGCTTCTATTGAGCTGTACAGTTCTGCAATGGCATTTGCACGCGCGTTGAACTCCGTTTCATCGGCTTTTGTCCACCAGTCCTTGAGATCTCCATTAACATTGAATTTCCGCCCCTGATCATCAAATCCGTGCGTGATCTCATGTCCTATTATTCCGCCTATTGCGCCGTAGTTAACTGCGTCGTCAGCAGCAGCATCGAAAAACGGCGGCTGGAGTATCCCTGCTGGGAAGACTATCTCATTTAAGGAGGGATGGTAGTATGCATTTACTGTTTGCGGCGTCATGAGCCATTCGGACCTGTCTACAGGTCTTCCTACTCGCGATGCTATTCTTCTATACTCGAAGGCTGTTGCGCGCCTGTAGTTACCCACATAATCATCAGGTTTTATGACAAGGCCAGAATAGTCCCTGAACTTGTCTGGATATCCTATCTTGACTTCCATCTTGTCAAGCTTTTCCAGGGCATGTCTTTTGGTCGCGTCCGACATCCAATCAAGTTTCTGGATCTTCTCCCTGAATACGAATATTAAGTCGTCAACGAGGGTCTGCGCCCTCTGCTTTGAATGACGATCGAAGTACCTGTCAACATACAGGCTGCCGAGGGCTTCTCCTATACAGCGATCTATGGCAGATATCGAGCGCTTCCACCTCGGCCTCTGCGCTTCTTGCCCGCTGAGCTTTCTATTGAAGAAATCGAAATCTTCTTCAAGAACAGCATCATGGAGCATAGGTGCGAAGGAGCTTATGACATGCCATTTAAGATACGCCCTCCATTGCTCCAAACCATGCTCCTTGAACATGCGATTAAGCGCATCGAAGAATTCCGGCTGGCCTACTATTACGTGATTGACTGAAGGAACACCTAGTTGGGCCAGAAAATCACGCAGGAAAAGCGAATCGTATGACTTGTCGAGCTTGCCCATGCCGAACCGGTTGTAGTTTTTTTCGTCGTCACGCAGATCCTCGTTGGGTCTGCTGGCCTTTGCAAGCTCCGTCTCTATTTCTATTATCTGATCTGCAAGTTCCTGTGCGCTCTCTCTCTTATTTCCGAACATGACAAACATCTTGACTATGTGCTCCCTGTACTCTGCCCTAAGCTGCGCGAAAGAGTCCGATAGATAGTGCTCCCGTGCAGGAAGGGAGAGCCCTCCCTGAGCCAGATACATGGCATATGTTGCACTGTCCTTCTTGTCTGCACCGGAATACGCATCGAAGAACGAGTCCACTCCGTTCAGCTTCATTTCGGCCATGCACTCTGCAAGGTCCTTTGCCGATCTTATGTTAGAAACGCGTTCCAGGAGGTCTTCTATAGGTGAAAATTTCAGCTTCTCGATTAGCCTGGTGTTCATTGCAGAAGCATAGAGATCGCCGACCATTCTTTTTGGGGTTCCTGGACCAGCGCTCTTGTCGTTGGCACAGTCCTCGGCTATATCAAGCAGCTGGATCAGATTTCTATCGCTGAGTTCGGATGACGCCCTGTATATGCTTCTGTCAGCTGGTATCGGATGGGTGTCTGCCCAGCGGCCCCAGGCATATCTGTCGAATTCCTTGCGGGGGTCCGCGGAGCGGTCCATGTAATCAGTAGAGAAGCTTGGTATGGGCTTCTCTCTTTCTGACTTCGAAGGGGAAACATCATGATTTCCAGGCCTGTTTTTGAGACCGTGCATGTTTATCACGCTTGGGGTGGTTTGCAAATATTTAAGCGTTGTCTTCAGTTTTCTTCAGCATGGTTTTGCAGTATAGAATGAGTTTATAATTGTTTGGAATGAACTTAATCTTGCGAGGGTATCGTCTAGTGGTAGGATGGCAGATTGACATTCTGCAGGCAGGAGTTCAATTCTCCTTACCCTCATATGTGATACGGCAGGGGATTCTCGCGAGTACAGAAAAACGCTGACCTATAGAGGCAGCTCAAGCTGCTCAGCAGCAAAGGATTCGCTGGTTTCTCCCTTGACTGCTGCCTTCCTGGCCCTCCTGGCCTTGATCTTTGATATTATGGCAAGAGTAGCGCTTGATACTGCAATCCATCCTCCCAGTATGGCGGCCTCAGATATCTCGAACGCCGCGGTGAACCTGTGCAGGACCTCGTAGCCGGTGAGCATTGTAATCGTTGCTGCGGCTGACAAACCCATCGTTATCACGCCACCGAGCTTTGGCTTGTCCTCATACATGCTGACTCCAAAGAGCATGAGGCCTGCAGGTGCAGAGAAGAAATACGTTGACGCAGCGACTGCGTGATCGAAGCCGGAGGTCAGACCCACTGCAGTGAGCGCTGCGCCGCCAATGGCAAGCAGTCCGGCGCCGATCTCATTTGCTGCACGGCTGGGCAGGGACTTTGCCAGACATACTGAGTAAACCATTGCTGCTGCTCCGGCCTCTATGACTCCTGATGCAAAAAGCGGCGCCATTGGGTGCTTGAGTATGTCGCTGAGGGCGTTGTTAGACCATGAGAACCATGGCGACAGTTCTGCCGATGCTATTATCGACCCCATGCCGACAGTTGTTCCGGTAAGCCCAGTGACCACTGCGACCTTCGTATAATTGTTTGGTGTGATGTTCTGCTCGGCACCCTCCTCGATGGAGAACAGCGCCTGTTGTATTATATTGCCCTTGCGGCCTTCCCTTTTGGCTGCGAAAAGATCATCCTTGGCTGCAGCCTCATGCTCTGCTGCAGGCTGCTCCGATACCCCGCGGGATTGAACTGCGCTCCTCCTAATAAGTCTCAAGTCAACCATTCCTTTTATGCAACCTCCACCAGAAGCCGCATATTGATTATGTGACTGGATTTTGCCTGATATTTAAAACAGTTGGTTGGTCGTGGAATTTGCTATACGTTGTTGAGCCTGGCCCTTATCTCTTCTGTGCTGAGCTTGGTGCTAAGCAGCGGTATCTTCTCTATCTGCGCTATCTTTATGGCGAGCTTATCCATGTCCGCGACGTTCTGTATGACGACTATCCGGGGCTTTATCGGAGCTACCCTTATTACCACCATGGGCGACCTGCCCGTACTTACCTGGTCGAATATGAAAGCCCTCTCGTTTGTCGTACCGAAGAGCTTGGGATATTCGCTGGGAGATATCTCGAGTATTACCCTTATGCTGTCTATCAAGGTGTATCCGAATATCTTTACCGTATCTAGGAAGTTAGGATTAGATATTATCTTGGCGTCTATCATTCTGGCGAAGTCAGTGCCGCTTATCGGCGCTGAGAAGTCATGTATCGTATAGAACGGATCCTTCTCCTGCGGCAGGTTGTATTTTTCTAGGTTCCTTACCACCTCTCCGCCCCTTGATCCATCTATGGCAAACAGGGCGCCAACGAACCGCTTGATTATGCCTACGCCTGGGCTTGCCCTCCTGTTCCCTTCGTAATCGCTTATAGTAGATGTTGATATCTTAAGGAACTTTGATAGCTCGACCTGGGATATGCCGAAGAGCTCGCGCCACTTCTTCATGGTGCTTCCGGGGCTGTCTGAGAGCGCTATCTCTCCAGCTATCCTCTCTTGCAGCGTATCCATGATATCCTCTAGCCAACAATCCTTTTATATACCGATTACCTTTTGGTCTTACGCCCCTTCCTTCTGTGCGTGCGCCTTTCCATCGCGTACATCTTTTCCGCTTCCTTGTCCTGGTTCTCTTCGTATTTCTTGGGTTTTGCAATTAGTGAGTAGAGTATGGCAACTATGCCTGCAAAGAACATTGCAGCACCGGTTATTCCATATGCGGCGCTGGCATATATGGTGTTGTTTATTGACGACTGTGGCTTGAGAACCTCGGAATAGGATACCTGCACTGCAAGCTGTCCGGGATTCTGGAACACAGCGTAATAGGTCCCTGGTGGCAGTATGGGTGACGAATTGCTAGCATATATGTCCTGCTGTGGGCCGAACTGCTGGCTGTAGGGGAAGACGCCGTACACGCTGTTGTATGCCATCTCGAGCACCCCTCCTCCGCTCACCAGACTGCCGTTAACCAGAATCTGATTTGACTGCTCAGCGGCTGAGAAAGCGGACCGGTTGACGAGCATGAAGTTTATCGCAGGGCCGTTTGTGTAATATACGAACCCCACAGCAGTGAGGTTTTGAAGGATGAACGAGACGTACGTTGTGCTGTTCGGGCGCACATACGTGCTCTGCACGCTTGACGGTGCGAAGCTGCCCTGGAAATTCTGGGCGCTGGCATATATGACTAGGAGTGACATGACCAAAAGCAGTATGCCTACCTTTGTAAGTTTCTTCATATCTTCACTGCAGAGAATCGCTCTCTTTGTTGCGTATTTTGATGTGCGCAATACATAAATTTATATATCATGAAAGGGATATTTCTTTGTTAGGTGTGCTGTTTTGGTTGAGCTTGTAAAGAGCGGGATAGAGGGCCTCGACGCGATGCTTTTCGGTGGGTTCCCAAAGGGCAATCAGGTGATGATAGGCGGAGGTCCTGGGGCAGGAAAGACGCTGATGTCGTTCGAGTATCTTTACCATGGTGCAAAGGAGGGTGAGCGCGGCATATTCTTCGCGCTTGAGGAGGAGCCAGAAAGGGTGATACAGAACATAAAGGCGGCTTTCCCGAACTTCGGCGACATAGACGAGCTGATAGGCAGCGGCATGATAACTGTGCACGGCAAGGATCTGCTGCAGGAGATCGTAAACAAGTATGAGCAGACCGGACTTGAGTTCGGAAAGGTTGTTGCAGAGATGGAGGAGACACTTGTTAAGTCAGGTGCCAGCAGGGCAGTGGTGGATTCTTCGGCCGCATTCGAGCTGCTCATAAAGGATCCGGTGGTTTACAGGAGGTCGATGTGGTCTTTGGCAGCGAATTTCAGGAGGCTTGGAGTGACGGCCATGCTTGTTTCCGAGATACCTGATCCTGACAGGAAGAAGCTGGTGTTCAAGACAGAGCACTTCATATTCGATGGGATGATACTCCTTTATCAGAGCGGCGAAGAATCAAGGAGAGTGTATACGCTTGAGATAATAAAGATGCGCGGATACAAGCACAGCTTCGTCACCGCGCCGTATGACATAACTCCGGACGGTTTCTCTGTGATGGCTCCTGAGCTCATTACCAGATAGCATATTATATTTTAGTTTCTCAGTTAATCTGTGGCCACTTACAATAGCACGCTAACTGCCAGGGATTCGAGGAGGGAGCGGGATAATACGTTAAGGAAGTATGCCGCAGCTGCTGTGATAATCCTGGCCCTTGCGCTGGTGTCGGTATTGGCTGTGCCCCATCAGTCTTCAGGAACATCAAGGTGCAATTCCCTGCTGCTGGAGCAGGACAAGTACGGATGCGTGGAGTCGGTGGCAGTTTCCACTCGGAACAGCACAGCATGCGCATTGCTCCCTTCATCTTACAGCGATTCCTGCTATGCCAGCATAGCGATCAACACGTCTGACCCGCGCTTGTGCGGCTTGATAAATTCCACCAACCTGTCAGATGGATGCTATGTGCACGTGGCGAATTACACGCATGACATCTCCATTTGCGGTTATGCGTCGCAGCCTGCGGGGTCTGAGTGCGCATATGGCATGGCTGTCGAAGAGGGCAATGCGTCTGCATGCTCGCTGGTCAGAGGATATGGCGGTCAGCTTGAATGCGAATCCACCATATATTTTGACATAGCCCTGAAGAACAGCAGCCAGAGCTACTGCACCAGAATACGCACCAACAACGACACTGCGATGGCTGAAGGCATGCTACAGAACTCGAGCCTGGGCAGCTATACCGGATTGGGATTCAACATAACGCAGGCCATAGAGTTTTCTGCATACTATAATGGCACTATGGGTGCCAGGGACATGTGCTATGCCAGTCTGGCCTACAAGTCCGGCAACAGCACATACTGCAGCCTGATACAAAACAACGGCCTGAGCAATATATGCACAAAGCAGTCGGCTGCAGGAACGCAGAGCAGCATGGGCACTGCAAACAGCGTGGTGAACGTTACAGCGCTACTGAACTCCTGCAGCGGACAGCAAAACGAGGCTGCCTGCAGGTACCAGTACATGACCGTAGCCGCCCTGCAGACGGACAATGTCACATTGTGCAAGGAGATACCTGCCGCGTATTCGGCTACATGCTTCTACTACCTTGCAGTCAAGTACAATGATACGGCATACTGCAGCTACATAGAAAACACTACGCTGAACACGGCATGCGTAGGCGACATAGAGGGACTGTACCCTACCACGACCAACACGAGTGGTTGAATGCTCGGCATAGTATCATGCACAAAACACG
>JAJYVC010000038.1 GCA_021792235.1 Microcaldota archaeon
AGACAATAATAATCATTGACCCCTCCCTATCCACAATCTCGATCAGTCGCCTTAGGAACGAGGCTATCTCTCTGTACAGCGGCAGTATGTACTCCTTCCTCCTCTCATTGCCCATCACGAAATGCTGGAGACGGTCAGTCTCGGTAAAGCAGACGTAAACGAAGTCATAGTCGTTCCTTGACATCATCTCTGTGGCTATGGCTATGCGGGTCTTTACGCTATTGACGAACGCTTTTGAAGCTTCAGCAAGGCTCATCTTTCCAGCTTTAATATCAGGTTCTATATCCGGTTCGCCATGGAAGCCGTACTTCTTCATTAACTGTTCAAGATCCCTGCTATTGGTCTTTGCAGGAAGCGGGAATCCGGTAAGCATGTCTATGTTCTCATAGTCCGGCAGCCTTATGTCAGTTGCAGGAGTTATGACAAGGCACCTCTTGCCGCTTGCAGCGAGGTCCCGCCAAAACGGTGGCACCTCTGACGAGTCATAGTATACAAGATCTGGTGTGTAATCGCTCTTCATTACAAAGAAATCTGGCACGCCGTGCTCGCCCGGCTTGAGGCCAGTATATATGCTTGGCCATGCCGGACCGGTCATCGGTGGCAGCGTTGATTCCATGTCCATCAGTGTGCCATCCTTAAGCAACCTGTCGAATATCTCCATGCCCTTATCCTTCCTGAGTTCCTTAAGTATCCACAGCGGCACCGAATCCATTCCTATCATGTATAGCTTTTTGCTGCGCATCATACTGCCTCAATTATCCCTATACCAGCAAACCTGCCCTTGCTGTAAAGCACGAATCTTCCCAGCTCGGGTACCTGCCCGAATGGTTCTGCGGTAGTCTTGTTGTCGAGTTCCAGATTGACTTCCGCTGCGCCTAGCGGCTCTGCAGACCTTCCTGCTTTTGTGATACCAGTTGTTACATCTATTTGCCTTGATATGCTCAATGATGCGCCTACACCTACCCCATTGAGCCTTACCACTACCTTCTTGCCTACTTTTTCTGTGAAGAATACGATTGAGGAGAGTTTTGTTGTCCCATTGATCTTATCGTCTTCGCCTGCTATCACTGATCCTCTGAGTTCAGTATTTGGAAGGCGGCTGAGGCTCAATGCAACATTTTGCCCGATTTTTGCTGACTTGGCGCGCCTTCCCTTTACAAATATACTTTTCACCCGTGACTCAAATTCCGACGGCAGTATCTTCACTTCTTGCCCCAATCTTATGCTCCCACTTACCACTTTTCCAACAACCTTTGGCTCTGATTTGTCTTGCATTATGCCTTGGACTATCAGCCTCAGTCCCTTCCGGCCAGTCTCGATACCCTTAGAGCTCGCAAGTCCATACATCGTCTCAAGCAGAGTGTTGCCAACATACCAGGGCATTTTCTTTGACGGTTTTAGCAGATTATCCGCATTGTATGCGGATATTGGGACAAAATTGATGCTGTGCTGCTTGAATCCTATTCTCTCCAGAAAACTGCTTAGATCGGAGCTCATGCGTTCAAATCTTGTTTTGTCATAGTGCACTGTATCCATCTTGTTTACGGCTATTATTATCTGCCTTATCCCCATCATCCTTGCCAAGAATATATGCCTCTTTGTCTGGTCCCTGATCCCCTCGTCTGGCTTGGCAGAGACAAGCACAACTGCGAATGCCGCATATGAAGCTCCGCTTATCATGTTCTTTATGAGTTCTTCGTGGCCCGGTACATCTATGAACGCAAACGCGATGTTCTTGTACTTTATCTCAGCTCGCGTGGTATCATAAGTCATCTCATGCTCCCTCTCTTCAACGAAGCTGTCCAGTATGAAGGCGGGCTCAAAGGCTTTGCCCAGCTTCTTGCTGTATTGTTTTGCCTCATTTACTCTAGCCTGAGTTGCAGAGCCGGTCTGCATCAGGAGATTTCCTATCAATGTAGATTTGCCGTGATCCTTGTGGCCGAGGAATACAATATTAACTACCTTCATGCATACCACGCAATTCACATGTAGCCCAATGATCTGAGCTTCTGCATCACGTATTCGCGCTCCTTGTCCATGCTCCTGCCGGATCTCTCTTCCTCTTTTGTTGTCTCCAATTCCTTGATTATGTCATCCACATTCTTTGAATTTGACTTGAGAGGTATTGTGCAGTGGGTACAGCCTAGGCTTCTGTACCTGTAGCCGTCCCTGGAGAAATAAAGCGGATTCACTGGGACATGCTCCTGTTTTATGTAGTTCCATATATCAATCTCGTTCCAGTCCAGCAGAGGGTGAACCCTTATGTGGCCGGCGTCATCGAGCTTTGAGGAGTAATCATCCCACAATTCCGCAGGCTGGTTCTTGTAGTCCCACCTAAAGTTTTTGTCTCTTGGCGACATGTATCTCTCCTTGGCCCTGATCCCGTGCTCGTCTCTCCTTATTGAGACTATGAGTGCATCAAACCCATACTTTGCCATTACTTTCTTGAGCGTTTCAGGCTTGTTCTTGCCGCAGCATGCGGCGCCGACAAGGTCCGGCTTTATCTGGCTGTCTGCGACTATCAGGTCGAGCTTCCATTTCTTTGCAAGGTCCTCCCTGAACTTGTATGTCTCTGGGAAATCTATGCTGTTGTCTATGTGGATGACCGGAAACGGCACCTTTCCCAGAAATGCCTTTCTGGCAAGAGCGAGCATAGTGGTGCTATCCTTTCCCATGCTCCACAGTGCAGCCATATTCTTGAACTTCGCATTCGCTTCCCTCATTATGTATATGCTCTTCTCCTCCAGTTCTCTCACATCTTGTTTTATCATTTCAATCTACCTGTTCAGCACTTGAAGCCCCTTCAAGTATATAGTAGCGCCTCTTATCTTCCTGCCCTCTTTCCTGAACACCGGGACCCTTGCAACGGCTCTGTATTTGGAATCGTATAGTTGCGCAACTGACTTTGTCAGGTCCTGCATCTTGTTCAGTCTCCCCTCGTTTGCAAATATTATCTTGTAATACTTTATTCCGCTCTTCTTCAGGGCTTTTGAAAAGGCCTCCCAGTTTTCATTGCTTGGGGAGGCCATTAGCTTCTCAGCTATAGAGCCGATTTTGTCTGCTGCCATCGCCATCACTCCAGATATCCCAGCGCCCTAAGCTTGCTGATCACGGTGCCCGCTTCCTTTGTCCCTTTCTGCCTGGACACAGATATGTCGGCGAATGTTTCACGCAGTATGTATGTCGCATAATCAGAAACAGAGGAGAATCCAGTATTCTTTATCCGGTCCTGCAGCTTCTCGAAAAGCTTGGTCGGTATAGTTATTGTCGTATACTTCCTCTTCTCTACGCCTATCTTTTTCATGGTGTCACTTATTATATTGTAATGTTATGACATTATATAACAAGATATATAAGCTATTGCTTTTGGTGCGGTTTCATCGGCAGGCAGGCATAAAAAGGTATAAATATGCTGTTTGGCTATTATCGTTGCGGGTGCTGAATTGAAGATATTGCAGATGGATGTAAATAATATAACTTATGAGCCCATAGCACCAGAAGCCAGCATATATGAAGACGTGAAGAAGGAAAAAGTATCGCTTGACAATGTGCTGGTGATCTTCGTGAGCGTGGAGCGGGGAGATACGCTGCAGATGGCTGATCAGGCAGTAAAAGATACTGAGGAGTTCATGAGGAAGCTTGTGAGGAAGACCGTGCTGGTGTACCCGTTCGCGCACCTAAGCAACAAACTTGAATCGCCAAGCGAAGCGATGAAGATACTCAACCACATGTACAAGCATTTCTCCAATGATTATGATGCGAAAAAGGCGCCGTTTGGATGGACAAAGAAGATGAGTGTGGATGTCAAGGGACACCCACTGGCTGAACAATCGAGGAGCTATGGCGCATCGGAGCCGCAAAAGATATACAAGAAGGTGAAGCCTGTTGAGGCGAACACTGCCATAGTAAGGAAAAGCGATTGGTCTGGGTTGCCTGAAACAGACCATAGGACTCTGGGAGAGGCACTTGATCTTTACAGCTTCCAGGAAGTATCCCCTTCGATGGTGTACTGGCACCCAAATGGCCACATCATATACAGGGAGCTTGTGAAGTTCATAAGAGAGCTTGAGGAAAAGGACGGCTACCAGGAGACGAGCACTCCTGTTGTTGCAAATCTCGCACTGTGGCACATGAGCGGACATTACGAGCATTACAAGGACAACATGTTCATGTTCGAGACTGACATGGGCCACTTGGGCCTGAAGCCCATGAACTGTCCATCAACAATACTGATATACAAATCCAAGAAGTGGAGCTATAGGGAGCTGCCTTTCCGGACGGCGACGTTCGACAAGCTTTACAGGAAGGAAGTAAGGGGCGCACTTACAGGACTGTTCAGAGTAATGGAGCTTACGCAGGATGACGGCCACATATTCCTCATGGAGGGCCAGGTAGAGGAAGAGGTGCAAAGGTTCCTCGAGCTTGTCAAGACAGTGTATGATACCTTTGGAATGAGGTTTGTGGCAAAGCTCTCGACAATGCCTGACGACCATATGGGAGACGCAAAGCTCTGGGAAAAGGCCACAGATTCGCTTAGGAAGGCACTCGACAATGCATGGGTCAAGTATGAAGTAAAGGAAAAGGAGGGGGCATTCTACGGACCTAAGATAGATTTTGATGTGTATGATTCAATGGGCAGGGCATGGCAGTGCGCTACGATGCAGGTAGATTATCAGATGCCTGCAAGATTCGGGCTAGAATACACCGGGGAGGACGGGAAGGAACACACGCCAGTGATAATACACAGGGCTGCACTTGGGTCAGTCGAGAGGTTCACCGCAATACTTGTAGAGCATTTTAAGGGCAAGTTTCCTGCATGGCTCGCGCCGACGCAGGTTGCCGTGGTCTCGATTTCGGAGCAGGTTAGCGAATATGCATGGAAGGTCTATAAAAAACTCGTGGAAAGCGGCCTTCGCACCTCCATAGACGTATCCGACCGCACGCTACAGTACAAGATTAGGGATGCAAAGATGAAGGAGATACCGTACACGCTGATAATAGGAAGGAATGAGGCGGAATCGGATACGATATCGGTAAGGATGAGGAATGGAACGCAGAAAAATCGGCAGAAGCTGGAGGACTTCATAACCGGAGTGAAGGACGAAGTGGCGAGAAGGCATGTACCCAATGAAGGAGTTTGAGCTAGACGTGCACAGCGGCAGATGCAGGATAGTTGTTGGCGAATCGATAAACAAGCTCGGCAGATACGCTGCTGCAGACAAGGTACTTTTGGTAACGGACAGGCGAGTCGCAAAGCTGCACGGCGAAAAATTCTCTGAATACGAATCCGTGGTGCTCGGTGAAGGAGAGCGCAGCAAGACCCTGTCAAGCATAAGGAAGGTATATGAGAAGGCACTTGATATGGAACTTGATAGGAATTCATACATAATAGGGGTTGGCGGCGGCATCGTATGCGATATGGCAGGATTCTCTGCTTCAACGTACCTGCGCGGCGTGAGATGCGGTCTTGTGCCCACAACCATACTCTCGCAGGTCGATGCGGCCATCGGCGGAAAGAACGGAGTAAACTTAAAGAGCTATAAAAACATGGTGGGCACTATAAAGCAGCCAGAATTCTGCATGTGTGACATAGATCTGCTGAAAACCTTAAGTGCTGATGATATCAGCTGCGGTATGGCCGAAGTGATAAAAGATGCCGCCATAGCTGATGCAGACTTTTTTTCATATCTTGAAGGCAGTATGGAGAAGGCGATTAACCTTGACAAAGATGCCTTGTACAGGATAGTGTGCAGCTGCATCGGTATAAAGACTGGGATGGTGAGTAGGGATGAACAAGAGTGCGCAGAACGGATGTTGCTAAATTTCGGCCATACTTTCGGGCACGCCATTGAGAAGACCACCGGGCTGCCGCATGGAGCTTCAATAAGCATAGGGATGATGATTGAGGCTGGGTTATCAGTCAGGAAGGGATTGCTCAGCAGGGAGAGTTATGATAGGATCGAAATGCTGCTTATGCGCGCGAATCTGCCCACTACTATTGGGATTGACGATGCAGAGGCGCTATCAGATGCCATAATGAAGGATAAAAAGAGGGCGGGTGGCGAGATACATACAGTGCTTCTGGATGGGATAGGGAAGGCAAGGATAGAAAGAATTGATATTGATGAAATAATCGGAATGGCGAGTGGATGAGCGAGCTGAAGCTTATTATAAGGAAATCGGAGTTCAATGGCACGGCCATAAACGCTCCTCCTTCGAAGAGCTATACGCACAGGGCCGTAATGGCTGCCGCACTTTGCAGGTCCGTTACTGAAATCGAGAACCCGCTGATATCTGATGACACAGTTGCAACCATAAATGCCATGAGGCAGTTCGGAGCAAAGATAGAGTATGGGGAGACCTCAATAAGGGTTGACGGATCAGAAAACAGGATATTTAGAGGCAGTGGAGGGCAGCTTGTTGTTAACTGCTCTGAATCAGGGACTACATTAAGGTTGCTTAGCTCGATAAGCGCCCTTCTGCCCAATAAGGTGACTCTGACTGGCAAGGAAGGACTCATGAGAAGGCCGACCAAGGACATTGTGGATGCACTGCGTGGTGTGGGCATAAGCATATCTGATGACCATGGCCATGGACCTGTAGAGCTTCATGGAGGGATGAAGGGACTTGGAAAAAGACTGATAAGGATACGCGGAGACACGTCTTCGCAGTTCATAAGCGGTCTTCTTATTGCGCTTCCTCTGGCAAAGGGCAGCAATACCGTGGAGATAATCGGAAACATACAGTCGTTGCCCTACATACGCATGACACTGGACGTGCTAAAAGCATTCGGAATAATAGTTGATGCATCAGATGATTACAGAAGATATGTTGTGCCTGGAGGACAGTCGTACAGGTCTCCTGGCACATACTCTGTGGAGGGAGATTATTCATCTGCTGCATTTGTTCTGGCGGGAGCTGCACTTGCAGGCAAGTCGATTGTAGTGAAGGGGCTGCGAAAAGATTCGCTGCAGGCAGACAGCGAGATAGTCCACATACTCGATAAGATGGGCGCAGACATGAAAGTAGGTGGAGAGGATATAGAAGTAGGGAAGTCAAAGCTCAGAGGAGTGGACGTGGATGCGGGGGACTGCCCTGATCTTGTGCCGATACTTTCAGTGATTGCCTCACAGGCCAAGGGGATCACCAGGATAACCAATGTGGGGAGGCTAAGGATCAAGGAGAGCGACAGACTAGGTGCTATGATTACCGAGCTTGGGAAGATGGGGGCAATAATCAGGTCGAGGAAAATAGCAGGAAAGGAGATACTTGAGATAAGAGGACCCGCGAAGCTAGGCGGCGCGATAATAGACGTACACAATGATCATAGGATTGCGATGTCGTGCGCCATAGCCGGACTTATTTCGAACGGCCAGACCGTGATACAGAATCCAGAGGTGGTGAAGAAGTCCTATCCGGATTTCTTCTATCACATGCGCACAATTGGCGCAACGGTGCTCAGCGAGACTCCATCGATAGGCAGCAGATTCAGGATAACGGCATACGGAGGATCGCATGAGAAAGTCATAGGAGTTAAGATATCCGGATTGAAGGTAGGCACCGAGATATCGCTTGCGCAGATAGAATCGGATCTTGGCAGGCGCAGGCCTTTCGGGCTGCTTACGACCCAGAGGCGGGAATCCGACAAGATAAAGATTGTTGCGGGGATAGATAACGGCCGCGTAAGCGGTAGCGATGTTGTGTTTGAGATAGAAAACAGGGACGTTGATTCGAGGCCATACGAGTCGATGAGATTTACGCCAAGGCCGAATCACGGTGACTATACCACTTATGTAAAGTATGGCGGCGTATTTGACTTCAGGGGCGGCGGGTTCCTTTCTGCGAGAATGACGGCATGCACAGTAATAGCAGGGTCCATAGCAAGGCAGATACTTGAGAGGGAAGGCATACGCATATTTGCATACGTAAAGCAGGTCGGTAAAGCAAAGATGGAGCGTATGCCTTCTGAAGCAGAGGCGCTTGAGAATACCTACAAAAGCGAGGTGAGATGCCCTGATCTGTCGGTCAGCAAGGCTATGAAGTCAGAGATAGAGGATGCCAGGTCGAAGAAGGATTCTGTTGGCGGGGTTGTGGAGTGCCAGGCAAATGGCTTGCCTGTTGGCCTTGGCGAGCCGATCTTTGATGCAATTGATTCTGTTGTGTCACATTACCTATTCAGCATACCTGCAGTAAAGGGGGTTGAATTCGGATCTGGATTCGCATCGGCAGCAAAGAGGGGCAGCGAGAACAATGACCTGTTTGAATTCGGAAGAGACGGGGAGAGTGTTGTGACCAGGACTAACAACTCCGGAGGAGTGCAGGGAGGCATAACAAACGGAATGCCGATGGTGGTACGCGTTGCGATAAAGCCAACTTCATCCATAGCGGTTGAACAGGATACGATAAATGTCAAGACACACAGACCCAGCAAGATTTCAGTTATTGGCAGACACGATCCATGCGTTGCCATAAGGGCGCCGGTAATAGTGGAAACTACAGTTGCAATGGCGCTGCTTGACCTGTTTATGAGGAAATAGACAATCTACCGTATGTACCTGCTAAGCTGTACCAGCCTCTTTATCGACACCTTCCTGCTGTCAGAGCCATGGTATCTTCTGTCAAGGTACATTATAAGTTTCGGAACTACCTTGATGAACATTCCTCCACTGGTCATTATGTACTGCGCGCCGCCAGCATTGAAGAAATCGGCCTTGTTGCCAGTTATCTTCAGTATCCTCTGCCTGTATATATCTTCTATCTCCTTGCCTGACATCTCCTCGGCCACGCCTGCTATCTGTATGCCGACCTCGAAGCCCCCGGACAGGTCCGGTGGCATGACCACCACAAGTGCGACTTCACGATCCTTCTTTATGGCCCTTGAGTGCCGGCTCTTTGAGTTAGAGAGTATGTAGAAGTCGAACTTGTCGTCATGGGTGAAATATACTGGCGTACCCCATATACCTCCTTTGTCGTTTGTCGCTAGCACTGCGAGCGGAGTCGAATTGAGGCATGAGATTACATGCTTTGCAATTTCAAATTCTTCTGACTCTGACATCAGCTCACTGTCAATACTTCACAAGATTTTACCCTGCTCCTTGGTGTAAAGCACTATGTCATGGAATTTCCTTGTGAGCGGATTTGCCTTTATTCCATATATAGCCTTTATGTTCTTCTGAAGGGCCAGTTCTACCAGTCTCTGCGTTATCACGCCATCAAGCACTACCGCGTACACGCCGCTGGAATAGTCTATCTCTGAGAGAAGCTCCCTTATGGGCATCTCCTTTATTACATTGCCTGCACTGTCGTAGAGCCTGCTTCTGAGCGTCCCTGATAGCTCATCAAGGCTGCCGGATATCTGCGATAGCACCTGGGCCTCTAGCACAGGGGATGCGGCAGGTGCAGCATCCTTGCCTAGCTTTGATGCAGGCTCGTAGCTTACCTCTTCCACGCTCCTTGGCTGCTGCGGCTCGTCTGCGGCAGGCGCTCGCTCGGGCGGCCTAGGTGGCTCCTGCACCCTAGGCTCCTGCCTCTGCTGCTGCACAGGCCTGCCAAATGACTGGTGTTCCTGCCTGTCCGGGCGCCTCTGGAATCTCTGCGCAGAATTTCCCGATGTTCCAAGGCCCTTGTACTGATCGGAAGGAACCCTTGTCCTCATCGACTTTATTATCTCCTTGCGCGTGAGGTCCTCCACCTCCTTTCCATCAGGTGCCTTGGCTATGTAGTCTGCCTCTGCGACATTGAGTATCGATCTGGCAATCATGTCTCCACCCCTGTCACCATCAAGGAACAGGGTTGTGTCCTTCTGGTTTATCAGATCGATGAGAGTCTTTGGTATGTTGCTTGCGGCACCGCCCACGGCTATAGCATTTGTTATGTCGTTCCTGAGCAGGTTGAGAACGTCGGCTCTCCCTTCCACCACGATTATCTCGTCTGATGTGGCTATGTCAGGACCTGAAGGCAGTTTCTCTGGACCGTATTCTGTTATCTCGCTTGCACGCACGTCAGAAGAAACCAGCTCGGATATCTCCTTGCTGTCCGGCATACCAGTATCGAGCAGCTGCTTGAGCAGGTCCTTTGCCCTTGATAATATCTTCCTCCTCTTCTCCGACCTAGTATCTTCTACTTTTTCCACGTTGAATTTGGCTTCGTAGGGCCCCACCCTGTCAACGGATTCCACTGCTGCTGCAAGTATGCATGTCTCTATCCTGTCCAAGGAAGCCGGAAGGTGCAGTTTCCCGAAGGTCTTGTTGGACGACTGCTGCACATCTATTTCTATCCTACCTATTTTGCCGTTCTTCTGCAGCTCCCTAAGATCGAGCTCGTTGCCTAGCAGACCTTCCGTCTGTCCGAATACCGCACCTATTATGTCAGGCTTGTCAACCACTCCATCTATGTCGAACTTTGCTTCGACCATGTACTTTACTATCTCAAGATAAGTCTTTGCCATTTTTACACCATTGAGTATTGTTTTTAAGTATCATAGAATGAACTAAGGCTTAGTATATAGTACTGCTCAGCTCTGACCATTTCCGCCACGATAATACCTTAGAAATTCAGGCCTGTGCGGGGCAGTAGTCACGCGTTACGTAGCTTATGCTTTGATTAGTAGGATATACCATTCTTGCACCTTGTTTCCAATATCTTATTGGAATAACAAGATTAATAATGCTTTTTATGGCGCGCTGTATCCACTGTTCGGATCAAGGAACAACGTTTATCAGCACCACTGTGATGACTGACAAGTATATCAGCATTATCGACGCAACAAGGGTTATGTTTGACATGTGCCTTATGCGGTCCGCATGCGAGATGCCTGCCACATTTCTACGATTTCTTGTATTTCTCCCCATTCTTATACCCATTATATTATACCATTTTAGGTATTTAAAGCTATGCGAATGGGCAGGCTTATGAATCCAATCATTGATCCTGCGGCAGCTTTAGCCTGCGCGATTCCATCAGCGCTTTCAGTGCGACACGGAAATTGCCGTTGCGTATGCTGTCTGCGAAGTAGACAATGTGCCATGCTATAAAACGCGCATATCCGGCCTTTCTTATGTGCTTACGAAGGAAATAGAATTGATTCCTCCTATCGGCATACGCTATCTTCTGCCTGTACTCTGGGCTTGAAGATGCCCGGCGCATATATCCCTGAAGGGGTATTATCTCTGCCTTGCCGTCATACACGTTCCTCATTCCTGCGTCACGTATCCTTAGGCAGTAATCGACATCTTCGTACCCGCCGATGTAGTTCTCGTCAAGCAACCCTATCCTGCCAGCTACGCTTGACCTGACAAGCAGTGCGACTCCTGGAAGTATCACTGCATCCCTCACCTTAGAGAACTCTTCGGCGCTTACGTCTGGCTTTCCGAGGTTCCTTAGGGAGAACCTGTCGTAGAACCTGAATCCGAACCCTTGGTTTTTTCCGTTAGGATAAAGCAGGTTTGGGCTAACGGCACCTATGTTAACGTCGCTCTCGGCAATTTTGACTATGTCTGCAAGCCAGTTCGCATCGCTAACTATGGTATCGTAATTGAGTAGCAGGAAATAATCAGGGGCGTATCTCTTCAGTACATACTCTATGGCCCTGTTGTTGTTCTTTGCAAATGAATGGCAGTTCTTGTTCAGCAAGAAGATCGCTTTTGGTGCGACTCTCCTGGTCATCTCCCTGCTCCCGTCCCCCGAGTCATCATCTGCAACTATTACCTTGTAGTTTCGATACCTCGTCCTCCCATATACTGTAGATAAGCACCTGTAAAGTATGGGCTTGTTCCTGTACTTTATGGAAGCGCCTTTGTAATTCGATAGTATTATGGCAACTGATGGTTCCTTCACGAAAAGCACCTATAGGAGCTTGTCCTTCCATACGGCAGGAGCGTTCCTCCTTATCTCCAGGGGAAGGGTGTAGGTCGGCTTCTGTGGACCTAGGTCTGCCGCCCACTCTGCCATCTTCTTTACGCCTGTCCTGAAATTGTGCCTGTTCTCATATCCAAGCATGCGCTCGGATTTTTCCGTGGTAGTGAATGCGTGCTTTACTTCTTGCGGCCTGCCCTTAACATGGATTGGCTTTAGGTCGCAATCCATTATGTCCAGAACTATCCTGCATGCTTCATTTATTGACAATACCTCTGGACTGCCAAGGTTTATTATTTCCCCATCAGTCTTCTTAAGGAATCCGGATTTTGCGAGCGCTTTTATGGCGTCCTCTACGTATGAGAATGCACGTGTCTGCTTCCCATCGCCATATATGAAAGGGGGTTTGTTCTTCATTATACGGTTTATCCATATTCCCAGCACATTCCTGTACGCATCTGCTATGTTCTGC
>JAJYVC010000039.1 GCA_021792235.1 Microcaldota archaeon
TGCCTCTGCAGCAAATAAGATCCTTGTCAGAATAATAAACGGGTCCGACGAGATAGAAGAAGTGCACAGGATAGAACGTGCTTCTGACAAGGATGCTTTCGAGATAACCAATTCGATAACCTCTGGGGCGATTGCTCCCAATCTGATAGATGACATGATTCAGTTCGTGGATAAGGAGGATGACATAGTGGATTTGATATTCAACCTATCAAGAACGATAGTGAGATTCAGGAAAGCCAAGGAAGGCACAGATACATTTGCTAAGAAAAGCCTGCTGGAGATGTCTGAATTAACCGAATCTGCGCTCAGACTGCTTTATGAAATGCACAGGGCCGGAACTCTTGCCGAAGCCCGCAGGCTTAGGGCAAAAATAAAAGCTATTGAGCATAAAGGAGACATACTCAAGGACAAGTTGCTTGATTACGCATACAGCACGAGGCTCAATTTCAGGTCGTTCTATTACATCCAGGATGTCGCATACCTGTCTGATGATATACTGGACAGATGCGAGGATGCATCAGACATGATATCGGGCATAATGCGCTCCATAATAACATAGTGGTATGTTTGCTTTGGATAGCCATCTACCTTCTCCTGTTCGTGCTCGTTGCCTTAGTTTCAGGCAATAATCTGTCTGCATGCTCAGGTGCAATAATATCTGGAAGAGTGGTTGACAGAAAGACAGGCATATCGATAACAATACTCGGGTACGTGGCTGGATTCATGCTTCAAGGAGGGCTGCTCAAAGTAGGTTTGCAGACCCTGCTTCCAGTGCAATCCGCTGTATTGGTCTCCATCGCACTGGTGATAGCGCTTGTCGTATTCATAGTATCGCACATGCTGCGTGTGCCGCAGTCGCTGTCTATAACTTTTGCCATGGCCCTTGTAGGGATAGGCTTGGCCTATGGAAAGCCACTGAATGCAGATTATGTGTCAGGAATGATAGGCTTCTGGATACTGTCCTCGCTGGCAAGTACGGTGCTGGCCATGACAGTGATGAGATCCCTTCATGGCTTTCTGGAAAAGAGGAACGTGTGGAAATCGGTAAGGAACATAAAGCTGGCGCTCATACTGATTTCTTTCCTGACCGCTTTCGTGCTTGGGGCCAATACGATAGGCTTCCTGTTCGCTTCAGTATACGCACTGACTGACGCGTTTTATGCGATGGTACTTACCATAATCGCAATTGTCATAGGCAGCATATTCCTGAGCAAAGGCGAGCTGAAGACAGTCGGATCTGGCATACTGCCACTCAGGTACCTAAATGCATTCATATCGCAAT
Source organism: Microcaldota archaeon (assembly GCA_021792235.1). Classification (GTDB taxonomy): domain Archaea; phylum Micrarchaeota; class Micrarchaeia; order Micrarchaeales; family CABMGC01; genus JAJZNA01. The sequence continues at coordinate 1,283 of JAJYVC010000039.1, forward strand.
CTGCCTCAGTCGTGGTTGTGGAGATAGCCACATTGTTCAGCATACCTGCTTCAAATACGCAGGCGTTCGTGGCAAGCCTTTACGGCGCGGGGATAAGCTACAGGACAAGGCTGATAAGGAAGAGGCCGATGTTCAGCATAGTACTTTCGTGGGTGGCGACAGCTGCGGTTAGCCTTGTAATAGGCTTCCTGGCTACCTTTGCTATTTACCATCTCTGACTGCAGTCATTGCAACTTGGCCACATTTTCCCATATCTAGGACAAGATTATACGATTTAAGCAACTTCATACTGAACCTGGACACCATCTTGTCAAGAATCTCCTTCCTGCTCGAGAACATAACAAACCTGCCGCCTCTAGCTCCGCTGCGTTCTATAGCATTCCCTATGTTCATAGTGCCTGATACGAACATCAGTATCTCAAGAGAGAGTGAATCTGAATGCATGTTTCCTCTGGCCTTCCTTATGGTGGCATTTATGTACGCGGGAATCAACCTATGTTCGATTTCTTTTGACGGATTTATCAGTAGCACGAAGTCGTTTTCCTTGGTCAGAATTTTTGACTCATCCACAATTTCCGAGACGTCAGACGCGGAGCTAAACAAACCTGCGCATATACTGTCGCTGAATTCGGGCATTGCGTACATCGATCCACTGCAACAATCTAATCGACCACATCATTTAAATTGTTTGCCGTTGAATGGATTAGCGATTATAGTTGCATTAGTGGTAGATATGAGCCAGTTTGGATCGCAATTCCACGGGAAGTCCGGCAGGAAGCTGAAAGGAAATGGAAAGACAAGGCTGAAGAACAGGGACAAAAGAAGGCATGAGATGGGAGGATACTTCACCTCGACGAGACTATCTGACAAGAATGTCGTAAAGGCAGTGAGGTCAAGAGGAGGCAACAGCAAGGACAAGATGCAGTATGCGGCGTTCGCAAACCTGCTCTCTGGCAAGAGTTACAAGAAGGTAAGGATAAAGGCAATAGTAGAATCAAAAGACAACCGAAACTTTGCAAGGCTTAACATAATAACTAAGGGTACGGTGATAGATACTGAGGATGGGAAGGCGATGGTGACCAACAGGCCGGGAAAGGAGGGCTTCATCAACGCCGTTAAGTTATAAAGGTAGTTTGATGCCTGCGAGAGCCTACATCTGCGACCAGAAGGATATGGAGTCGCTTAAGAAACTCATGTCTTACGACCCATTTCTCGACAAGAGCAAGACGCCAGAGCAGCTTGCAGAACTAAAGAATAATGAGGAGGAGACAGTCATATTCACAAGGCAGGATTACTGGATAAAGGACGGCATAACGCTTGGGCTTGACAGGGAAAAGTGCTATTTGGTCATAAGTGCAGTCGATTCGTTCCTTGACAAAGCGGACAAGAAGCTTAAGGAGAGCATACCTAGCATAAAGAGGGCAGACCATGACACCGAGGCGAAGGTAATAGGAGAGATAGACAAGGAGAGAAGCGAGAGCGAACAGGGACTCGGAATGATATTCGGGTAGATTTCTTGAATCTGCTGAGCTCAAAAGATCTTTCGGCTGCGACGATAAAAGAGATATTCAAGCTTTCGGACAAATTGAAGGATGACGCAAAGCCTCTTGCAAAGGCATCGCCGATACTTGCCCTGCTATTCGAGAAATCCTCCACAAGGACAAGGGTCTCGTTCGAGTCCGCCATGATACAGCTAGGGGGACATCCCGTCTACATAGATACGAAAACCTCACAGATGTCTAGAGGCGAAAGCCTTGCTGACACTGCCAGGGTGCTAAGCTCGTACGTTGACATAATAGCTGCAAGAATGTACAGGGATTCGGACCTTGACGAGCTTGCCGGGCATTCTTCCGTTCCTGTTATAAATGCATTGACAGATCTTGAACATCCATGCCAGGCCCTGAGCGATGTATACACAATAAGAGAGGAATTCGGAAAGGTAAAGGGGCTGAAGATAGCGTTCGTTGGAGACATTGCAGCGAACACGGCAAATTCGTTAATGGTCACTGCAGCTAAGATGGGGGCACGCGTCTCCCTTGTCGGGCCAAGAGGCTATGAGCCTAACATGGATTATGTGCTTTATGCAAGCAGATACGAGACCATAGAGACGACTGACAATCTCCGGGACGGGCTTGCTGGATGCGATGTGGTTTACACCGACACTTTCATAAGCATGGGACAAGAGTCAGATGCCGAAAAGAGGAGAAAGCTTTTTGCCAAGTACCAGTTGAACGAGGACGTGATGGGGTTTGCAAACAAAGGTGCGAAGGTAATGCACTGCCTCCCGGCCCACAGGGGCGAGGAGATAACATCTGAACTGCTTGATGGAAAGAGAAGCATAGTATGGCAACAGGCAAGGAACAAGATGGTAGTCGAGAAAGCGATAATATTATATTTGTTGAACGAACGAAGATAATGGTGTACTGATGGACACGATATGCATGTCCCTTGGAGGGAGCATGGTTTCAAGAAAGACCGGCGTAAACGTTTCCTACATAAGAAGGCTGGCAAAGCTCCTCAAGAAGTACGCAGGAAAGCACAAGTTCATAATAACGGTGGGAGGAGGCTACGCATCGAGGCTATACATAAGCTCATCGAGACAAATAATAACAAATGAGGCAGTGCTGGATGAGATCGCCATAGCCATAACAAGGATAAACGCACTAATAGTGAAGGACCTATTTTCGGACATGGATGTGTATCCGAATGTTGTCACGGAACTAGGAGAGCTGAAAATGGCCAACAAGGCAAACAGCGTGGTGTTCCTCGGCGGCCTTCTTCCAGGCATATCCACTGACGCAGTAGCTACGCTTACATGTGAGGTGTCAGGGAGCAAGACCCTAATAAACATAAGTGAGGATGCCTACATATACGACAGGCCTCCCGAGAACAAGAATGCAAAGAAGCTCGAGACGGTGAGCCATGACAGAATGATAGAAGTAGCCGCAATCAGAGACACCAGAAGGGCTGGTTCGAACTTCGTTTTTGACTTGGTCGCCGCAAAACTTGCGAAAAGGGGCAACATAGAGGTGCGCTTCGTCAACGATGACATGCACCAGCTGGAGCTTGCTATAGATGGCAAGATGCATAAGGGAACCACGGTAAAATAGTCTGTGACTGCACCCTGAGCGCATCGGCTCCTTGTTCATTGGGAGTATTTCTTGCCAACCTCTTTATACGCGTCCCTAAACGGGATGCCTCCCTTTACCAAGTCGTATGCACGCTGTGTTGAATACACCTCCTCAGTTAGCCCACTTCTGCAATTCTCCTTGTTTACCCGGATATTTCTAATTAGGCGTGCAGCCACCTTCAGACTTTCAATGGTTATTTGAAATCCGCTAATTACCGGTGATTTTGTAAGGGCTATGTCACGATTGTACCCCGTAGGAAGATTTCCTGCTATTCCCTTGGCCTGGACCTCGTAAGACACAATAACTGAGTATTTGGCGCGTAGTAGTTCGAGTACGTCTGGATTCTTTTTCTGTGGCATTATTGAGCTGCCAGTAGTGAACCTGTCTGGAAGCTCGAAATACCCAAATTCGGGCATGCTGAATATTATCAGATCTGTGGACATCTTATTGATATCTAACATGATCTGCGAAAGGGAATGGAGTATTGTTGCCTCGAACTTGCCTCTTGACATCTGTGCATAGATTGGATTCCTCTGTATCCTTGCAAAGCCCAGCTCCCTCGCCGTCATGCCTCGATCAAGCTTGAGAAGAATGCCATATACCGCCACAGTGCCAAGAGGAGACTGGTCAACTAGCCCCAATACAGCATCCATGAGGCGCATGTTGTCCAACTGCGCCAGATTTGGAGCGTGCTTACGTAAATGATAAGCATGTATTATTAACTTTTAACATGATTTAGAATTGATGGAACTACTCGATTACGATGTAGTTGTATTGGGAAGCGGTATAGCAGGGCTCAAGGCAGCGATACATGCAAGCAGGAGTTCGCGTGGGTCGCTGCGCATTGCAGTGGTATCGAAACTGCACGTGATGAGAAGTCACTCCGTTGCTGCGGAGGGAGGCATATCTGGCGTCCTCTATCCTGACGCCAACCAAGACAGCCAGAAGCTTCACGCGTACGACACTATAAAGGGATCTGATTATCTTGCGGATCAGGATGCCGTAGAGATGCTTGTGAAAGGAGCTCCTGAAGAGATAAAGTTCTTTGACCATATAGGAGTGCCCTGGAACAGGCGCGAGAAGGGCATGATATCACAGAGGGCGTTCGGAGGCATGAGCGTGCCGAGAACAGCATTCGCGGCGGACAAGACCGGATTCTTCATGATGAGATCGCTGTACGATGAGCTGCTTAGCTACAAGAATGTTGACCTGTTCAACGAGCATTTTGCAACGTCTCTGATAAGGGAAGGAGACACCATACACGGTTTCGTTGCATTTGACTTGGCAAACAGGAAGATAAAGGCCTTCAGGTCAAAGTCGCTCGTGATTGCGACAGGAGGTGCGTCGAGAGTGTATCATCTAACTACAAACTCATACTCTAACACTGGTGATGGCACCGCCATGGCGTTCAGGGCAGGGATTCCGATAAAGGACATGGAATTTGTCCAGTTCCACCCTACTGCGCTGATACCTAGCGGGATACTGATAACCGAGGCAGCACGGGGAGAGGGAGGATATCTTAGGAACGTCCATGGAGATAGATTCATGGAGAACTACGCCAAGAGCAAGATGGAGCTTGCACCAAGGGACATAGTATCCCGTGCCATCATAAGCGAAATAAGGGAAGGGAGAGGATTCAAGGATCATGAATCAGGATTCGGATATGTTCACCTGGACCTAAGGCATTTGGACAGTAAGAAGATAGATGAGAGGCTACCGATGATAAAGGAGATAACAATGAAGATGCTCGGCATAGATCCAGGCAAAGCACCAATACCAGTAAGACCTGCAACTCACTTCACGATGGGAGGGATACATACAGACATAAAGGGCAGGGTGATGAAGAACAGATCGCATTACATGGAAGGAGTGTGGGCTGCTGGCGAGTGCGGCTGCGTTAGCGTGCATGGCTCCAATAGGCTCGGGAGCAATTCGTTGAGCCAGTGCTCGGTGTGGGGCAGGCTGACAGGCGAAGAAGCTGCAGCGAATGCGCAAAGAAAAGGCAAGATGCCATCAGGCAAGTTCGTGGCGCTAGCAGAACGTGAGGAGGCGAGGGTTCTGGATATTGCTGAGAGGAAGGGCCATCAGAACCCGTACGCATTGAGGGATTCGTTGTATGAGGTAATGGATGAGCACCTTTACGTGTTCAGAACGCTGTCGGGAATGAGGTTCGCACTCAAAAAGATAACCGAGCTGAGAAAGAAGGCCGGAGATATGTACATAGCTGACAAGGGCACAACCTACAACACTAATCTCCGAGAGGCCTTTGAGATAGTCAACCTGCTTGACATAGCATGGATAATAGCCGAGGGAGCGCTACGCAGGCATGAGAGCCGTGGTGCGCATGTGGTGAAGGAATATCCGAAAAGGGATGACAAGCACTGGCTTAAGCACACCATAGCCATAAAATCGCTCGGAAGAATCAGGTTCGAATATCTTCCAGTGAAGATCAGAGGATGGCAGCCAGAGGAGAGGAAATACTAGTGGTCTTGATGGAAAACAACGAGCCTTATGATATTCGCGGATATCAGTCAAGGATATTCAAGCTTTTCTGCTTCGACAAGGAGGGCCTGCTCCACATGGCCTTCTACAGGATCTCAATATTCGTTGCATTCCTTCTGGCAGCAAGCATGTTTGCCGGAATGCTTTACTTTGGCACACCTTTCATCAGCTATACGAAAGCACTGGTGCTGCTTATGTGGATACTTGTGACACCGCAGTTTTTTGAAACGGCAAAGGCTGCGGCAATCATTGCGAGCAGAGGCATAGTATTCGGCAAACTTAACAGGTCGTTCACAAAATACGGAGTCCGCAAGAAGGCATCGTATCCTGTGCTTCGGGTGATGCCTTACGTAGTCATGGCAGTATGGTTCATTGGATTCATAGTGATGCTTGAGTTGTGGTTCGCATGAGGGCTTCAAGATTGACTGTATTCATGTATGCGGGGATAATCGGAGTGCCAGTCTTGTTCATATTGATGGTAGCTGGGCTTCTCCTTAATAATGCATACGCATTGGATGTAATTTCCATGCTGCTCCTACTGGCTTTGGTCCTGTTCGGAGTCTCAGGGATCTTTGAAGTTTACGCGCACAGGAGATATCCGAGAAGCGGAAACAAGGCAGGTAATGGAGAATTCATTGAGAACAAGGTTCAACCTAAGTCAAGGCAGGGAAAGGAAATAAGCGTTGTCCTGAAGAGGTTCAACAGCACCACAAAGGAGTTCGATAGGGTAACATACAAAGCAAGAGTAGACGACAGGACGACGGTTCTTGGCGCGCTGCTGGACATAAAGGATTATCAGGACAACACTGTGTCAGTCAGATGCAATTGCAGGATGGGCATATGTGGGTCCTGCGGGATGGTTGTGAACGGCAAGCCCATGCTAGCGTGCGAAACAAGCATCCTAAGCGCAGTTAAAAATGATTCTGTGGAAGTAGCACCGATGACAGGCCATCCGCTGCTGAAGGACATGGTCACTGATTTCGCCGACTTCTTCGAGAGACACAGGTCAGTTGAGCCGACCCTTTACAGAAAGGATGCCAGAGAGAAATATGCCCCGACGGAGGAATATAAGCAGAGCCAGGAGGAGCTTGACAAGTTCCTTCCATACTCGTACTGCATAATGTGCGGCCTATGCCTTGATGCGTGCCCCGTAGTGAATTCAAATCCAAACTTCATAGGACCGCAGGCGCTGTCCCAAGTGTACCGGTATCATGCTGACTCAAGAGATCAGAGGGGGAAGAAGCGACTGTTCGATGTAGATACGATTGATGGTGCTTGGGGCTGCGAATTCTCAGGATCCTGCTCAAAAGCATGCCCTAAGGGGGTCGACCCTGCAGCTGCAATACAGATGCTCAAGGGCGACATCATGAAGTTGCTGCCTGAGAATGGTGAATGAGATGGTAGGATACCGCATCGAATCTGATGTGCTAGGAAAGGTCAAGGTGCCTAAGGAAGCATATTATGGGCCGGAAACGCAGAGGACTATCAATAACTTCAATATCTCTGGAACCAGAGTTCCGATTGAGATATTCCATACTTACGCGATGCTTAAGAAGGCAGCAGCAATGGCCAATTGGAAAGATGGAAAACTGGATAATAAGAGGGCGACTGCAATAGCGAGAGCCTGCGATGAAGTCCTCTCACACAAGCTTGATGAAGAATTCCAGATAGATGTATTCCAGGCAGGGGCAGGGACCTGTACGAACATGAACGTTAATGAGGTTGTGGCAAACAAGGCCATAGAACTGCTTGGAGGGAAAAAGGGAGAATACAGTATAGTGCACCCGAATGACCATGTGAACATGTCGCAGTCTACCAATGACACCATGCCATCGGTGGCACGCATAGCCATATATCTTGCAATAAGGGACTGCCTATTGCCCTCGCTGAAGAAACTGGAGAAGTCACTAGAAAGAAAGTCTGTAGAGTTCAGAAACATAGTTAAAGTGGGAAGAACACACATGCAGGATGCTGTACCAGTCACGCTGGAGCAGGAGTTCTCCGGATATCGATGGGCAGTATCAAATTCCATGAGGATGCTGTCTGATGCGCAAAAACGGCTTTTGTCACTCCCGTTAGGAGGCACGGCAGTAGGCAACGGCATAAACGCGGACAGGAGATACGAGAGGTTTGCAATAGAGGAATTAAACAGAATGACTGGAGAGAGGTTCAGGGTCAGTGGGAACAAGTTTGTAGTCATGCAACAGAGGCTAGAGGAGCTTGGAGTGTCAGATGCACTTAAGGAAGTGGCTACTGCAATAAATAAGATAGCGAATGATATCAGGCTGCTTTCATCTGGGCCGCGTAGCGCCATAGGGGAGATCGCCCTGCCAGAGGTAATGCCTGGATCATCCATAATGCCAGGCAAGATAAATCCGAGCATGGCAGAGATGATTAATATGGTATGCCAAAAGGTGATAGGCAGCTGCACGACTGTCACCGAAGCTGCAAATGGAGGCCAGCTTGAGATCAATGTATACACGCCAATCATAGTCTACGAGATACTGTACTCGATAAGGATACTATCGAACGGCTCTTCGACATTTGCAGATCGCTGCATAAGCGGTATAACGGCGAACAGGAGCAAGATATCAAAGGAGCTTGACATGGACCTTTCGCTTGCCACAGCGCTTAACCAGTACATTGGATACTCGAAAGCGTCATACATAGCGCGTAGAGCGTTAAGGGAGAACAAGAGCGTAAAGCAAGTATGCATTGAGCTTGGCGTGCTGGACCGCAAGGCTCTTGACAGGATACTTGATCCGGACAGGGAGGCAAGGAGGACTTGAGGATCCTGCAGACCTAGTGCACCATTTCCATGCGGCTCTGCGGCTTTCTATGAAGCGACTTGACAAGCATTGCCTTTGATTCAGCAGATTCTATTGCGGTTTCCATCATGTTTATTATCTGCCCAAGTGGACCATTTGCTGCAGGGTCGACCCCATAAGTGTGCTCAAGCAGCCTTATGCGTTTCACGTCATCGTCTGTAGGCAGGATGCCTGATAGCAGCAGCGTCTCGAAGTTGGCTACGGTAAGCGACTCTGCGGACTTGACGAAGGCAGATTTCCCTGACCTTTCCCTGGCAGTCGTGTCTGCCCCCATGTCTATGAGCAGCTTAAGCATCTCTGGATCCTTGCTCTCTGACGCTGCTAGAAGCGCGGTGCGACCTGCGATATCCCTCTCTTCAATATCAAGGCCTGCTTCTATCAGCCTTTTCAGCGCAGAGGCCATTGAATTATTCACGCACCCTATACCTATCGTTGTGTCTGAATACGTCCCTGGACTCACGCTTGCACCGAGATCTATAAGGAGGCTGGCTGCCGCAGTCCGTCCCTCAATTACTGCGTGGTGCAGAGGTCCTAGACCATTGACGTCTTTGCACAGCATATCTGCGCCGTTGGAGAGAAGCAGATTTATCATGCGCACATTGCCTTCCGAAGCGGCCAGAATTATCGGCGTCTCCTTAAACGAATCAGATGCGTTTACATCTGCGCCGCTCTTTATGAGCAGCTCTGCAATCTCAATCCGGTTGTTCATCACTGCATACATCAGAGGCGTGATCTTTCTGCTCGTAGCTGCATTAACATGTGCGCCAAATTTAATCATCTTATTTACTATATTGTAATTGCCTCCAATTATAGCATAGTTCAGAGGGTTTGAGCCAATTGTATCATGCGCATTTATATCCGCACCTGAAGCAATAAGCAATTCAGCAAATTCCATGTTTCCCATCTCCGAAGCAACCATGAGAGGAGTCTTTCCCTCCTTGCACCTGGCATCCACATGCGCTCCGCTCTCCAGAAAAAGTTCTGCAATTGACCTATATCCAAAAAGCACTGCATAATGCAGCGCAACTGGCTGCACTGGAACTGAGATTATGGCTTCTGCACTGAACCTGTAACCAAACTCAGATCCACTTGTATCGCTGATGTTAAGAACTGCAGGCCTTAGGAGATTGGATGATTCCCTGAGCCTGCCAACCAAATCATCCTCGTTCTTGCATTTCATCATTATCTCGAATAGATCTGCAGCATCGTTCATGGTCGGCGCAGCCAGATCCTCCGCTCCAGATTCACCATACATAAATTCATAGTTAGGTGCCTTTGGTATGTTATAAATCTTTTGTGCAGGATTCGCATCAGTTGTTTGGCAGTATGTTGTCGACTATGAACTTCGGGTCGTATGGCATTATGTCAGAATAGCCCTCGCCTGTGCCGAAGTATAGCACAGGTATGGTTGTGTCTCCGAGTATGGACAAGGTATTACCGCCCTTGGCGTCTACGTCAAGTTTTGTTAGGATTATGCCATCGAGTCCTATAGCATCGTTTATCGCCTTGACTTGCGCGAGCAGCGCGTTGCCGGATATGCTCTCTCCTATGAATATCTTCAGATCGGGTCTAGTCACCCTAGTCATCTTCTTCAGCTCCTCTATCAGGCTCTTGTTGGTCTCCTGCCTGCCTGCGCTATCTATTAGCACGGCCATTATTCCGTGCGCCTTTGCATGCGCTATAGCATCAAAAGCCACGCTGGCAGGATCTGCACCGTAAGTGCCTTTTATCACACTTATGCCCAGCCTGCTTGCATGGTACGCTGTCTGCTCTATTGCTGCTGCCCTGAAAGTATCGCTTGCGGAAAGCACGCACGTTATACTGTTCTCAAGCATCATATTGGCGATCTTGGCCATCGTGGTTGTCTTTCCTGCACCGTTCGGTCCAACAAAAAGTATCTTGTATGGAAGCGCGTTCTCTGACCTCTTTTTGTTTATCCTCTCTACTATATCTATGCCTGAGCTACCTGCAAGCACGCCGAATATCGATTCCCTTATACCCTGCCTTATGTCGCCTTCTATGTTCCTTGAGTTCACCTCCTTTCCCACAAGCACATGTCGTATGTTGTTCGCGACCTTTTCGGCCACATCATAGTTGACATCTGACTGGAGTAGCCCCATCTGCAGATTCTCTATGAATGGATTAACGTCGCTCTCACTTATGCGCACGTGGCCCAGGAATAAGCCCTTTATCTTTGTGACAGCAGATACACTTGGCGCTTTTGCCTGAACGGTGTCTGCAGCCTTCTGAGAAGGTTTTTCATCCCTGCGTTCCTCCTTTGGTCTTGTCACTTTGGCCTCTTTCTGTGGCTCTTCAGATACGGAATCCCTCGCCTGCTCTTTTT
>JAJYVC010000040.1 GCA_021792235.1 Microcaldota archaeon
ATATCTTGTGTTTGCGCGCAAGCCTGAAGCTAAAACCAAATTAGGAACTTGACAAATTAAGAATCTTTCTGTCGAATATCTTTCTGGGGTTTTCTCTCTCTTTTCTGTCGTCTGAAATCGGTAGTGCAGAGACTCCTGGAGGCCGATACGACGAGCGCATCGGTCGCCTGCCAGGAGACATGAAAACATGAAAATATCGAAAATAAAGAATAAGATACCAGAGGTTTGCGCTGCAACGCGCGTAATCGTGCAGCACTACGGGCATACGAAGAAGTTTGCCAAACATATCGTCGCATTAGTGATAAAACAGGTAGACGGATTGACGGATGTAGAACTCGTGGATCTCGTCGGTACGAAGATTGGAAGAACAATAGGTTACAGGAAAAGGCCCGATTATTCCATCTTCTCTAAGGTCAGAGAACGCGCAGAACCTGAAATATTCGAAGAACTGAACAACTGGATCCTACAGAACAGACTTAACGGAAGGCAAATACGGCTAATCGCACAGGACAGTACTGACGTGCCTGCATTTTCGCGCAAGGACAAGTATGCGAGAACTGGACATAGGACTCCGTCGAAGAGGGAACAGGAAGACGCAAATGGGAATGCGAATGCCATGTTCTTCGGATATAAGCTTCATGCAATTGCAGATGCAGAAAACGAAGTTCCTATAGGGTTCTACATCGCACCTGGAAACAGGAATGATAAGGTCTTCTTCGGTGAACTGATAGGGCAGGTGAAGAGGAAGTTCAGACTTGCGTTTGGTGCAAAATATCTTGGAGATTCTGCATATGACGCTACAGACATACGCGAATACCTGCATTATCACGGAATAAAAGACGTTATTGCAATAAACGGAAGGGGCCACAGAAAATCAGAGGCTCCAAAAGATCCTGAATATGGAAAAAGATGGGCAATCGAAAGGATTTTTTCAAGACTGAAAGGCATGTTTGGTCTTGCCAAAAACAGGGTAATGGGACTGAAAAAGGTGTCAATTCACATCTATTCATGCCTAATTGCATATCTCATGATTTATTTGATGTGATAGGTCATGTGCATTGACGATGGTGATTGTATGTAGATGTCAAGTTCCTATTCCGAAGAAGAACTAAAACTTTAAATAGTATCTGTAAAGAAACTATTCTATTGGAAGATGCTTATGCCAAGGAGAACTGCCCAGAAAACCAATCAGGAAAGCCTGCAGAGGACTCTGCACCACCTAAGGATCATGTCGTACAGCGCGTTCATACTCGGAGTCATATCCTTGATCTCTGTGGTCTTGATACTTTACGTGCTCACGCCAGGCATATCAAATGCCATAGCTTCGCACCAGAACCTGCCGTCTACAGTTTCATCGTCAAATTCATCAGCGTCAAATGCAAATAGCAATTTCGGGCATACCCTGGCAGGTATAGATACTCCACTCAACGCATCTGCCCTTGCAGTAATAAACGATGCACCCAATGCATATTTCCAGACTGCAGGAGAGGCATACCTTAACGGATCCCTTGCCGATCCAATATTCACAACAGAGATACATCCCGTCAAAGGATTTGTTGTGAACAATAAGGTCTCTATGGTATATCTTGGGTCTATAACTTGCGTTTTCTGCGGCGAGAACAGGTGGGCCATGGCACTTGCACTATCAAGATTCGGCCACTTCAACAAGCTCTTCCTGGGATATTCTTCGTTCGGAGACGGTGACCTCCCCACGCTTTATTGGACATCCGAAAACTATAATGGCTCTTCAGATTCCATAGGCAACTACTATTCAAGCAATATAATAAACTTCATCTCCATAGAGGACACTCACCCAATAACCGGAGGTTTTGTGCTCAACCCAATACCTACAATAGTGTCAAACGTATATTCAAAGGACAATAGCACATACACTAATGCCATAAAGTACATACTGAACCTAAGCAGCAGCAACGTGACGGTCTTCCAGGGGACCCCGTATACTGTATGGGGCAACTATCAGTTTTCTGGGGCAGATGCAGAGGTGTTTGGCAACACCACGCCAACAGGCAGCTCCCTGCAGCTCACGTACATGACCCATGGCCAGGTGCTTTCGCAGCTTGCAAACCCTACCGATCAGTTCGCGCAGGCCGAATACGCAGCTGCAGATGTATACATAGCTGCGATATGCAAATCGATAAACAACAACGCGACGGTGTGCTCTCTTCCTGCAATAGCATCGATAGAGTATACGCTTAAGTGAATTCTTATGAAGTCCAGAAGCATAAGGCTACTTACGCTAGCAAGGATATTTAGGCATCCGACATACGCCTTCGTAGCAATCGCCAGTGCTGCCATATTCCTCTACATATTCAGGTATCTAATAGCAGCCAACAACTATGGCATATTCCTGATCTTCGTGCCGATGTATGTCGTGTATGCGCTGGTTGCGACCTCCGGAATACTATTTTCCATAAGCCTTTTCGCTATAGCTCATTCAGTATCATCAAGGAAGATTGGGGGAATCGGCGGCAGCATAGAAGGAGTGCTACTGCCTTCCCTCGGAGGTCTTGTGGCAGGGTGCGGCTGCGCATTCCCTGTACTGGAATCGGTCCTAATGTTTTTCGGGGTTGACGCATTCGAAGCAGTAGGAATAGTCTCAGCGATAAACAGTTATCAGCTGTGGATACTCTCAGCCATGATTGCAATAAATCTTGCCACAATATATTACTATCTCGGCAGAATACCGATGCCTCCAATAAAGAAAAGGAAGTGATCAGGCCTTTACCTTCCGCGTCGCTACCGTACCCATCCTCCTCTCCTGCAGGAACTGGTTGAACAGCGAATCCACAACCCCCAGCTGGTCCTTGAACCTGAATTCAAGGGTATGCTCAAGCACTCTGCCGTCCCTTATCTTGAGTGTGTCTGCTCCGTATCCAGTGAGCTTGTTGTCAGGGGTTATCGGCACGCTTATGGTCTTCACGAACGGACAGGTGCTGCCATCCTGCATCGCAGGTGCCTGCACTGCCTCAGTAGTAACATTGCTTATCTCCCTTGCTGAATGCAGGTGGCCGTAGAGAACAACTTTGGCATCGCTCCTCTTTTCCGAAAGGAAGTTCGATACGCGACCATCCTCCTTGCCGAGGCTGTGCCTCACCTCAAACTCAACACCATTGAACGTGAATGTCTCTGCCGCTAGGTCGCTTCCGCTCCCGGTCATTATATGTCCACGCCAATCCTCAGGAAGCTGCATGCCCTTTCCTGCGGCAACTCCCTCAAGGAACAGCACTATGTGCGACTTAAGCGCGGTAGCCTCATCGCGCTCAGACTTGCCATCTGTCTTGTTGTAGTGGTTTCCGGACACTATGGCTATGTACCCGCCTCTGGCGATTGTGTCAAGAAGCAGGTCCTGCATCGGCTCTATGAATACCTTGGGCTGTGCATCTATGTTCGATATAGCATTGAGTCTCTGCCTCCTGTAGAATGTGAGCAGTTCGCTTGTTATCACCTCTTCCCCATATCCCTTGCTGCGCAGCCACTTCTCGAACTCCTTGTCTATGTCGGTCTCCTTCTGCGGCCTCTGCGTATTCATGTAATTGTGGTAGTTGCCTTCTATTATGTCCCCGGTAAGGAAGACTATGTCGGGCTTTCTCTGCAGAGCCTCTGCGGCTGCTGCCCTAAGCAGGGCAACATTCCCGCTGCTTCCAACGTGGGTATCTGTGAACTGCACGAAGCTTAGCTCCTCAACGTCCCTTGGCGCCTGCTTCCCTGCATTAGGCACGGTTCCCTGGAGCACGGCCCTGCTGGCGTATGCGAGGTCCTCGTCCTTTATCTCTGATGGCCTCTTTGCCCTGAGCAGTGCCTCTCCCAACTCTCTGCTCTTTGCCTCATCAGCAGACCACTTGCCGCCTTCAAACCTCTTGAGCACTCTTTCAAGGGCAGGAACTTCCTCAAGGTCGTCCTTTATTCTCTCATCCCTCAGCTTCTCCTCCTTGAGGGTTCTGTGGGCTATGCTTCCGTCGCCAGAAACCGTTATTATGCTTACGCTTGAATCTGGCACATGGTCCTTGTCTAGCATGCGCGTCTCATCGTTCCTTATTCCATTAAGATATGCAAGAGTGTTCTTCTCTGTGTCTATGAAAGGCCCCTTCGAGAGCGCAGCCACCAGCGTCTTTGACTGATCAACCCAAGGATCTATCGAGAACGATGTGAATATGGTCCTGCCGCCGATCAGCACGTTTAGCGGGGTGCCATCCAGCTTCGCCTCACCCCCATTGCCCCTTGTCAGCGCATACGCCCTCTTTATCAGCCTGTTGTTGCTGTTTATGCTGTACATGCTTGACACTTCGCGCAGGCCGTTGGTAACAACCACATTGAACTCGAATCCGTTAATCTTTCTCTCATAAACCTCAAGGCCGCCCTCCTGCACCGTAACATGCCTCTTCCTACCTAGCGCATCCCTGAGATTCGTCATGTAATATGATTTTGCGAGCATGTCCACTATGTCATTTGCGTTCTTCGGGAGTGGTATGTTGCCAGTGAATTTGTGTATCCTGGCCTGCTTGGCCATGAGGTTCCTGGCCGTCTCGCCGTCCGCGCTCTCATTGTACCTTTTCTGCAAGGCCCTCATCCTGTTTCCAAGCGTCTTTATCTCGCGCTCAAGACTCTCGTATTCGGGAGTGCCGCTGAGAGCTTCGTCAAGCTGCTGCCCTACCTCTGCCATCTTCTGCTTGGTCTCATTCATCCGGTCCTTGATCCTGTATCTGGGCAGCTCTGCGAATGTCAGATGCCTAAGCGTTTCTAGCAATCCCTTCCTTTCCTCGAATTCGCGAAGCTCTTCCCTGTTTATCCTCTCATTCTCCCTCACCTTTGCAAGCTGCTCCCTGTGCGCATCTGCCTGCGCCTGGTCTGTAGCTTCAGCTATCCTCCTTGTGAGCGCGGCTTCAGCACCCTTAAGCGACTCCAGGATCTCCTTCCTGCTCTCTATGCCCTTCTCAGTTGCCTCTATCTTAGGTTCAAGCGGGAAGTCTATCCTACCTTGCTTCTTCTCAAGGTTCCTTACCGCATCAAGATACAGGTTTGACAGGTCAAGCTTTATCGAATCAAGGTTCTTTCTGTCTGCCTTGCCCATCACGTATACGACCTGGGAGTCTCCTGGCAGCGCGCCGAAGAGCCTCTCCATGTGGATCTTCATTACAGCAGCTGCATCGTCAAGATTGCTAACTCCATGCTGCACTACCCTGAGCTGGTCCTTGTTCCTCTCTCCTCCCCTGTTGGTGGGCATCTCAGGAAGCACTCCCCCATTCAATACAAATAGCTTGGGCTGCTGGGAATCTGACAGGTTTCTAAGGTAATGTGTAAGCCCTATGATGCCGTCTTCCGACATATAGGTCTTCGCGCCATTCAACTCTGCTATGACCATTATATTGAAAGAATCATTAGTGCTACCCACAGTTCTCCTCCCACAATTACTTACTCTAATTCTGCTACCTATTTAAACCTAACCTCCGAAAAAAAGCAAGCGATTCCTGCCGCATTCCAGGAGCAAAAAATGGTGCTTGGTCTCGCATGCGCCCGCCCTCTTAACAGATCTACGGCATGCGTGGCAATGTTGCACGCCATGGTGGCCAAGAAATCCTGTTTGTCGTTGGACTAGACATATGCTTAAAAGCTTTATTATCCATAAAAGCATTCATGGAAGATCTCTTTCCTCTAGGCACCGGAATAGGCAGGGTAAGGGGCATAATAAACATAATGAAGCAGAACAAGGGACGCATGGAGATGTCCAGACTTGCCGAGGAGTCAGAGGAGCACATAGACGACCTGCTGCCTCTAATAGAGGCGTGCAAGCTACTTGGCTTTATATCCATTGACGATTCCGAGGTAATGCTCACAGAGGCCGGTTCAAAGCTCAATTTTTCAAATTTTTCTAAATCTATACATGATCGGCTCTCGGACGTGGAGCCGTTCAAGACTGCCCTCAAGATAATGGACGAAAGGGAGGTGTCAACCGAAGACCTGTTCTCAACCTTAAGGGAGAGGGGTGTCATAGTACATGGAGATGATGCCACTAACGACATGCTGCTCAAGAAGCTCTTCATAAGATGGGGCGTTCGCGGCAAGCTCATGAGCTACGACCCACAGGCCGACCTCTGGAAAAGGAGTCAATGAACAAAGCCGTCCAAGCAGACTTGGCGCAACTACAGCAAGCCTATTCTCTCAACGATAGCCTTATTGCCTCGGCGCAGGTCTCCTCAAGGCTTTTGAAGACCTTCATGTCAGGCGCATCAAGGTACAGGTCGTACACTATGGTGTCAAGTTCAGAGAAGCGGCCGTCGCTGCCAACGCAAAGCCTCACCGAGCTGTCATTTCTGTAGTTAGTCATCCACTGCCCCAGCTCGATCCTTGTCATTGCGCCGTAAGACTTCCTGCAGCTGTGCTTCTCTTCCCCAGGGAGCCAGAACATGACTGCTCCGGTTCTTGATGCCATGTCAAGATAATGCCTCTCCCACGCCCGTTGCCTGTGGAAGAAATCTTCCCTGCCACATAGATAATATGGAAGCAATCTTGCATTCCGTTCCCGTCGCGGAGAGGCTATCACAATCTCTCTTCTCATAGAGAAAAGCAGCCCTATGGCTTCATCCTGCCAATTAGGCGCACTCCTTATCGGCCCCGCAAGAAATATCAACGGATCCATTATCCTTTCCACGTGGATCTTGGGCAGTATCACTCCTGCCATGTTGTCACTGCTCTATGTCCTTGGCCAGTGCAGCGTATATCTCGTCCATGTAAGCTGCGAACTGCCCGGACCTCTTGTCCCTAGGCCTTTCTCCACTGATGTTGATGATCTTCTTCACATGCGAGGGCTTGTCCGAAAGCACTATTACCTTGTCAGCCAGCTCCACGGCCTCCTCCACATTGTGCGTGACCATTATCACACTGTTTACAGATATGTTCTTGTTCTCAAGCATATAGACTATATCCGACCTGAGAGAAGTTGCCGTGAGTTCATCAAGAGAGCTGAACGGCTCGTCCATTAGCAGAACCTGCGGATCAGATGCGACAGATCTTGCAATCCCAACCCTTTGCTTCATTCCGCCGCTCAATGCGTTTGGATAATAGTCCTCGAAGCCGCTGAGCCCGAACCTGTCAAGCAGTTCAGAGGCCTTCTTGTCCTTGGCCTCATCGCTTATGTCGGATCTTGATAGCCCTATCTTCACATTCTCCACGTTTGTTAGCCACGGAAGGAGCGCGAAGTCCTGGAACACGAACGAGATTTTCCTGTTGGGTTCTGTGATCTCATGGTTGGCGAAGAGCACCCTGCCACTGCTGGGCGGTATCAAGCCTGCTATTATCCTCAGTAGGGTACTCTTGCCGCATCCTGACGGTCCCACTATGCAGACAAATTCACCTTTCCTTGCCACGAACGAGATGCTGTCCATTATCTCGAGCTTGGTGTTTTCGAAAAGAAAAGAGACTTTTTCAAGCGTGATCATGTTCATACAATCAGCCCATGTATATCTTCGAGACCTTCCTGTACATCCTCTTCCATACAAGCGTGTTTATCAGGATTATCATCACTACAAGGTTTAAAAGGGCGACACCCATAAGCATGAGGCCCTGGCTTCCGCTGAGCGCAGGCAGACCGTACTGCGCCGTCCAGCACGATGCACCGCTCTTGCAAGTAACAAGGGAGAGGTCAAGCACCTTTCCAAGCCCAGTGCCTACGGAACTTACAAGGTTGCCAGATGCGTTTGTGAAATACTCCGCAACTATGCTCGCATTCCATTCAGCTGCTATTCCAGTCACCGCGCCAGTTATGAGCCCAGGCACGATCGCCTTTATGTAGATGTTGCTCCACGCGCTCCTTCCCTTCACCCCGAATATCTTCTTGACCTCGAATACGCTCTGTGGAAGTGTCCTCGTGCTCGCCATTACGGAGAATATGACATACCATATGCCGCTGAGCAAGAACACTGCGAACGCAACCAACTCGCCGCTCTTGAGCGTCACAGCTATCGCCGGAAGAAGTATCGTCGCAGGTATCGATGCCGCTATCTGGAAAACTATCATGTATTTCGAGCTCTGCCTTGACATGAATATTAGGTACACGGATAGCGGTATGGCTATGGCCAACATCACCGCGAATGCGAACCATATTCTGACAAACGACGCTATTATCGCAGGGAAGACCACGGACTCTAATTCCAGAAGCATCCTGTTGGTTGCGAAAACATAGATAAGCAGCAGCATAATCGCTGCCAGGCCAGCATAGTAAAGCATCCTTAAGTCATGCCTGGTTTTTGGCGTAGGCAGGTGGCTAACATGTTTCCTACCTTTTAATATCCTGTTCGATGTGAGCACTGACGGCGCCCTGGAGATATTTCTGGACACCCATCCGATCACGGTTCTCTCATATCCCTGCGCCGGCTGAGGCACCCTCGCCTGCTGCCTCATGTACCGCACGGAATACTTCTCCAGCGGCCTGAAGAAGAGGAACCTTGTGGCAACAACGAAGCATATGAACACAACTATCGCGGTTACGTATTGCGACGCGCCCTGATACACGAGAGTGGCGAAGGCGACCCCTATTCCCCACCTCACCTGGTCCTGCGATATGCCTATTGAGAATATCTCGCTTGTGACGAGATAGAAGAGGCCTATGGACCACGAGAGTATGGATTGCTCAACTATCCTGGGGAGCGCGGCAGGGATGTATATGCTCTTAAGCCTCTCCATCCTGTCGAACTGGTAGAGGTCAGAAAGCTCCAGGAATTCCTTAGGCAAGGTCTTTATCGATTCGTAAACTCCGAATATTATGTTCCAGACCATACTGGTAACTATAAGGAAGATCACCGCGGCGTTTATCCCTATGAACCCTGGCAAGAACACAACGAAGATGTAGAGTGCAAACGGGAAGAAGGCCAGTATCGGCACGGTCTGCAGTATGTCAACCACTGGGAGTATTACCCTCTCGGCCCTTGGGGAAACAGCCGCGTATATTCCGACGGCTATGCTTATCACTATCGATATGCCCAATGCTATAAACATCCTTATCCAAGATGCGGATGCGTCTAGGATTAGCTGAAGAATGAGAGCAAAAAAGTCCATCCTATAATAAAGTCTTGAAGAGATAATATAAGTCTTTGCGTAAAATGCATTATAGAAGGGAAAAGGAAGGCCGTATGCCAAAGAGACCAGCAAGGAAAAAGCAAAAAGTCCGTAGCGCGAGGCGAAGAAACGCCAAGGCCGAACAGAAATCCGGAATTTCAGATGTTGAAGATCTGCTCATAGAAATGCTAATGTCCAGCGGCGAGAAGGCCGCCAACGGCACAGATATAGAAGACCTGATATACAGCGCCACGCCAGGCCTAGGGCTTTTAGGATACAGCCATGGGTTTTGCGTGGGAAGGGCAGCAACGCTCAAGCTCGGCACGGATGCGCCGCTCACCGCAGTACTCGACAGGATAGGACTCCACGATTCCCTATACTATCCTTTCAGTGACAAAGCCATAATAACGTCAAGGTCCAGACACCATCACGCCGCAGGGCTTGGCGCGCATGTCCATGTATATGAATCCGGAGTCATAGCCGGGTACCTCTCAACAGCCACCGGTGCAAATGTGAATGTTGAGGAGAAGCGGTGCACCTACGATGGCTCAAGGGAATGCCAATTCATAGCCACTCCTCTTTCCAATAAGCCCAGGTTCACTGGCATAGGGATAGAGCGTTCAACGAGCGCCATATCCTTAGCGCTCATTAACAGCCATTATTCAAAGTCTGGCAATGCGTATTACAGGGCTCTTGCATATCTGCCCCTTTTGGACAGCAGGATATCTGAACAGATATTGAAGTTCATGATGATTGCAGGAGAGAAGGCAGGCCTGGCCTCTGGCAGGAGCCATCTGCATGCAGTTGTGTCAAACATCTCCAACTATTTTGGAGCAAAGTCCTCAGATGCGGAAAGGAAAGGCACAAAAACTATTATAAAACTGCGATACGAAAGCTATAATTCAATGCAGCCATTCATTGCGATACCAGCAGCCATACTGGCCGGGTTTGCAAAATCTGTAGGAAGATCTGCGCAGGCGCACTTCGTACTGAACAGGGACGGCACATATACTGCGCGAATAGAGATGCAAAACAGGAGAAGATGAAATGGGAATACTCGATACAATAATAGCGCTTGTGCCGCATGTAAGGAAGCCCGACAAGCCTCCTTCATTCAAGGACAAGATCAAATGGACCGCACTGATAATGACGATATACTTTGCAATGTTCAGCACTCCTGCGATCGGAGTGAGCATAGCAACGCTTAAGCAGCCTGTGCTACAGCTGATAAACATAATATTCGCAGCAAGGACCGGCACCCTAATAACGGTAGGGATTGGCCCGATAGTGCTATCAAGCATAGTGCTACAGCTCATACAGGGCACAGGTCTAATCAAGATAGACCTTAATGACCCACAACAGAAGGGTAAGTACCAAGGCATACAGAAACTTGCAGCGATAGGCATAGCCATAGTGGAGTCCATCATATTCACTGCGACTGGCTACGTCCCTCTCATAAGTCCAAGCTATTTCTGGCTGGTGGTGCTCCAGCTTGCAGCCAGCGCAATAATAGTGGTCTTCCTTGATGAGATAATGGTAAAGTACGGCCTTACTTCAGGAATAAACCTGTTCATAGCCGGAGGTGTGGCGTATTCGATGATAGGCGGCACGGTCAACATACTCCTGCCAGAGGCAGGCAGTGCCCTTGCGGCAGGCGGCGCATCAGCACTGCCAAATGCGATACTTGCGTTCGGCCCGCTCTTCTTTGCAATAATAGTGATGCTGGTAAGCATATACGCATACGACATGAAAGTCGAGCTTCCCCTCGCATTCAGCCAGTTCAGGGGGGTTGGAGGAAGGCTGCCAATACCTTTCCTGTATGTCAGCGTACTGCCAGTAATACTCACCACGTCCTTGGTTGTGTCAATGACTGTGTGGTTCCAATTCCTTGCAGGAACTACTGGTTCCCTTGCGCCCCTCGCACACTTCATAGCGCTCTACCAAAAGATACCTACATCAGGCGGAGGCACTTCAACAACGCTTACCGGTGGGCTGCTATACCTCATATCTCCCAACTTCCCTCTCCCATACTCGGCGCCGTACGGAATAGGGGGCTACGGCCCATACTTTTCATATCTGCTAACTGGCACAAGCACCCTTGACCTTCCATGGGGAGGCTTTGTGCTGGTGCCAGAGTGGATCCACATAATAATCTACACACTTGTACTTGTCGTGCTCTGCGTGATATTCGGCAAATTCTGGATAGAGATGACTGGGCAGAGCCCAAAGAACGTTTCAGAGCAGCTGCAGAGCATAGGGTGGCAAATTCCAGGGTTCAGGAGGGACCCTAGAATAATAGAGAGCGTGCTAAACAAGTATATACCTTCGATAACCGTGCTTGGCAGCATATTCGTTGGCCTCCTCGCAGCGCTAGCAACGCTCACTGGCGCAATAGGAAGCGGAATGGGCGTGCTGCTTACTGTGGGTATCATGTACATGCTATACCAGCAGATAGAGAGAGAACACATGCTGGAGGGAATACCTGCTGTAGACAACTTGCTTTCATAGATGCTTCAATATCAGAATCCCACAAAGCTGTACAGGGTCTTTAGTGATATCAATATTATTACTGCTGCTATTATGTAGCCAAGCTTTTGCTGGCTGATTCTGTCCTTGAAATGCCCTCCGGTTATTATTCCAGGCACCCCTCCTGCCAAAAGCAATGCGTCAAAAGCAAGATCCACATCGCCCAGGTAAAGCTGCGTAATTGTTGCAGCAAAGAGTATCAACCCACCTTCAAATATGGCTATGTTCACCGCAGTCCGGTTTGTAAACCCCAATAAGATTATAAGGCAGGCAACCAGCAGCGAGCCAGTAGATACTCCAGTGAACCCTGCAATAATTCCAACGAGGGCTCCTACGGCCAGGCCCTTGGCCCGTAGTCC
>JAJYVC010000041.1 GCA_021792235.1 Microcaldota archaeon
TGCGGCAAGCAAGCAAAGGTGCTGGGTCTGGGCGAGGGACTTGAGAAGATAAGGGACCTGATGAGGGAAGGGAGATTCGCGGCTGCGAAGAGGAAGGGAGAACTCATGGACAAGGAGAGAGAGGTCAAGGAGGAATATGAAAGATTTGTCAAGAGCAAGATAAGCATAGGCAGGAAGCTCAGGATAGGGGTGGATCCAGGCAATGGGGCAAGTTCGGGGTTCGCATCGGGCATACTTTCCAGGATGGGCATGGAAGTGGCAGCAATAAGCGACAACCCCAATGGCAGATTCCCGTCAAGAAATCCAGAACCCAAGCCAGACACCCTTGGCGGGCTGCAGGAACTTGTGAAGGACAATAAGCTTGACTTCGGTGTGGCGTTCGATGGCGACGGTGACAGGGCGATATTCGTTGATGATCGGGGGGAGGTCTTTTATGGAGACAAGATACTTGCACTGTTCGTTGACAGCATGCTCAGGCCTGGGGACAAAGTGGTGTATGACGTGAGCTGCAGCGATGCAGTCGCAGACGTCGTTGACAGGAAGGGAGGAATTCCGCTAGTAACCAGGGTCGGCCATTCTGCCATAGAGGCAAGGATGCTCGATGAGGATGCGAGGATAGGAGGCGAGCTCTCAGGGCACATATACTTCAGGGAGACCTACCATTACGATGACGCATTCTTCGCTGCTGCATGGATGGCCAAGCTTGTGGCAGATTCTAAGGATAGCCTTTCCGCACTCCTTTCGAAGCTGCCTCGCTACAGGAATGCAGTCAGGGAATTCGAGGTCGCAGACTCCAAGAAGTTCAAGGTTATAGAGCAGATCAGGAAAAACCTCAAGGCGAACAGAGTCAGGACAATTAATCTTGATGGAGTCAAGGCCATAACCGAGGATGGATGGTTCATAATACGCGCATCTAACACCACGCCTAAGATAAAGGTCGTGGCGGAAGCGAAGAGCAAGAAGAGGCTGACGCAGCTGCTTGAGGTAGCAAAGAACAAGCTCGATGAGGCTCTTGGCAGCGCATGAATCAGCGCATCAGAACCAGTGACAGCACTGATCTTATTGCCCTTCCAAGACTTCCCTTCCTCCTTGCGCGTCCTTGTAACTGGGCCATTTTGCTGGATGTATAAACCGCAGGCGTCTGGGCTAGATCCTGCATTAGTTCTGGCGTGTTTATCCTGAACAGGCTGCTTATTGATTCGCCATGATCCTCGCTGAATCCGATCGTAGAAACAGACACGACTGCTTTGCTTGCTGCGGCAGGCATGTCGACAGGACGATAGCCATCATGTTGTTCTCCGATACCATGAACGCTTTGAATATCGATTTTCTCTCCGGCGAATATAGTGTCTGGTGCTGCAGTCGGCCTTTCGGCCTGCAGGATAAGCTGGCTGCCAGACTGGTAGGCGAGTCTCTCCTTGACAGGCTCTGTCTCGGTTCTGCTTGATTGTTCTGTGTGCTCCGGATGCGCAGCATAGCCTAGCCTAGCAGACAAAACCTTGGCTAGATATGCGTCGCTTACTGGCATCGGGAATATCTTGACCATGCCTGCGCTTCTGTAGATGATCTCTGCAGAATCATATCCAACGTCGTTGCCGATGTCGGAAACCGCTTTGGTCTTTGCTCCTGCAATGCGCGCGCTTTTGCCAGTCGAAGAGGACGTGATGCATGAATTATCAATTATGGCAGTGCCACTTGCATTGGTTTTGGACAGCGTAAGTGCAGCAGCAGATGGCGATACGCCGCTAGGCAGCGCTATGCTGCTGTAATGTGATTGCCTTACGCCGACATGCACTTTGCCTGCCTGTGGATGGGCATTTGGCATTGCGCTATTCTCGCGCACATAGGATGCTATGCCTTTATCAGCCCTTATCTTGTAGGACATCTTTGAGGTTTGGTAGAAGCGCTGCCCAGATGCATTGGCTCTTGATTCTGCAATGCCCAATGCCCTGGCTGCAGATGTTTTCATGCAAACCTCTTCAGGCTTTGCTATGTTGATGTAGGATGCGTGTTGCCTGCGCTGGGAAAGCGCCGTACCGGCCGCATGGACTATGTTGATGACCGGATCTTGCAGTGTTTGCATCTTCGTAGTGGCATTGCTCTTTTGCGCAGCAGTATTTGCAGTGCTGCGCCGCCAGATGGCCGACGAATGGAGCATGATTCCGGTGTGAGCCTTTGCTGAAGTGTGCAGCTCGATAGAAGTAATCTCAATAGGATGCAAATCCGCTCGTTTGACATGATCCTTGGAACTCACGTTAGATAGAACAGGGACAGGCCTTGCCCTAGTTTCTATTGCGTTGTAAACATAATTTGGCTTTTGCTTTCCGTTTGCATCGGTTTTCTGCAATGCCTTTGGCTCCTGTAACTCACGGACCGCAATGACCGTGCGTTTAGGTCGCATCGTAGCCTTGACTTCAATGTGCGCTGGAGCATGACGATACGTAAGGCTGCCTTGCCGCATGGTTCTATCTCGTGTCATAACCACTGAGACTCTGGATATAGGATCCGCATATGAAGATATGCCTGCTATTTGCACATTGGTTCTGGGAAGATCATAGGATACCTGCGTCCTGCGGTGGTTGTCTTTTGCTGCATTGGCTCGAATCCTGGCCAGGACGGCATTTGCAGATCCAACATTTCCCGCGGTAAGCGGATTGGATGAGATTGCCGCACTGCTGGAGTTGATGGCGCTTGGAATTGCACGTTCAAGACGCGATTTGGATGCAGTGGAATGAAGACCAATATGATGTAAAAGCTCTGGAAGCGCCGCGGTGAGTTCCTGCATACTGGATTTTGGATATGATATTTGGTAAGGCGATTCTGTTCTGCTCGCGACCTGTATGTGCATATGGATATTTGCATCTGATACGTATCTAACAGGATTGATTTTATCCATGGCAACGAATGATATGGCAATCTGGCGCCCGAAGGCTTTGGAGTAGTCTGGTGCCGTTTGTAGCGCTGGTTGGTGCATGCTCTGCATATGCACTGCTGCCTTTGATTCTGGAATCCAAGATAGGTATGACAGTATCCCACGATCGATTTGGTTCTGCTTGCGCGAGTTGTATGCGATTGCAGGCATTGTGACCTGGATGGGTAACTTGCGAGACGGTTCCGGTGGGCCTGCCTCTTGTTGTAATACCGGATTCCTAGCATGGATTACAAGATGCATGCTCAGCGAAGCACGCTCTGCGAGACTGGCAGAAATCGCTGGGTGTATTGATATTGATTGAATAGGATTGGATTGGATTGCGCCTATAGAAGATGCAGGGAGCGCAAAGATAGCTGTGGCGGCGTTAGTGTGCCACTGCCTTGTGACACGGGCAGCCAACCTGGCAGGAGGAGATGCACTGATGTTTGCATGCTGCCTGCGATCGGATGCCAGTACTGCCAAAGTATTCTGCACGCGCTTTGCAGCCTCTGAGATATGTGCTGCCTGAATTCTGCGGTCTTGCATTGCGTGTAGCTTCACCGCATTTTCGCGCACATAGGATGCTTTGACTGGAATAGGTGATGCGCTTTGCTGTACCGCATCTTTGATTGATGCAATGCGCAGGGAGTATTTGCTGCTTTGCAGATTGATTTTTTCCAGCTTGTGCGCTTTTGGCTGCTGATTAGCAGGTTGCATCACCGGCAATACCAAGTTCCTCTGTCTGCCTGATGCAATTACATGGGCAGTATTATATGCGCCCACATTTCCTGAACCATCAAGCATGCCAAGAGCCTGCATTGCGTAGATGATCTGGCCAGTAAACCATGATGGTGGTGCTTGCGAATTGCTGGTGCGCATGATGTGCTCTAGGATTGATGAATAAGGCATGTGAACAGTCTGGCCTGAACCTGGAAGTGCCGCATGGCTATGGCTAGTCTGCGGATACATTGAGGGAGGCACATAGGCATCTGCGCCTTTGCCCATGAGGCTCACTGCAAACTGATTTGCAGCGGAGATCCTAAGGAAATCTGCAAGATCCCCTGG
This sequence comes from Microcaldota archaeon, assembly GCA_021792235.1. Lineage (GTDB taxonomy): Archaea > Micrarchaeota > Micrarchaeia > Micrarchaeales > CABMGC01 > JAJZNA01. The sequence continues at coordinate 3,977 of JAJYVC010000041.1, forward strand.
ATTCGATCCGGGCATGAAGAGCCTGGCACCCCTCTGCTCGAGCATGCCGGCCAGCTTTGGATTGATGATGCCTCCAGCAAAGAATGAGACGTCGCTTAGGCCCATCGCACTTGCGCTTTCCATAACCGCAGCTGCCTTCCTGCCTGCCTCTTCTCCAGAGATGCTAAATCCTATTGCCGCAACATTCTCGTTTATTGCAGTGCTGATCAGCTCGTCTGCACTTGCATCATCTGCGTATATCACATTGAAGCCAGAGTTTATGAGCGAGTGCACCACCAGCTTCACTCCCCTGTCGTGATCGCCGCCTTCTGCATTAGTTATTATTATCTTTGGAGCGCTAGTGCCATCGCTGGCAAACGAGCGTACGACGTCCCTCCATACTTCCTCCTTGCCATTCACTATCCTTGCCATAACATCTGCGCCTGACATCTCATCAACGCGCTGGGTGCACCAGATTGCTGATAGATATTCTGCCGCAGTATCTGAATCCAGGCTCCCCAGGAACCCTATGAATCTGCTTCCAGTAAGCTTTTCCAGGCGTCCTGTAGTGCCTATGGCGTATGAAAGCTCGCCTGCCACTCTGGCATTCTGCTTTATCGCGTTGATGACGTCGTCGCCCGTAGCCGCAGGGCTTGTCAGATCGGATACGTTTCCTGTGTTGCCTATGGAATAGAACCATTCGCTAGAAGCCTCAGCTCCGAGGCTGTTGAAGAACTCCGCTGCTCTGCAACTGAAGATGCGCTGGTCCGTTAGCGCAGAGACATTACCGGTCAGTCTTATCTCATATAGCAGCGCCGTTGCCACAAGGTTGTCGAGCCTGCCCATACTGCTCAGGAACTCCCTGCTTGCAAGCTCCTGGGTTCCGCCCACATTCATTGCAGCGAACAGGAACTCGGCTGCTACGAACGTATCAAGCTCGCTAACCCTGTGCTTCAGAAGTTCGAGATCACTTCTGGAAAGATCGCTGAATGCATTGTCTATTACCTGACCCACGTTAGATCTTATAAAATCGGAGAGGCTTGATCTAAGACTTTCCTCCTCCCTTTGCAATCTGGAGCTGGAAAGCTGTCCGGCGTAATCCCTTGCCTGCGCTGAAGTGGCGATGAATGAATCCATCCTAGACATTAGGCTTTCAGCTTCTTTCTCGATGAATGCAGGGCGACCCATGATACTCATCCACAATTCCACGCAAAAGTCACGATAAGTAATGTAAGATTATATTGCACATTCCCTAGCGTATTCGCCCTAATACCTTATATAAAGCTTTTGAGGCGTTTGATTTACGCCGGTGCTTGGAGCGATTGGATGGAATAGATTTGCTCGCAAACGCGTTCAATCATGCAGCTGGCTTTATCCTTATAGTTATCTCGAAGGCATCTCCGTTGTCCGCATTGAGTGCTTCATATTCCTTGTTCAACTCTTGGTATCTTGACTCCAACGGCGCAGAACCTGCCGGCCTTGCTACGCCATATTTGCCCATCCTTCCAGGATTGATCTTCCTTGAAATCTCATAGCCTTCTAATATCCCTTCCGCCGCAAGCTTGTCCAGAGCGTGTCGGATCCCGTTCTCCACATTTGCATTCTGAGTATGTATCATTATCTCAGTTATGCCTTCGGACAGAGAGTGCATGATCCTTGACCTGACCATCTTCTGGTATACACCTCTCCCCCTAGCCGATTCTGCAACTCCGCTGAAGGACAGATACGTATGCACTCCTCTCCCTTCTGACGTAATGGCCGCTTCGCCTGCTATTCCTATTATCTCTCCGCTGCCTCTGTCCACAGCCACATGGACAAAGTCAGAGCGCTCGGTCATGTCAGCCTTGCAGTCCTCCCTTGTGCATGGAGGGAAGCATAACTGATTGAAATCAGTTAGCCTTTCGATGAACTCGCCGTCTAGGCTCTTGATAGGATATACATTTATCACAATGTCGTTTTCAGTTCTCATGAGTTTACCAAATGCCGGCTTTACTCCGTCATGCATAGTGCCCCTTGTTGCCATTACACTCGAATTAACTGTCTTTTGCGTTATATAAGAGCTTTGCGGTTTTGCTGCGTATTTCGAACTGCCTGTACGGTTTGGCTGGATTACTGCAATTGCCGCAGGCAGTGGTAATCACTGGACCGTACTTTAGCAGGATTATTAAATAGAATACAACACGTATTTTATGTGCTGCAATTCGATACGATTGATGCGGTTTGGCGAAGTATTTTTATGCACATAGACAATGAGACCAAGATTGTATGCTCGCTTGGGGCTAGGCAGAGCAGACTTGGAGCAATGATGCACAACGCCGCCTACAGGCACCTAATGGTTAATTACATATATGTGCCTTTCACAGTTGCAGACTTGGAAGGCTCGATAAGGGGGATGCGCGCGCTTGGCTTCAGGGGCTCCTCTGTGACCATGCCGTTCAAGGAAGATGCAATTAGATACATTGATAGGATTGATCCCATAGCTGCAGACATAGGTGCAGTAAACACGATATCAAACGAAAACAGTGTGCTTGCAGGTTACAATTCGGATTGGATAGGCGCAGTAGAGGCGTTGAGGGAGGTGTCGAAGCTTAGGGGCAGGAAGGCTGTTCTGCTGGGCGCTGGAGGAGCCGCGAGGGCCATAGCCTATGGACTGAAGATGAATGGCGCTGAAGTCGTAATACTTAACAGGAATACTAAAAGGGCAAGGGAGCTGTCAGGATCTCTTAATGTTGAATTTGGAGGGTGCATACGCGATCTTAAGAAGATAAAGGACTACGATATACTTATAAATGCAACTTCTGTGGGTTTTTATCCGGATGTAAAAAATTCGATAATTGGCGCAGAGCAGATGAAAGAGGGCAGAGTTGTTATGGACGTTGTGTTCAGACCGGAGGAAACCATGTTCCTGAGATGTGCAAGGTCTAGAAAATGCATAACAGTAGCAGGTTACAAAATGCTGCTGCACCAAGCAGTATTCCAGGTGGAGCTTTTCACAGGAAAGAAGGCGCCATTCAGAGTTATGGAGAAAGCTCTGCTTTCAGGGCTTAGGTCGATGTGATTTGATATGCTATCTCGTTTATCAGGAAATGAAAAATTCAGGCTGCTGGTTATATACGCTACCATATCCATAGCGACTGTGCTTGGATTTGCTGCCTCTGCAGTTATTGGCAGGGCCTACATCGCCCTGGCAGGACTTGGGTTGGTAGCATATGTCTTCGGCCTCAGGCACGGTGTTGATGCAGACCATATAGCAGCAATAGACAACACCACGAGGAAGCTTGTGAATGACGGGAAGAAGCCGCTTACTGTGGGTATGTGGTTCTCCCTTGGCCATTCCACGGTAGTGGTGGTAATGATAATAGCGGTTGTGCTTGCGACACGCCTGGTCGCAGGCTCTATACCTTCACTTCAGGTACTTGGCTCTGTGCTGGGTACCACAATTTCTGGCGCATTCCTTTGGATCATAGGGATAATAAACGCCATAGTTGTACTTGACATCTATCAGATATTCAAAAAAATGCGCGCAGGCAAGGTGGGCGAAGAGAAGTTAGAGGAGCTACTTGACAAAAGGGGATTTATGAATAGGTATTTCGGCCGTATGTCAACTCTGATAAAGAAGCCGTGGCAGATGTATCCCATAGGCGTGCTGTTTGGATTAGGATTCGACACTGCAAGCGAAGTAGCATTGATAGCCATAAGCGTTGGGGTGGGTGCGGCATCGAGCGTGCCCATATGGATGGTTTTGATACTGCCACTCATGTTCACGTGCGGGATGGTATTGGTTGATACCTCTGATGGCGTAGCGATGAACCTCGCATATGGCTGGGCGTTCATTAAGCCAATAAGGAAGATATATTACAACCTGACTGTAACGGTAATATCGGTAGCAGTTGCGCTGCTTGTAGGAACCGTAGAACTGCTGCAGGTACTTTCATCGGAACTTGGGCTCTCTGGCTCCTTCTGGTCGTGGCTTGGCGGCATCAGCTTCGAGACCATTGGTTATCTGATAATCGCACTATTCCTTGGAACCTGGATAGCCGCAATTGCCATATACAGATACAAGGACTTTGAAGGGCAACTGATGGACCTTCCATAAAGCAACTGGGTCAAGGCTCTTGGATTTGTGGTACCAAATGCGCTTTTATGGACAGCTCCTGATCATGTTAATATATAACATCTTGTATTTCGACATATAACCCAGTTATTGACTACCACAAATAACATAAATAGTTTAATATAGAGACTAGGTATTGGCGGGAGGATGCCGAAAGGCAGTTGGTTTTTCAGGCACAGGTCTTTTCTTAAGACGTTTGTTAGAGTAATTTTCGGGTTGGTGTGGCTGCTGGACGGCATAATGAAGTTTGTATTCCTAAATTCAGCAATATTCGCCCAGATGGTACAGGCAGGTGGAAATGGGCAGCCGCTATGGCTCATGCCCTGGTTTAATTTCTGGTCTACTACAGTAGGCTATGCTCCAGAGTTCTGGTTATATCTTATCGGAATCAGCGAATTGCTCTTGGGTCTTGCCTTGATTTTCGGATTTGTGAGAAAGATTGCATATTCGCTGGGATTTCTTCTCAGCCTGCTCATATGGTCAGTTCCTGAAGGCCTGGGAGGACCTTACGGGCCAAGCTCTACTGATGTGGGTACAGGAATTATGTATGCGATATTATTCATTGCACTTATATTGATAAATGCAGAATTCGGACCAAGTAAATATTCGCTTGACAGGCTGTTAGAGAAGCGCATAAAATGGTGGAGAAAGATAGCCGAATTCTGAACAAGAAGACAGGAATCCGTGAAATTGCCGTGTCAGGTACACCATATTAATATGGGACTTGGACTGTACCAGATCATCTTTCTCTTGTGCGCAACTTTGGCTTCAGGTTTTCATATCCTTCAGCTGATGGTAGGCGTTGTCAAGACTCAAATTCACCAGATTAATTATCTGGTTGGCTTGTTCTATGGTTTCAAAATATACTATGACATTTAATACGTTGGTGTTGCCTGCTGACTTTGTTGAGAGGTAGATTTCTGGATCTTTGGCATTAAGATTTTGCAATTCTTTCTTGAGAACGGCATTTGCCCTTGACAGAAGTTTTTTGGTAGGGACATCCGCATTCATAGTGACATTGAACGAGTAGGAGTATCTGCCCTTCGGGCCAGCTTCGGCATGAGTGAAAACGGTTGAATTGAACAGTATATTGTTTGGTATATGCATCAAGTAGCCGTTCTGCGTCTTGACCTCTGTGAAAAGAGGATTCACTTTCTGCACCCTGCAGAGCACATTGCCTCCGAACATCCATGAATACAGCACCACTACCTTGCCTGGCAAGATAACCCTTGATGATGACAGGAAGAATCCTGACAAAAGGCTTGTGGCTACCGATTGCACGGCTAGTCCGAGCACTATGCCCCCTACTGCCCCTCCCGCCAGCGCCCCGGATAGGCTTATTCCTAATGAGGTTAATGCTATTACTATTATCGCGGCAAAAAGGAGCATGCGAAGCAGAAGCTTTGCAAGCTCTCCGGTCTCGCCGGCAGTACCTTGCGCTGCATATGGTACGAATATTGAAAGCAGTATCTTGTATATTATGTATGAAGCTATTATGCCAATTGTTATGTTAGTAAAGTCGTAGATGAGTGGCAGATAATAGTATATTGCACTTGAAGGAGTTATGACCAGGCCAAGGAAATGATTTACTGAGAGCAGACCAGCTACTGCAAAGACTACAACTGCCATTACGCCGATATACTTGCCCAGATTATTTTCTAACATACGACTCAACATTTATCTGTATGAAAAAATATATAGAACTAATTGACTGGACGGATATAGATTTGGCGTCTGGGCCCAAAAGGCCTGTTTTATTCCATGTGGACTTTAAATATGCCATGGGCGTAAATTTGGTTTGCCGTTTCGTTACATGACTGATTGTCAAGTCCTAGGACAGCTAGGTCAACTGCATAAATCAAGAAGTATTGGCTGGGAGGTATTTTGAAAATCATCTTCGCTGTGTACAATATGTGCTACAGGCAAACCTCGGGCAAGAAGAATTTAAGAGCCTACACGCTGATTGTCATGCATGTTATTGCCGTTATCTGTTATGGTGCTGGCAGTATCATTCGTGCTGGTAGCCATAAGGCAGATAGGCAGCATAAAGCTGCAGATATGGCAGATAATTCTCGGAGGCGCAGCCGTAGTGCTCATTACCGGGCAAATATCAATAACAGCAGCCATATCCTACATAAACCCTACAGTAATAGTTTTCCTCGTGGGAATTTTTATCCTGGGGGAGGCCATGACCAGAAGCGGTTACATACAATATCTTGCTTCTAAGCTGTTTAAGAGTTTCAAATCGGTTGACGGATTGGTGCTTGCCATTCTCTTCTCAATGGGCTTTGCATCGATGTTCATGATTAACGACACAATGGCGATCGTAGGTACTCCTGTAGTGATGTTTTTTGCGGTTAGGGAGGGCATCAACCCTAAGCTCATGTTGCTCTCCCTTGCATTTGCAATAACCATAGGCAGTGTCACGAGCCCAATCGGCAATCCCCAGAACCTGCTTGTTGCCTCTGATGGCATTGTTAAGGAGCCGTTTATCGCATTTTTCTCAACCCTTTTTATACCTACCATGATAAACCTTCTTGCCGCGTATTTCGTACTCAGGCTTTTCTTCAAAAACGAATTCAAAAATAAATCGCTAGTGCATCAGGGCATCATAATAAAGGACAAGAGCCTTGCCAATATATGCAGGTTGTCCCTTGCCCTGTTCGGAATTTCAATATTGGCCTACATTGCAATGGAAATATTAGGTATTGCTCAGGGACTTAGTTTTGCATACCTCTCAATCATTGCGGCTCTGCCAATACTCCTTTTTAGCAAAGATCGCTTAGCTATAGTAAAGGAGATAGATTGGCAGACAATAGTATTTTTCATAGCGCTTTTTGTGCTTGTAGGAAGCGTGTGGCAATCCGGGTTCTTCCAGTACGCTATAAATGGCCTTCACCTTGACATTGATTATATACCTACAGTGTTGCTCGTGAATGTTATAGGAAGCCAATTTATCTCTAACGTGCCTATGGCGCTGATCTACCTAAAGCTTTTGACATACGCAAACGTTAATACATCAACTGCATTGGCCCTTGCGGCCGGAACAACTATTGCAGGTAACTTATTCATACTGGGAGCTGCCAGCAACGTGATAATAGTCCAGATGGCTGAGAGAAAGTACGGCCACTTCTTATCATTCTTTGATTTTGCAAGGGTGGGAATTCTTATTACGGCAGTCAATATGCTTGTCTATTGGGCATTCCTTACAATATGATATAGGTACGGCGGGACATGTCCTGCCAGATTACTATGGTAAGTGCACCATTCTCTATGGGGGCGCAGGGGGCAAAAGCCGTTATTACACTTGCTATAACTACTTCTACCACGGGTGCGGCATTTATAAATTCATAGCAGGAAAACCCATCTTTTCAAAGGTGGGATGAAAGCGCATGCGTATAAACCGTAACAAGATAATAACCCTGGTCATCGTGAAAACGGCATATAA
>JAJYVC010000042.1 GCA_021792235.1 Microcaldota archaeon
GCAAATAAGCCAATCGTAATTGCTGCGAACAAAGCAGACCAGGCAGACAACGACGCTATTGACGCCATATCGGAAAAATTGAATGGGACGCGGGTAGTAAAATGCTCAGCTGCTATAGAACTTGCACTGGTAAAGGCAGCCAACAAGGGCATAGTTGATTACACGCCCGGAGCCGTTGATTTCGGGATAATCAAAGAAGTGAGCCCTGAACAGAAGAGCGCACTGGATTACATGCATGAGTATGTGGCCAAGAACAATGGTACAGGAGTGCAGGACCTGCTCTCAAGCGCAGTGTTTGGTGCAACTGGAAACATAGTCGTTTATCCTGTAGAAGACGAATCACACTATGCCGACCGCTCCGGAAACGTGCTTCCTGACGCAATACTTATGAGGAAAGGTTCAACTGCATATGATCTGGCAGGAAGGATCCACAGCGATATCGCAAAAGGGATGAAATATGCAGTAGATGCAAGATCTAAGATGCGCGTACAGAAGGAGTACATGCTCCAGGACGGCGACATAATAAAGATAGTCAGCACAGCAAGATGATCAGTTGACCTTGCGCATGTGCGACAATACTGCAAATACTTCCAGTGTCAGAAGGAAGATTACGACTGGAATCGCCATGCCTTGCAATACTACAGTGTATGGAGATGCGTACTGTGGAAGCACATATCCCATGATCATGTATACGATAACTATCGTTACCAGGTAGATTATCGTGGCATATATACCATTTACTGTTGCGCTGCGTATGGTAACTGCAAGCGTAGCCGATTTCCTTCCAACCTCTGCGCCTATGACTGCGCCGATTATCAGAGGCAAGACGGCCGTGCCTGGCATTTTTAGCATGAAATTGGAATAGAGATTTGCAATAGTATATATCTGGGAGCTGCCTGGGATAAGATTCGGATTTGTTGCAACAAGCTTGAGCGCCAAAGCTATCAGGATAAGTGCGATCCAGACGAACATCGGCTCATAGAGGCTTACCCTTCTAGTTGGTTTCTTTATGCGGATACTTATCCTTGGCACCTCATCATCCTCTTCGTCTTCAGCTTCTCCTGCATTTACTTCTGTCCCTTCTTCATCTAGCTGACTCTTTGCCATAGAATTATATTTTGTTGCAAGCTTAAATATTCTTGTAGTAACTGGTAATCATATTGGGGATGCACTGATTGGAAGCTTCTTGAGCGCACAACAATAAAGCAGTCTGGAAATAGGGATTTGGACGGCTATTCTTCTCTCATGCAGAAATCTGCATCAAAGACCTACACTAATGAGGTTTGGATACACGCATAATCTATTTTCTAAAAAGGTGTTCTGCTTGGCGGGGCTACAGAACTGGATAAAGTCCAGCCCATACCCAAAACCAGGGCAGAAGACGTAGGTGGCATTATTTGGGTGCGAGATAGGTGGTGCAATTACCGCTGTCGACAAGGGAGTGGAAGCCGAATGGAGGGTATTTTATGTGGCACCTGGAATGCAAGGGAGGGACATGGGAGGAGCGCTTTGGATGAAAGCAATGCAATTCTCTAGGGAAAGAGGCATACACCTGATGACGTACCCGCACAACACTAGGACATTGCGTATGTACAAGAAATGAAGCCTCAAAGAGTATGGACGAGGAAGTCATCGCCATTAGTCAGGATGGCCCGGCGGAGTCAGGATGAAGTGCATAAAGATGCACCTAGTGCGACTAAGAAGAACTATTAGTAATTGACTAATAGTTGCATCATCTAGCTAAAGTTCTAGGCTTTCTCCAGTATATTCGGGATAAGCAGCCCTTGAATTATATTTTCTTTTGCGCTTACAAATGTCATAGTGTTGGGCGATTCATCCTTCATTGAATGGTAGACGTATTTTTGGCAGGCCCGGCATATTATTAAATATCTTGTCCTCATATTCAATTTGATTGTATGGCTCTTAATACTCCGCAGCAGCAGGCCGGAGTCCTCAGCTTCTACGATGCGCCGGAGAGAGGTCCGGAAATGAGCGCAAAGCTCTTGTTGATAGCAGTAGCGATATTCATTGTCCTTGTGCTTGTCTTTGATCACGCTGCAATTGCATGAACTGACACTGTGCCGCAGATGCGCAGGATCACTGTAGTAAATTGTACTGTAGGCACACCCACGTAGGTGGTGTACGGAGGGGTTTCGACAGAATCGCATTTGATTACAGCAAGATTGATTCTTGTTTCACAGTCAATCCTTGGGAGAATTAGTGTTTCGGCATGACTGTAGAAAATGCCACCGATGAGATATCCCTGCCGCGGCTTGAAAACCTGACGCGGGTAATGATAATCAACATAACAATCAATCCGACATCAGCGACATTGGATGTCGACATGCACTACCCATACGCTATACCATCCACATACATAGTACCTTTCATGCTAGTGAATGGAATATTGAATGCAATAGTGCCATTCTACGTAAACCAATCTTCGTGCCCAGTCTCTTTTGACATGCGAAGCGATCCGATAGTGGAAATATTCGAGAGGATAAATGCAACGACGATTCAACCACATCCGCCATCTCTGCGCAGCAAAACGGCACCGCGCCGAGCACAACTGCAGCGCAGGCACAGAATCAGCAGGAATTGTACACAAGTATAGCGGCAATTATGGCCGCGGTTATTGTGGCATATCTTGTGTACCGCTTTGTGAAAAGAGGCAGAAGCCGCTCTTGAATCAACAGCATGCTCAAGCTATCTGGAATACTTCCCTCTTCTTCTCCATCACGTCCCCATTCTCTGCGAGTATGCAGAGTATACCTCTTGCTCCGTCTTCACTTAGGCCGAGCTCTTTTGCGATGTCGGCTACCCTGTAGCTCCTTTCCCTTAGCTTCTTCAGTATGCCCTGCGCATACCTATCGAAATATGAGCGAAGCATTATGTAGAACTCCCTGTTCTTGCTAAACGACCTTGTACCGAGTACCTGACCATGCCTTATGCTCTGCTCAAGAAGGAGCGAGACTCTTGAAGCCTCTGCTTCGGTCTGAAGGACTACGTAGCCATTGCTCTGCAACTCTGCCACATCCTCGTCCTCAGGCAGCTTCGTGGTTTTTGGCACTACAAAATTGTATGGCTCTTCCTTAGCCAGTGGCTTCTTCCTCATTAGGAAGCTGTCGTATATGCTTTTGGGTATGCTGTAATGGTCCTTGCCGTCCTTTCCTCGGAACTTGACAACCGTGCTACTTTCTATTAAGCGCTGCAGTACCATCTTCTCGTTGTCATTGAGCATACCAGATATCCTGTCCTGCGTCCTGCTCTCATATCTGACAGTATCCAGCTTTTTGAGCAGTCCTAGCTCTTCTGATGAAGGCTGATATTGCGCACGCTGCCTGGGCGCTGGTGAACTCTCCCTCTGCATCGGCCTAGGCAGTACTTCTCCCTTAGGCAATCCTGCCTGAAGCATGCTGATTATATCTGAATTTTTAGCAAATAGGAATGACCTGTTGTCTGCCTTGAAGAAACCAACCTCATCGTCCTCCTTTAGCTTCAGTGAATTCACTACGTCGAACGGGAGATACAGCACGAGCTTTCCGTTCTTTGATTTGTATATCTTTACTATAGAAACACCGGCAGATATTAAGCTTTACAATATTATATGACTAAATGATTATAAAAGCGTTGGGGATGTCGATTATGTCGGGCAGATATGAGCTCTTGGGAAGAGCTGATCTTAAGGCAGCCTCGGTTCCGAAAAGCATATTATCGGATAAGCGGGATAGGGGTACGGCACTCATCATATCTGGTAACAGTAGGTTTCATGGAGCGCCGGTGCTGTCTGCACTGGCCTCGATGCGCATTGGCGCCGGTTATGTGAAGCTGTACGTACCGAAGGCAATAATAAATCCTGTAAGGAGTCTTTCGCCCAACATCATAGTTGGCGCGCTTGGCAGCAATTCTATAACGTGCAATAAGGAGATATTAGGTGAAGTTGAAAGGGCTGATGCAGTCGCAATAGGCATGGGCATTGGGAGATTAAAAGATACCATATCTTCAGCTACAAAGATAATACAAGTATGCGCTAGTTCCGGTGTCCCTGTTGTGGTTGATGCTGATGCAATAATATCGCTAAGGAGACTAGGCCGTGTCGGCAGTGCAGGCATGAGCATCGTAGCGACGCCGCATGATGGCGAGTTCTTCAGGCTCACCGGAGTGAAGCCCGATAGGAGCAATATTGCAAAACGCGCGAGTACGGCCTCTGCGTGGGCCGGTAGGCTTGGGATAATAATCGTGCTAAAGGGTCATTACACAATAGTCACTGATGGAAAAAGGACAAGGATAGGTAAACCTGTTAGCTCTGCACTTGCCACGATGGGTACGGGAGATGTACTGTCAGGAATCATATGCGGTTACATGGCTACGGGGGCTGGGCCTTTCGAGGCAGCATGTGCAGGAGTCTATCTGCATTATAGAATAGGCGACATTCTTGCGAGGAGAAGGGGTAGACACATAATCGCAGTAGACGTGGTTGACGCAATACCATCAGTTATAAAAGAGTTTGACAAGAGTATTCATTGATACAGATGGTCCTTGAGATAAAGAAGCAGATATACGACAACGTACATGGATACATAGGTCTCACCGAAGTGGAGCTGAAGGTGGTGAACAGCCCTCTGTTTCAGAGACTTAAGAACATAATGATGCTAGGTACTGTCAATTTCGTGTATCCTGGTGCTACTAACAGCAGATTCGAGCACAGCCTGGGTACCATGTTCATGATGGACCAGTTCATATCCCATGTTAGAGTGAACGGGCACATACTCGCGGATGATAATGACATAGTACAGAAGCTGAGGCTAGCAGCACTACTCCATGATATAGGCCACTATCCGCTTTCCCATACCACCGAGCACGTGATAATGAGAAGACTTGGCGGCAGGAGTCACGAAGAATTCGGGAGCGCATTGATTGGCGGGTTCTTGGAAGACATACTTTCAAGCTATAGGATAGGTGAAATAACTGACATGATATCTGGCAAGGGAAGCGGCGACCTTGGCATGCTGATCTCATCGGCATTTGATGCAGATAAGGCAGACTATCTCCTCCGCGACGCATACCACACAGGGGTGGGATACGGCAATGTTGGCATCCAGAGGCTGATACGTATAGCTTCATTTGAGAGGGGAAGGATCGTATTCGATAAGGACGAAGCAGCGGTTGAGAGCTTTCTACTCGGCAGATACCATATGTTCAGGTCAGTATACCACCATAAGACCAGCACGGCGTTCGAGCTCATGATACAGAGAATCTTCGAGAAGTTGGTGGGAGAGGGTGAGATGAAGAATCCGAAAGACCTGATTAGCTCGATGGATGAGATGGAAATATTCGTGTACGATGACCATGCACTGTACTCGGCGATGCACAGATACATGGAGAATGGAAAGAACGGATTCCTGAAGGATCTTGTGCGCATGTTCCTGCTACGCAAGCCAGTATCGATAGCATACATCAATCCGCTGCCGCAGGATGGAGAGGACATGTCTGAAGAGAACAGAAAGATAAATGAGATGACGTATGATGATTCCAAGCTGCGCAGCTTTGCGGAGAGCGCTGGAGTTAACGAATGGGAGTGGATATTCCCGGCGTACCTCAGACCCCTAGGAATCATAGATGACAAGTCGCCAATATACATACGCGATAGCGGATCTGTAAGCAACATACTGAAAAGCAACGGCTTGATAATGCAGATGATAGGGAAGAAGAAGCTCTACGATGCGCGGATCTATGTGCACCCGAAATACAAGTCCAAGCTGTCCAAGGCGACATCTGGAATGCTTGGAGGTGATCCTGATGGCGTCTCCTAGCGAAGGTATACGAGATTGGTTTGTTTTAGCCATCGAATCTGCCATTTCCAATCGCTATGGTGAATCTGGATTGGACAGGCAGCAGATAATCAACTCCATATCTACGCCTAAGAAGGAGTTCGGAGACCTGAGCAGTTCTGTGGCAATAAGGATATCGAAGGGGCTGAAAAGGAAACCGGATGAAATAGCTGCTGAGATAGCAGATGGCATTGCAGTTTCAGGCATGATCAAAGAAGTGAAGGCGTTTGGCGGATATATCAATGCGACCGTAGACGAGGTAGAGTATTCGAAATGGGTAATCGAAGCTGTACTGCGTGAAGGCGACAGGTATGGAAGCTGCAGCATTGGTTCAGGAAAGAAGGTTCTTGTGGAGTTCCCTGCAGTGAACCCTAACAAACCGTGGCACATAGGCCATCTCAGGAATGCACTTCTAGGCGACTCCATATCAAATATTCTTGAATTCTGCTCTTACAAAGTAGAGCGAGAGGACTACATAGACGACCTGGGCATCCAGATGGCAGAAATAGTATGGGGGTATCAAAGCGTTGAAAAAGCAGATAAAAGCAAGAAGTTCGACCATTGGATTGGAGAGCAGTATGTAAGGATAAACAGGAGGATGGAATCGGAAGAGGGGGCGAAGGAAAAGATATCTGAAGTGTCAAAGAGGATGGAAATGAGCGGGACAGAGGAGTCCAGACTTGCGAGGGATCTTTCGATGAATTGCGCGATGGCGCAGTATGAAACGGCATATTCGTATGGAATATACCACGACGTCATGATATGGGAAAGCGATATAGTACATGCCAAGCTGCTCGAGCGTGCGCTTGGAGTAGGGATGGAAATGGGAGCGCTGAATAAGCCAAGCGTTGGGAAGAATGCTGGATGCATTGTATTCAACCTCGACAGTGTGAGGTCTTTCGCTAGAGAGTTCGAGAATCCCAACGAGCATGAGAAGGTGATCATGAGGAGTGATGGAACTGCGACATACGTCGCAAAGGATCTGGCATTCCATATGTGGAAGCTAGGGATACTAGATGCCAAATTTGAGTATAAGGAAGTACTGCTGCAGAAGAACGGGAAGACGCTTTATTCCACGGCAGATTCCGGAAGGGAGCTGGACTTCGGGCATGCAGATACCGTAGTGAACATAATAGGCTCCGCACAGAAGTATCCACAGCTCATACTCAAGGCGGTGCTGAGCCTTGCAGGCTACAGCGAAGCAGCAAACAGAATAGTGCATGTTGCATACGGGGAAGTTAGCGTTGATTCAGGTTCGCTGAGTGGGAGGAGCGGTGGGTGGATTGGGGAAGGGAAGTCTTATACTGCAGACGTGCTGCTCGAAGAGGCCAAGAAAAAGGCAGAGGAAGCTACTGAAAAGAGCAAGAAGATAGAGGACAGGAAGCTGGTGGCAGCGATCTCTACTGAAGTGGGCAGGGCTGCCATAAAGTTTGAGTATCTTAAAGTATCTCCGGAGAAGCCAGTAATATTCTCATGGTCAACAGCACTGAATTTCGAAGGCAACAGCGGACCTTACTGCATGTATTCCTATGCAAGGGCAGGACGCATACTCAAGAAGGGAGGTTATGGATACGGCAAGCTCGAAGCAGGCGATTATGCTGCCGTAGGCAGGGGATATGACTTTGAGCTCATCAAGCTGATGGGAAGCGCAGGAGACGCAATAAGAAAGGCTGCGGAGGAGTATGCCACCAACGTTATCGCAGATTATGTGATAAACCTCACTTCGATATTCAGCAAGTTCTATGAGAGCACGCCAGTCATAGGCAGCAAGGAGCAGCCGTTCAGGATGGAATTGGTGCATGCATACATGATCACGCTTTCCAACATGCTGAGACTGCTCGGAATAAAGACAGTTGAGGAAATGTAAACATTTTCAAAGCGTGATGCGAGGACAGAGCCAAAACACCCAAAGTCAGAAATGAAGCCTGAGGTCTAGGACTTCATTTATAGGTATCTATTTTCAAAAACCCGGGCTGTAGATAAAGGTTAAATATAAGTGGCTCGTCAGGCTTATCTGATCATATGCCACTTCAAAAAGCGACAATAAACAAGGCAGTAGACATACTCGCACACGTAGCAAGCCATATTGCTGAGGAAAAGATTACGCGCGGCGATTATAACGGAGCCAGCAGGCTCTTTTCTGATTCGGCCAAAAAATATGAGTATCTTGCCGCGCTAAGGGAGCGAGACTCTGCCCTGAGGACGCTGGCTCGGTCACTTGACCTTGCAAAACGTGCAGGAGACAGAGAAATGACCTACAGGCTGGCGATGAAGCTTTCCGAAGCAATCCTTGACGTAGGCCGCGATATACCCCGGATAAGATTTGATGATAGGATAATAGAGCATGGAGAGGTGGTAGCTGGTCTGCCGAGAGTCTCGGAGGAGCTTAGTGATTCCAGATGCGTTTACCTATACAGGATAAGAGTGGATAAATGGTCTGCAGAAAAGCTACAGGAGCGCCTGGACGAGAGCGAACTCTCGAAGGCCATCCTGGATTCGAGAAGTTCTGTGCAGGCAGTGACGGATGATGAAGAAAAGATAAGGATTGAGTTCAGATACAATGCTGAAAAGGATGTGCTTGCGATATCTTCGGTGCATACCCGCATGGATCACAGGTATGTCAGGGACGTGATAAACATGCTTGCGGCAAGCCTGTCCAGCATAATGCGACCCTGACTAAAATACCTCTGGCTTTGGCCATTCGACCTCTGGTGCGGATGCGAAGCTTTCTGACTTTGATGTCTCTGAGGTCATCCTGCTATAGACCATTGCAGATAATGCAATCATTAGTATTATGCTTGATATTAGCGCGTATGTCTCGCTGTTGCTCAGGTATTGATACACCATTATGAACACAGATACGAATGTTACGATAAAGGAGAATGTGAACGCGGAGAAGCGCCTGCCGAGGACCACGAACGCGGCAATGACCCCAAACACTTCTACCGACACATTTGCAATTGGAAAGAGATAGAGTTGGTTCAGATGTACGAAGAAATTCAGCACCCCTTGTGAAAGAATAAGCGAGATCAAGAGCGCCGTTGACTTCCAGGTGTAGTAGGCTATTGCCGCAATGTTTGCAAACAGAAGGACTGAAGCGAGCATCGAGAAGCTGTTCCTTTGCACAGTGTTTTCATTCTCGCCTGCGGCCTTTTGCACAGAATCGATATCATCAAGGCAGTACATCTTGCCATCATACTTCATTATCTCTACGAAGCAGTATGGCAGCCCACATTTTGCGCAATATGCGTATGCTTCACGCCACGGATGATTTATGCAGAATGCTCCTTTTACATCTTTCGGCTGCATATTTGCAGCGTTGGATTCGACCTCTGGCTGTTTGCGCTGCTGCGGCTTGCTTGCAGCAGGATTATTCTCCTTTTGGCTGTTTTCCTTTGACTGTAATCCGACTTTGGCTGCTTGCCACGAAGCAGGTGCCTTTGTACCATAATTCTGCTGCTTCTGTGTTGCCTCGTTTTTCTGGGCCTGGTTCTTCTGAAACTCTTCTGTAGGCTTGTTCCTCCTCTTGAATATGAGGAGGTCGGAAAAGTCATTTTCTGAACCCAACATCCCACTCTCTTTGATATTATTACGCATGGTTGCGCGATGCATATCTTGCCGCTTGTTCCGCCTTCCTCTGGAATATGCCATTGTGCTTGGCGCAGCTTATGCAATAGTATACTTTCCTTGTAGTCATGAACCTAGTATCCCTGTTGTTCATGTCCACACCGTATCTTATCCTCTTTTCATCAACTACTGCCTTATTCCTAGGAACGGTTCTGCCGCAATTATCGCACCTTACCAGCGATTCGCTTCCTCTCGTTTTAGCACCTTGTTTTACGCTATTATGTGTCTGTGCAGATATTTAAATATGCTTGTGGCATTATTGTATATAATAACAGGTGCTGGTATCAGAATACTCTTGATAAGCAATATAGAAGGAGCTACTGATGAACTTACCGAATCTATAGATGTTGGCAGCACCACTATAGTGTCTAAAGAAGTGGGCGGAAATGCAAAGGAGCTTGCAAGGACAGGCGCGACGCTGTTCGCAAACGGGAAGTATGATGTCATAGTGGCAGTCACTGACAATGCTGTTGGCGCCAATGTATCGTTCAGCCAGTATGAGGGCATAGCCGCTGCAGTATGCCATGACGTTGAAGAGGCGAGGGATGCGAAAGCACAGGGCGTTAATACCATCATAATAAGATACGGATTTGCGCACACTGAAGAGATAGTATCAGCATTCCTGAAAGGGGGCGGGCTAAGGATGAACGTGCGCATGCCGGTGGCAAGGAAGCCGCAGACTAGGCGGCAGGAAGAAGGCGTCGAAGAAGAGGAGCAGCGGTTGCCTGTGAAAATGAGGCATGAAGCTGAGAAACTGACCAGAGAATATGAAGAGGAGCCGCAGTTACCGAAGAGGCCGGGATTCAAGGGTTGGATAAAGGATTCGCTCGGAATAATCGATGTTGAGAAACCGAAGCACAACAAGAAGAAAGGAAAGGGACGAGATGATACAGATGGAGATGGAGTGCAATAGCATCACAAGACTGGTCCTGCCTGCAATACGCATAAACATTGCAGAGCAGCTCGAGCACAGATACGGCATGAGGCAGCGGGAAATAGCAGCCAGGCTCGGGATTGCGCAGGTAGCCGTAAGCAAGTACCTTAGTGGAAACTATTCGAAGGCGTTGAAGGAGCTGACAGAAAAGGTAAGGAAGTCTGGCATAGTTGACGGCGCAGTGATCAAGGCTGCTGGTACTGAAGATGAAAAGGAGGTAAATGCATTGATCAGCGACCTATGCTACAGGTTCGCTGCTCATGATTAGTTGATTGTATGACCGAAGAATTGAATCCATTTAAGATAGCCCAGGAGGAGCTGGACGCTGCGGCCGAGGTTATGAACCTCGACAGAACTGCCCACACTATTTTGAGGGAGCCGAAGCGCGTGCTTACCGTTAACATACCTGTGAAGATGAGGGACGGCACAACAAAACTATTCAACGGCTTTAGGGTGTTGTACAATGATGCCAGAGGACCGGGCAAGGGTGGAATAAGGTATCATCCACTTGAGAGTATAGATACGGTGAAGGCTCTTGCGGCATGGATGACTTGGAAGACTTCACTTGCGAACATACCATTCGGTGGAGCTAAGGGAGGCGTGATCTGCGATCCCAAGTCAATGAACGATTACGAGCTTGAGAACCTCTCACGAGGATACATAAGAGCACTTGGAAGAGCCATTGGTCCTAAGGTAGATGTGCCGGCGCCAGATG
>JAJYVC010000043.1 GCA_021792235.1 Microcaldota archaeon
ACATCTCAACGAACATTACCCCAGGCTATTCATGTATAATTAACGCTTCAAATGTTGTGCCATACAAATTGAGGCATGGTGTGTGGCAGCCAATAGCAAATTTCACTGTAAATTCAGCAGTATGGAAATGAAATAAGGGGCTTTGCCCCTTATAAACCCTAAGCACGGGCGGGTTCCTCCGCAGCAAGCTAGCGGTATCTCACCCGCCCGAATCAGTTGAATTGCAGTTTCATCTGATGGTCTTTTTCATGCTGCAGAAACGGTTCGTAAGAAACATCCTGCCTTCTGATGTAATTCTGGATTATGTTCTCACCGACAGGGCCAACGCTACTATTGCTGTACTGTCCTCCCCAGAAATGTCCTTTTGGATATCTTAGGTGGTAATTTGGCATTTCTGCGAAGATTTTTGATGCAGAATGCGACTTCAAAATCTGTATTACCTGCATGATGGAGAGTGTGTTGGGAACATTGACTTCCATATGAACATGTGCGTAGTCGTCTCCGAACGAAAATTCCTTTATTCTTATCTTGTATTGCATTTCAATCTCTCGAAATGCGCCTGCAACTACTTTTTGCGTCTTCGGATTTTTGAAGACCTTGAATCGGTACTTCGATACAAGCACAAGATGTGCAAAGTTGTACTGGAAGTCCGATACATTTTTATGATTTCTATAAGTTATACTCACCATTGTATACACTTCGGCGCGACGAACATCACGTCGCGTCAAGTATTTTCCCGCCTCAAAGCGTATATTTATTGCAGAATTAGTTCAACCCCCAACGAAGTTGGGGGAATTCTCTAGGTATTAATAATAGTTTGGATGGAAAAAGGCACGTTGGTAGGGAACTATCTAGATGCAGATTCTACTGAATTGATAGACTCCGCAAAGACTACGCACAGAATAAACGCACCCATTCAAAATAGATTTACCTGATTTATTTGACAAAAATTAGCACACGGTCTCTTTTCTCAGCCCATTCTCAATGCCAAAACTACGTTAGAAAAAGGTAACATTTGTGGCACTTATATATAATCCCCAAATTTGGTTTGCTCCCATCGGGATTTGAACCCGAGTTCCGGGGTTGAAAGCCCCGTGTCCTTGGCCGGACTGGACGATGGGAGCGCAAGCATCATTTTATTATTGACAGGACCTCCTCTTTAATGCTCTCCTCGTCTTTGGAGCCGTCTATCACGTTGCAATGGTATTCCTTTGCAAGCTTCCTGTAGACGTTCCTTGTGGTTGTGAGGAATTTGAGCCTTTCGAAATAGTGCTGGTCCTTTCTGCGCGAGCTTATCCTTTTTATTGCAACCTCCGGATCTATGTCGAATACTATTGTTATATCTGGCCGGATGAACCTCCCGTTGACCTCCTTGAGCCACCCTTCATCAAGGCCGCTTGCCTTTCCGTACGCTATTGTGGAGAAGAAATACCTATCTGTTATGACAGTATAACCCTGCTTCAGCTTGGGTTTTATCAGGTTTTCTATATGGAATGATCTATCTGCAGCGAACAGGAGCTGCACTGCCATGGGATTTATCTTCTTCCTCTTTATCAGCTTCTTTATGAAGTTGCCTATGTCGCCCTGCGTTGGCTCCCTTGTGAGCAGGCACTTCCTTTCTGCCCTGAGCTTCTCGTACAGGAGCCTGGCCTGGGTGGTCTTTCCGGACCCGTCTATCCCTTCGAACGAAATGAACATCAAGGATTAATGAAATTGAAAGTATTTTAATAGTTAATATCAAAATAGTCTTGATTTTATGATACTCTCAGATTTTGACCTCGAGAGCCTGATAAAGGAGAAGAGGATAATAGTAAAACCTTTTGACAAGGAGATAATAAGGGAGAACGGGCTTGACCTTAGGCTCTCTGACGAGGTTGCAGAGCATAATCCGAAGAGAGACAGCAAGTTTCTCATAGATCCATCAGACCCAAGCACGCTGAAGGATGAATATGTTACTAAGAGGATGCCGAAGGGCATAGTTATACATCCAGGAACACAGGTATTGCTTTCTACAGTTGAGTTTGTGGGGCTTCCGGACAACCTAATAGGCTTTGTCGAGCTCAGGAGCACGTGGGCAAGGCATGGCCTCTTCGTTCCGCCTACCATAATAGATGCTGGATTCGCTGGGACCATAACGCTTGAGGTGTTCAACAGCAGCAGGTTCCCGATACTGCTCAGGCCGAAGGTAAGGTTCGCGCACGTCATATTCGCTACAACCCTGAACAGGGTAAGGAATGCCTACAAGGGCACATACCTCAACCAGAGGGGAATAAAGCTTCCTAAGAAGCTTTAAATATGAGATACCGACCTGACTTATTCATACGGAGACGAATTGAAATGGATGTAAAAGTCAGACATGATCCGCATGCTTCCATAGGAAGAATCATAGTGTGCGGCCCGTGGTCTGGCAATGTGGATCTTGCAAGGTCACTTCTTTCAGAAGTGAGCAGGCAGTATCCAAAAAGAATTAAGACACAGTTTTTAGTGGCTAATGGCGGATTCGTATCATTTGATATGGATTGGCGCACACTTACTGCTGCAGATAATCGTAAGGCGTTAGAAGAAGCAGTAGAGTAGCTACACGGGCAACCGATAAGACCCTTGTTAAAAGCCTTATAAGAGATTTGGGGAGCCACACAAGGTATCTGATTTTTGGCGTTGATTCATTCAAGAACGTTGTGTCAACGACAAAGAATCATATCTCGGAGCGACACATAGAATTGGCAGTAACTGTTGATTTGACCACTGGAGCATATAATTGGACAGGAAAATCGTATCCGACATCTGCCCGGAGGGAGGACTTGTCAGAATTGATGATCTTCGGACACATGTGTTTAAATCGGATTTTGGTAAGGTTGCTGTGATGTGCTGCCATGATCTGAATATCTTTAGCAATAGGGGATCCAACAACATCGGGGAGGAGAGGATGGGCATAAAAGATGATTTTAGGGGCCTCCTTAGAGAGGAGTCCCCAAGATATGTGCTTCAAGTGCCCCATACCACAGACTCACATAGAATCTGGTACAATGCATGGAAAGGGATGGAAAGACATCTGCCATCAGTAGCAGGATATGCAGGTGCTGGAAGGTATTACAGGGAAGGTGGCGAACGCGAGAGCCTAGATGTAGTTCTCACAAATACAAAAAACACTGGTGCTCTGGACTTCATAGCTGCTATCGGGCGAAGCTAACGGCTATCTGATTACAGCGTAACTTAACTATTTACCTTGAGAGGTCGTCGACTTCCTCCTTCTTCGCCTCCTGCGATGTGGTTAGGGGTGATGAAACGAGGACTACGTCGCTGACGTTCTTGACGTTCTTGTATAGTATGCTCTTGTTCTTGAGCACGAGCTTTGAGTCGCCCTTTGCGGTCTTCCATGGGACCATGAGGAGCCTACTCAGCTCACCTCTTTCAAGGTCTATTATCACATCCTGCACTTCGCCAAGATACTGACCAGCATCACTGTATATGTCCATACGGTATATTTCAGAGAGTTTCATGGTATTCGCCCTTGATAATATTGCTTGATAAGCATTTATAAATCTTGTTAGCTCTCGGAGAACTTCCACTTATGGCCTCTGGAGAGCGGTTTGGGCCACGATATGCTTTATATATCAGGAGTTTTGAATGCTTGCTTGATGCCTGCTTGCGCAGGCTGTTTGCTGCAGGGTCATATGTATGGGCATTAAAGCGAGGAAGGACGAAGCGAGCAAGAAGCTGCTTGACCTTAGCATGGATGCGCCAAGATCTCCTGAGATTGCACTATCAAAGTACTTGAACGGCGCCTCGCAACTACAGATCTCAAGGATACTTTCCGACAAGGCGATATCCGAAGCCGCAGCCGAAAGGCTTTCGAAGGAGCATGCGCTTGGCGAGCTCTTCTCTGGGCTTGTATTGAGGGATTATTTCGGGGCTGTTGATGACGCGGCATTCGGACGCTTTGGCCTGACCACCCTGATTTTGACCACCGGAGATACAGCGACCCTGACCATATGCTGCCGCAGCCCGCTTGATATCAGCAGACTCTCATATATGCTGCTTATTGAGGATATTATCTCGTCTCCATCCATATGCATTACTCGTTGGCAGATTTATCAGGTTACCTTGGACTTTGCCTGCTGTTTCCTTGCCGCTTCCTTCAGTGCACTGTCATAATGGCCGCCTTCCAGCTGCCTTATGACATCTGCAGTCTTTACGAAAGATATGCCTAGCTTCCTGAACTCCTCGAATGCCGCTATCCTTCCCTCTTCCGTTATCTCCTTTATGGCGTCTGCTACCACTGATATCTTCCACTCCATGCCGTACTCCGCGCTGTATTTGACCAACCCCCTTAAAGCACACGCATCGCAGTATTCTGTGGCAACTCCTGTCAGATATATTTCCGCGCCTTTGGGCACAGTCTTTAGGAGCCCGGCTATGTGCGGACTCGTGAATACGTCGTTGTCGTCCTTTGTCAGTATCACCTGCTTCTTTGAGAATATCGCGGCAAGCTGGGCTTCGGCATATGACTCGTGCCATCTTGCTATTCCCGTGTTCCCTTTTCCGAGAAATGTTTCGGGTATGTTCAGTTGCCCTTTGGTATAGCGCACGCAGTGGGGAGGGAACACGCCGCCGTTCTTCTCGAATTCTGCACTGGCGTCGGTGTGCTCGTCAGCAGACCCAAGTATCCGCACGCCGTTACTCACTGCGGACTTGAATATTGACGAAAGATTGCCGACTATGTTCCTTGCATTGGGCACGGAAAGTGTGCCGTCATCGTTCATGAAGTCGATCTGCGTATCGACGTTCCATACTATTTTGCTGCCATCCATTCAATCAACTTGTTTTTGTTCTCTTGTTGTTAGCATTCCTTCCATTGGAGAGCGTTTCGTCCATTATGCTCCTTACTGCCTCTGCTTGGGCGCCCTGGAGCCTGTCGGATACCACCACCCTTTGGGGTTCTGCCGCGTCGGCTATTCCCCTGAGGCTCGCCCTTAGCCTTCCCTTTTCTGTATCTGCCAAGGACCTGGATTCAGCTATGGTAGTTGCATGTGCGGTGCGCCTGCCATCCCTCATAACCTGCCTAAGGAGAGGGATGCCATCCGGCCGTTCCTCGCTGGAAAGCGTTATTTCGTCGTATGCCCTCCTGCCTTCTGCATCTAAGTAATAGTACACCTGCTTGGACCATGGGTACGTGCTCTTCTCATCGCTCTTCTTCATCCTGCCCTGCATTACGCTGTTAACCTCTACTTCGGCGACCTTGTACACGCCGCCTGTGCCTTTTGGCGCATCGCTGTTGGCCATGGCAAACATGGTTCCAACACCATATATGTCTACTTTAGCCCCCTTTTGTGTGAGTTTTGTTATCTCATATTCGTCGAGGTCGTTAGATGCCGTTACCTTTATCGGAAGGCCTTCTGATTTGAACATCTTGTGCGCGTAATCCGACCAGAAGGCTATGTCCCCGGAGTCTATTCTTATGCCGTTAAGCTGGATTCCCCTGGCTCTCATCTCCTTGGCCACTTTTAATGCGTTATGTATCCCTTCCTCTATCTTGTAGGTGTCTATCAGAAGGGTTGCGTGGCTTGGGTAGACGCCAGCGAACTTCCTGAATCTCTCAAGCTCTGTGATAGGACCCATGCTGTCCCCGCTCATCACGAATGAGTGCGCCATTGTCCCGAATACAGGTATCCCGAATCTCATCCCTGCCTCTACGTTGCTTGTGCCTATGAATCCGGCTATGTACGCAGCTCTTGCAGCTTTTACGGCTGCGTCAGGATCTATCCTCCTGGTGCCGAAATCTGTGACTACGGCAGGCGCCGCGGCGTCGGCTATCCTGGAAGCTTTTGACGCCCACATTGTCTGCGAGTTTATCACGCTTAGCAGATAGGTCTCTACGAAGTTCGCCTGCGCGAGGGGTGCGGATACGGTCATAATGGGCTCATTTGCAAAAACAGGCATTCCTTCAGGTACGGCCCATACGTTCCCGGTGAACGTGAAATTCCTCAGCATATCCCTGAAACCTTCATGCTGCGTACCTTGGAACTGCGCGTGCTTTGCCAGGTAGTCTATCTGACCTTCTGTAAAGTGGAGGCCCTCCAGGTATTCCAGCGCGAGTTCCTGGCCGGCAGCTAGAAGGTAGTTCCTGTGCGGCGGAAGATTCCTTACGAAGAGCTCGAATACTGCAGTTCTTCCTGATTCTCCCCCTATAGCGTAAGCCTCGGCCATGGCCACCTGGTACAGATCAGTTTCCAATGCGTTGTTTTGCTCATACGGCATGCTAATTCCCCATAAATATTGAAATATCGGTGTTTTTACTCATATTTAAATAAAGCGCGGGTTCTGAGGTTTGGCCATATTGCACTACCATATCATCATGCAACCCTGTGCCTGTATCCGTTTGCTATTGGCATCCTCCGACCCGTTCCGAACGCCCTTGGAGTTATCTTTATCTGCGGGGAGGACCTGTACCTCTTGTTCTCCGCCCGATCTATCTTCCTTACTACATCCTTTAGCAGCGTTTTGTCAACCTCCTCTTTTGCAATCTCTTCTGGGCTCCTTACTTCTTCAACATATTCGTGGACTATCTTATCGAGCGTGGAGTAGTCGGGTAGGCTGTCGCTGTCCTTCTGGTTCTCTCTTAGCTCGGCTGACGGCTCCTTCGTTAGTATATTCTCAGGTATCTTGCCATATCCTGCGAGCTCATTGACGTGCCGGCACAGGGCGTACACCATTGTCTTGGGCACATCCCCTATCACTGACAGGTCGCCTGCCATGTCGCCGTATAATGTCCCGTACCCTATCGCCGCCTCGGATTTGTTGGACGTGTTGAGCACCATGTATCCGAACTTGTTTGCCATGGCATAAAGATTTATCATCCTTATCCTTGCCTGTATGTTCTCCTCGGTGGTGTCCTGGCCGGTGCCTTCGAACGCTGTGGCCAGCATGTCCGAGAATGCCCTGAAAGCGGGCTCTATGGCTATGACCTTGTAAGGTATTCCGAAGTTCTCGCACAGCTCCTTGGCGTCATTGATACTGTGATCGGAGCTGTACCTAGACGGCATGAGAACGCACATGACATTTTCAGGAGACAGTGCATCTGCTGCAAGAGCTGCGACAAGCGCCGAATCTATTCCTCCGGAAAGGCCGAGGACCACCTTGCTAAAGCCATTCTTCTGCACGAAGTCGCGCAGGCCCAGCTTGAGGGCCTCGTATACCTCTTCCTCAGTAGATAGGGATTCCTCATTTATCGGATTGTCGCCCAGAGCGAATGTCAGCAGATCTTCGTTGAAAGGCTTCGCCCGGGCAATCATCTCGCCTTTCGAATTGTATGCGTATGATTCGCCGTCAAACACCAAGTCATCCTGGCCGCCCACCTGGTTCACATAGACTATTGGCACGCCATTGCGCGACGCGCTTCCGCTAAGCATGTTTCTCCTTATGCCTGATTTTGAGTAATGGAATGGAGAAGCGGAGATATTTATCAGGATATCTGCACCTGCTTCTGCCTGACTGTCGGCAGGGCCGCCGGGCACCCATATGTCCTCGCATATGCTGATCCCCATCTTCCTTCCCAGAAGCTCAAATACGCCGGTATCATTACCCTGCTTGAAGTACCTTTTTTCATCGAACACGTCGTAGTTGGGAAGATGCCTCTTGTGGTAAGTGTATATCTCTACGCCGTCGTTGAACACGAATGCAGTGTTGTACAGTCCGTCTCCGCTCCGCTCTATGCTGCCCACAATCACCGCTATGCCCCTAGATTCTTCCCTTATTCTGTCCGCCGCAGCCTGCGCGGACGCTATGAATTCGTCGGACAGGAGCAGGTCCTTTGTTGGGTATCCAGTTATGGCCATTTCATGAAATACTACAACATCTGCGCCAGCTTCCTTGGCAGACCTAATGCAATCTGTTATCTTGCTGCAATTGCCTTCTATGTCCCCCACGCCAGAATTTATCTGGGCTATGGAAATCCTCAAGTCATCCATTTTCCTCATCGTCCGCAATAGCAGAATTAGGATGCCCTTCAAGCTATAAATAAGCTGGGTATATGTTATATATGTTTGTACATATTATGTGCTTATGGAAAAGCGCATGATAAAGTTCGGCAACAGCAGCCTTGCATTGATAGTTCCAAAGAAGTGGGTAGAGAGGAACGGGCTTACTCCTTCAGACAGCGTTAATGTTCTTGAGAACAGCAATGGCGATCTAGTCATATCGTCGCGCGAGGAGCCCGTAAAGGAGCGGGAGGAATTGATAGGCTCCGACATTGGCATTGATGCGGTCAAGAGGCTGGTAGGGCTGCATTATATGTTTGGCACGACAAAGCTGAGGCTTTATTTCAGGGAGGGAATTGGGAAGACCATGGAACATGGAATAAACGACATGGTAAAGGAGGAATGCCCTGGTTTCGAGATAATAAGCCATTCTGACGATGATGTGGTTATAGAGGACTTCAATAACGTGCGTGATGTTGACCTGTGGAAGATATTGAGTAGGATCAGGCTGATAATAGGCCAGGAATTCGATGATGTCAGGAAGAATGATGTGAAGGCGCTGCAGGACTCGGAGAACCTGGTTAACCGGTTCTATATGCTCGGGGTAAGGAGGCTCAACACGCTGGGCACTGAGGATTCCACAAGATATTTCGTGCTGTTCCAGATGCTTGAAATGATCTCGGATAATCTGTGCCTGATGTGCAGGGACGGGGCGTTCGGCAATGTTGGCATGCTTGCGAAGCTGGAGGAGCAGTTCAACCTGTGCTTCTCCGGGCTAGATGGCAACTCGGATGCGGTAAGGAAGGCCATAGCCATAAGGGATGCGATATTTGATTCGGCGCATTCGCTGAGAATCGACAAGCTCAGGATGCATGCGGTGCAGGAGATAACCAATGAAATATCGCGTATCTCCGAGTTCGGGCTTTATCTTAAGCCAAGGCATCCCTGAATTAGCTACAGCTTTGGATAAGCAGGCTTGGTCGGTGATATCTTTTGCGCCAGGGCTGGCCCTTTGGGGGCCGGGGCAGGAGCGGAAGACGTCTTTTCATCAAGCTCCCTCGCCCCTATGAAGATCATTATTATGCCAGGTATACCGCTGAATGGAGAAAGTATGGCTCCTATCCTTAGCATCATGTTTCCATATGCGGTGCCTACCCTGTATAGTCCCAGAGGTATTCCTATTGCACCTGACACACCAGCTATGGCGAAGACTATTACACCTATGATTGCAAAAATTCCAACGGCGAGGCCAATTATTATTAGGATGATGCCTCCCAGGAGACCGAAAGCAAGGATGTTTACAAGCAGAGAAGGTATGCTGAATCTTGCAGGATCCGAGGCTGAGAGTATGTTGAATGCGCCCCTTATCTTCACTATCATTAGAATAACAAAGATTATCTCTACTATGAAGAATATGATTGCGAGCACTAGGCTAAACGGAGTGCCTTGAGATGGCGACTGGTAGCCATATGCTCCTCCAAGCGATGACATCAGCAATGAAGGCAGCAGAGAAGTTATCAGGTATGCATATGATATCACAACTGCAACGACTCCTATTATTGTAGCTATTATAGACCACTTTGCAAATTCCCTTATTCTGCTTATGGCCTGCGCATCGTTCTTTCCAATTGCCATTTCAATCCCAGAATACTTTGGTAGGTGCCATTTATAAATTTAACTATTATAAGCACGGCTCGCCCGTGCGGAATCAGGGTTGCATCCAGTCTATCTCGTAGTACTCGTTCTCGCTTCCCTTGAGCCTTATCTGCCTTGCCTTGTAGTAGGTCACGGCGGTCTCCCTGTCTGCTATCGCGAGTATGAGATCAAGCTTGAGAGACTGTGCGGCCTTTATCGCAGCGGCGAATTCGCTTCCCCCCATGTACTCCTCCTCACTTAATGAGAGCATGGCATATTTAGGGCTCGACGTTTCGGGATCGTCTGCGTCTCCTCCGTGCCTATGGTAAAGCACGAAGTCTATGGCCGCTTTTCTTTCCTTCATTGCACCAGGCACTGCAAGTATGAAGGTCTTCCTTACTGAATGCGCCACGCGTATCGCCCGGGCCCATTCCGATATGAGCATCTTTGATTCCTTTGGGAAGACGTGTATTACGTGTTTTGAATGCATCCATGACGATTCTTCGGATGCGCCCTTAGGCTTTGCGCCTGGGAAATATACGCGGAAGTGAGTGCCGAACTTGAAGCCGGTCTTTATCACGTATCCTTTGTCTCTCCAGTCAGAATATACTGCATACATGCTGCCGAAATCCTTCCTTCTTGATGTTGCAAGCCCTATTATCTCCTTTTCTGTAGTGTTTTTGACATGCAGTATGCCCTTTGATATAAGGTAAACGGTCTCGTAGGCATCAAGCTTGTTTAGCCTGCCTCGGTCTGCTGCCTTGTATGAGCCGTACTGGCCAAACCAAAAGTCATCGTATATCTGCTTTGCGAAATCACTGTCGTCGGTTATGGTGACCAGGTCTGACTTGAAGAAGATGCCGCTGATGCTGCGGGCAGGCAGCTTGGGGCTTGATCCAGGATACTCTTTGTACTCTACGGCAGATTGGCCCGATCGCCTGAATGGCCGCTTTATAACAAGACCCCTGTCCCTCCAGTCCTTGTATGTGAAATATTTTGCTGCGAACTTGCTTGATTTCCAGAACCTTAATGCCAGTGTGTTGAAGGACATGCTGCCTCTTGGTGATGTGCATGATGCATTCCTAACATCCATCAGGTAGAGAGCCTCTTCTGGGAATAGCTTAATTGTGTTCCCAGATCTTTCCCCGAAGTGGCCCTTTCTGAGGATGTCGAGGCTTGACTGGTCCCTGGCCTGCAGTTTTTGACCTCTGTACTCTATTTGTATCATGCTTTTATTAGATCCAAGAACTCTTATAAAGAGGCTCTTGTCGAGCTGAATATGTGCGTATGTTTTAACGAAAATTCAAAGCGCGCCATTTGCCTAATATTTTAATTCCATACTGCTGAATTTACAGTGAAATTTGCTATTGGCTGCCACACACCATGCCTCAATTTGTATGGCACAACATTTGAAGCGTTAATTATACATGAATAGCCTGGGGTAATGTTCGTTGAGATGT
>JAJYVC010000044.1 GCA_021792235.1 Microcaldota archaeon
GATACTGGAAGCGTGGAAATGGAGCTTAAGACCAAATCGTACCTTGAGGCAAATCCGGGAAAGGTAAAAGGCTACCTTGTCATGGTATGACACTGTTCCGCAGACTTTAATGCACAGGAGTTATAATTTTGCCGGACCGACATAGCTTTTGTAGAAATTACCTGACACCATGGACTAAGCTGGATTTATACCCTGTAGTTTAGGTTGCAACCCAGTCTGGCTAGAACCGTGCTTAATGATATGCTTGGCTACCAACATATGCTTGGTGTACCGGCTAATCCCTTCTGTTTGGCAGATCCCGCTTGAGCAGATTAGCTACCCTCTCTTCGAGATTTTCGAGGTTGTGCTTTATCTCTATATCCATCCCATTTGAGTCAGTGCCTGGACCTTTACCACTTTCTACGAACAACATGGTTGCAGCACTTGATAGCTCTGCCGCCCATAGCAGATTGGACCTGCTATGTTCGCCGCTGTCCAAGATTTCCCTGGCTGCCTGTGAATAGAAAAGCGATGCTATGAATGAGTCTCCAGACCTCTCAGCCTGGAGTGCATCGGCTACGTGGAACGCTACGTCCCAGAATTTTGATCTGTCCTTGAAGCTCCTTATATGCTGGCCTGCACTGAGAGCAGATAGCCTGACAATCTCGTCTTTCCTGCCTGGAAGATGACAACGGAACTGGTCGATAAGCTTGGCTTGCGCTCTTGTTATCACAGTGTCCGTGTGACCTTCATGCGCTCCATGTCGCTTCCTTTCACTAGCGTGCATATTACCCTATCTGAATTATATTGTGTGTTGGCTGCCTAGCAGTAGCTATGGCCTGCATGGCTGGGCAGATTTGCCTGCGATTAGCCGAATAGGCTTGCAAGCCCTCCTGCTGCCTGCTCCTCGCTTACCTTCTCCTCTGCAGCTTCCTGCTTCTTGGCTGCCGGTGCGGCTCCCGCAGCAGGTGCTGTCGGTGCTGCGACCTGAACATTCTGGGCGTTCTTTATAACGTCCTTTATGTTTACCTCCTTGAGCGAAGAGGCAACGGTCTTCGCCATCGCCTCGTCGGGGGTCAGGCCTGCTGCCTTCACCACGTCCGCAAGGCTCTTCTCGCTTATCTCCTTTCCTGCCGCGTCCAAGAGAAGTGCTGCGTATATGTACTCCATTTTTTCACCATTTAGCGTAATCACTTTGATTCGGAAGGCGCCTCCTTCTTCGGCTCTTCCGTCTTTACCATACCATTGAGGCTTATTGCTTCTCTCACGGCTTTTGCTATCAGCTTGTCAGTTATGCCAGGTTCGTATATTTCAGCCTCGAGCCCGAGACCTAGAGCTGAAAGATATGCCTTCCTTATGAATGAATCGGCATTGTACTTGGTTACGAATCCTATCTGGGTGGCAAGTGCGTTTGCGTGCGTGAAGTTTGACGCAACCTCTCCCCTTATGAAGGCAAGATCTATGGCAAGCACCTTATCGCTAAAGAGCAGGTCTCCCTGCACTACAGCCCTTAGTTTTGTGCCTGCCTCAAAAGGCTTGATGTCGAGCATCTTGAGCGCCTTCGAAACCGCAGTGCTTATCTTCTCGCCCTTCTTGACCAGCACCTTGCTCTTTGATATGACAACCTTGCCCTTCTCTATCTTTACGTCTATGCCAGCAGTCTTGAGATCCGTAACGGCCTGTCCCGGAGCTATGGCAGTCTCCCCAGATTCTATGTTTATGTCTGAAGGAGATACCTGATTCGGCTTCGCAAGAAGCTTCATCTTATTTGCAGCTATCACAGCATTGATCTCGCTTGGTTCCTTGTTTGATATGAGTATAGCGAAGTTTCCCGAGGCATAAGGCGCGAGCTTGGCAAACCTTGGCTCGCCCTCAAGTATGCGCAGTACCAGACTTCTTCGCATCACTAGGAACCTAACCTCAGGCTTCATCTTGTTCTTAGCCTTCTGCACTAGTGAGTCAGGAACCGATTCTAGCGACAGGATGCCCACAGTCTTATAGCCCTTGAGCTCTGCGGACAGTTTCTTTACGAACTCTATTTTTTCAGCTTTAAGCATCATTTATATCACGCCACCTTCATCGGCTTGCTCATCGTCAGCTTAACATATGCTGAGCGTATGTGAGCGCTGCCAACCTTCCTTGTCACCGTGTTCAATACCTCCTTGACATTATCGTAAATCTTCGAAGGCTCCATATCCTCACTGCCTACAACGCAGTGCACTGTTGGAAGATTCTTGCCCCTGTTCCTTATGCTTATCCTCTTGTTTAGCTCTGTTGCCAGATTCGCAATGTTGACATTGCTGCCTACCAGCGGCTTTGGCATCTTGTTCCTTGGGCCAAGGAACTGACCAAGGCTCTTAGCTACGGCAGGCATGAGGTTTGGCTGGGCCATTAGCTCGTAATCAAGGAGCGAATTGAGCTTTGCAGGATCCTTTGAGAGCTGCTCTATGCTTGCACCATCTATAACTTCCACGCCGTTCTTTCTGGCCTCCTCTACTATTGCGCGGTCAGAAGCGAATATACCTACCTTCACCGACTTTCCCTTGCCGTTTGGCAGTATCACTTCTACGTTGAGCTTGTTGTCCTGCTTGGTGAAGTCAATGCCCTTGAAGTTTATTGCAAGTTCCACCGTCTGCTTGAACTTCCTCTTGCCCTTGTTCTCAGCTATGAACTTGCTGAATTCGTCTAAGCTATCTGCCATAAAATCCCTCCTGCGTCATGCAGTAATCGCGGGAAAATACGCTGTAGTAGGATTACAGTATACCAATATAAAAAGCTTACTGGAAGCAAGAAGCATGTTCATGCAGCAAGGAGAAGTGGTAGGTGTTGCGGTTTTCGTAATATTTTTACGTTGCAGATAATGTTTAAATATGACTGTCTAAAAGATAGCTTCTGTTCATTAGTTTTGGGGAATTGGAGATGCCTTCAGTTAGACTGGCCGCTTTGAAAAGGGATAATGCTAATGGCACTACTGCAAAGCCTCCGCTGACCAGAAGCGAAGACGCAACGCTGATAATGCACAGCAAGGCGGTCTTAGATCCGTATAGGTGGCTAAACGACTCTGACAGCGCAGAAGTAAGGAGGTGGGTGACTGAGCAGAACAACTACACCAGAGGCTATTTTGACAGGTCGAAGATAAGAGAGCATCTGCGAAGGAGACTGCAGGAACTTGAGGATGTGGCCCACATAGACAGACCGGTGCCCATGGTAACAGAGCTGCCTTCGGGCAAGTTGAGATACTTTCAGACCAGGCAGATGCCTGACGAAGAGTATCCGGTGCTGTATTATATGGATGGCATTGACGGTGAACCCAAAGTTGCAGTAGATCCCAACAAGTTCAAAGGCAAGGGAAAGAACCCCATGATATCGTGGTTCCCTTATGACGACGGCAGTATGGTTGCATTCGCGATATCAGATCAGGGCCGGGATGTGACCACGATAAGGGTGATGGATCTTGAGACAGGCAAGCTGCTTAAGGACAAGATAGAGAACGTGACATTCGCATCGGTAGAGTGGGACTGGGACAAGAAAGGGTTCTACTATTCCAGATGGCCTGACGTAAAGAACAATCCCCAACCGAAGAGGGTAAACCACGTTTATTACCATAAGATGGGTACCGCACAGGACAAGGCGGTGTTCGGCAAGGGACTTGGCGCGCAGAAAAGCTGCCATGTCGACATGGATGCAGAAGGAAGGTTCCTGTTTATTTACGTATCGGACAACGTCAACAATGAGGTATACTACAAAAAGCTCCGCACGAACGCGTCGCCGGAGATAAAGGTGCTGATAGGAGGCAAGGACGCTGAATTCTTTGTTTCAGACGTGGTAGACAACAAAGCATATGTGCTGACAAATTACCAGGCACCTAATTACAGGGTGATAAGCTTTGATCTTGACAGGCCTTCTGAACGCAACTGGAGGACGGTGGTAAGAGAGAGCGATGTACCCATAGCAGATATACACAGGCACGACGGAAGGCTCATGGTCAAGTACCTTAGGGACGGCTATACAGAGATGCGGGTATATACGCTCAGCGGCAAGTTCATAAGAGATATAGATCTTCCCATAAAGGGACATGCGACTTTGCCTTTCGCAGGGGCTGGGGATGATGCCTATTTCACCGCAAGCTCCCTTGTGAGAGCGCCGCAGACATACGTGATGAATTATGATGACTACAGCGTGAGGAAGTACAAGCAGAAGGATGTGCCAAAGTCGCCTGAATTGGATATGAGCAATTTCGTCATGAGGCAGGTGTGGTGCACATCAGCTGACGGCACTAAGTTCCCCATGTTCATGGCATACAAGAAAGGAGTTGAGAGGAATGGGAACAATCCTGTGCTGTTATACGGATATGGAGGGTTCAACCTTGCAAGCGAGCCTGAATTCAACAACCAGGTCCATTCAATAGTGCCGTTCCTTGAAGACGGCGGAGTATATGTAGTCGCGAACATACGTGGTGGTGGCGAGTACGGTACGCAATGGTATAAGTCAGGGATACATAGCGACAAGCAGAAGTCCTATGATGATTTCATAGCGGCTGCGGAGTGGCTGATAGAGAAGGAATGGACAAACAGCCAGAGGCTCGCGATAACTGGAAGGAGCAACGGCGGCCTGCTTACTGCAGCGGTGATGGCCCAGAGGCCTGACCTCTTCAGGGCAGTAGTATCGGAGATGCCTGCGACTGACATGATTTACGAAGGAGGTTATGATATATTCCCGCTCTGCCGGAAGGAGTTCGGCGACCCTGCTGTTCCTGAGGATTTTGATTTCCTGATAAAATACTCCCCATACCACAACATAAGGCAAGGCACAAGGTACCCTTCTCTTCTGGTTATAGGCGGCGAGAACGACACACGCTGCGATCCGCTGCATGCACGCAAGTTCGCCGCGATAGTTCAGAATTCGACATCATCTGACAATCCTGTGCTGCTGCTTATACAGAAGGGCCTTGGCCACGGCGGTTCCACGCTGCCTCCGGCGAAGAGCCAGCAGCTTGAATGGACTGCAGATTGGCTGACTTTCATATACGAGGAGCTGGGGATGTCTGCAGAAGGGGTAAGGAAGGAGCTACAGGAGCTTAAGCGCTCCGGTTAGAATGTCCAGATCCTTGGCCTTCCACGGACCTATTCCCAATGCAGTCATTGTGCCTCTGGGCAGCTGTGTGAGGCCTGCATCCGATACCAGGGCGCAGGGTATAGCCTTGTACTTGAACGCCTCGGCAAGCCTCTTCATCTTCTCCTCGTCGTCTATCTTGAGCACTATCTTCTTCTCCCCTTCGCTTATCCACCGCTCTGCAACGTCCTTGTGGGACTTTACCGTCTCTAGATAGCTCATGAGCGAGGCATGTGCACCTTGGGCGACCAGCTTGCCAGTGCCCATGTCCAGATCCTTCCTTATTATTATGACCTGCTTTAGCTCCGGTTCGTCCATTGCGATTCCTTAGATCATCTTGAGCTTGTGCCTTGCCTTTTCTACCTCTGCCCTAGCCTTGCGCATGTGTGTTGCGACTATGTCAAGGTTCTCGAGTATGCCTTCCTCCAGATCCGTCTTTGTCTTTCTGGCGACCCTCTTTGACACGACATTGTGCAGCAATCTCTCATGTGTCCTGAGCTGTGCAGATATCTTTCCCAGCATGTTGTAATCCTTGAGCACCTCTTCGTTTCGAGATCTTTTCGCAGCCATATGCATCCCATCTGACAAATTGTAACTGATATATCTCCCCTGCAAGCTATTTATGGCTTACATGGTCTATAAGTAGGAGGGCTGGCATGGCATCTGGAAACAAGGACGCTGGCGCGGACCTTGTAAACAAGCTGATATCCGATTTTTACAGGACGGCTTCGGACCTGGCTCCTGACAGGATGGCGGAGCGTGAGTTCGGTGTGGGCAACTTCGAGGTCAAGATATCGCAGAGGCACATGTCGTTCAGGAACGAGCTCGAACTGAAGGAGTATCTCTGCTCAAATGCGGTGCCTTATGTGTCAGCGTCTTCTGCCTATTACAGATTCCCTTCCGGCAGGCCTATGGAGAAGAAGGGATGGCTTGGTTCAGAGCTGGTATTCGACCTTGACGTTACGGATATGGAGCTTCCCTGCCAGCTAAGGCATGGAAAGTCGTGGGTCTGCAGCAGCTGCCTTGAAGAAGTAAGGAAGGAGACCATAAAGCTGGTGTACGACTTCCTGGTTCCTGATTTCGGGTTCTCGGAGAAGGAGATCGCGGTGAACTTCAGCGGCAACCGCGGATACCATGTGCACGTGAAGAACGGCGACGTGCTCATGCTTGATGCAGCGGCAAGGAAGGAGATAACAGGGTACATTTCAGGCATAGGAATAGATTTTGAGAGGCTGTTCCCTACTGCCGGCAGGCGTGGGGAGAAGCTGGTCGGCCCTAGTACGAAGGACAAGGGCTGGAAGGGCAAGATAGCCAAGAACTTCCTCTCCAACCTCAATGCAGGAGTTGACTCGCTTATGCGCATGGGCGTGGACAAACCCATAGCCACCAAACTATATAGGAGCAAGAGTCTTGTGCAGATGGGAATAGACAACGGCAACTGGGACATGGTGTACATAAAGAACAAGGGAGAGTTCTGGAAAAGGATAGTTGAGGGGCAGGCAGTGAGCCAGAGCGACAGGATAGACAGGAACGTCACGAACGACCCTGGGCACCTGATAAGGCTGCCAAACTCCATACACGGAGGCACAGGGCTGATCGCAAGGAGGCTCGGTGCGCCAAGGGAGCTCTACAGGTTCAACCCTATGAAGGAAGCGATAGCATTCAGGAAGGGATTCGTGAAGATAAAGGCAGGCACGAAATACCCGCTGGAGATGGCAGAACAGAGGTTCGGGCCGTATGCTGGGGAGATAAAGGTGCCCACATATGTGGGAGTTTACCTTTATCTGCGCGGGCTTGCCAGTATAATAAACTTTATCTAGCTTTGCTTTGAATATAATGTTGTATCATTTGTTCATGGTGAATCTATGGGCGCTTACAGGCAGATAAACGAGACGCTGCAGCAGGAGTACAATGAGCAGAGCCCTACGCTTAAATCTAAGCTTATAGCATGGAGAGCTGCGGGCCCTATAGTCAGGATAGAGAGGCCTTCCAACCTTGCCAGGGCAAGGGAGCTTGGATACAAGGCCAAGCAGGGAGTAATGCTTGCGAGGGTGAGGGTGAGGAAGGGACTTAGCAAGAGGGAGAAGGCGAGGAAGGGAAGGAAGCCGTCCAAGAACGGGAGGTTCTTTGCCATGGAGAAGTCGCTGAAGGCGATAGCTGAGGAGAGAGCCGCAAGGAAGTTCATAAACTGCGAGGTCGTTAATTCCTATTACGTGGGGGAGGATGGCTCGAACAAGTTCTTCGAGACAATACTCGTTGACAGGAGTCACCCCGCAATAAAGAGCGACAGGTTCTACTCAGATCTGATCGGTAGGAAGGGCAGGTCATTCAGGGGCTTAACACATGCAGGAAGGGACCACAGGAATTTTGCGCAGTAAGGTGTGCAGTTGCCCAGATCCGAAATAAGCATCGAGCTTGACAATCCGAAGGATTATTTCAGTATACTCGATGGGGAGAAATTCAAGGGCAGCAAGATAAGCATGGCTGCTGACAGGAACAGGCTGAAAGTGACGATCGAGGCGAAAAGCCCCAAGGCGCTGATAGTTGCGATGGGAAACGTGCTCAAGCAAGTAAGGATAATAGAGCAGACCATGGAGCTGTTCGATAAGTAGACATTCTGCTCTGCTTTTTAATTTTGGTATCTATTCCTTATTGTGTATAAATGCGGATAATAAGGCTTAACGCAGTGAGCAATTTCCTTAAGCTTGAGCCTGACAGCATAGATGACCTTTACCTGCTTGCCATGATAATATCCAAGAACGACGTAGTGGAGGCCCACAGCACTAGGAGGTTCAGGGCCAGCGAGGCAGACAAGAAGGGAGAACAGAAGGACGTGATGATAAGGGTGAACGTGGAGAAGAGCGAGATAGACAAGAGCGCTGGAAGGCTGAGAATCTCTGGCAAGATAATATACGGCAGGCCTGAGGAGTTCGTGACTATGGGCAGCTACCACACGCTCAACATAGCTCCAAGAGACATCATAGACATTCAGAAGCAGGAATGGAAGCAGTACATATTGAAAAGGCTCAAGCAGGCCGTTGCAGATTCAAGGAAGCCTAGGCTTGGAGTAATAGTGCTTGATGATGAAAAGGCGCTGGTTTCGTACATAAAGGGATATGGGATAGATATCGTCGCGGAGCTGTACAGCAGGCTTAGCAAGCGCATGAAGATGAAGGACTTCGAGGCGAGGAGAGAGGAGTACTTCAAGGAAATTATCGACGCTGCAAACGGCATGTCGGTTGACATCGTGGTGTTGGCCGGGCCGGGATTCACCAAGGACGATGTGAAGAAATACATTGAAGTCAGAGGCATAGAGATGAGGAAGAGGCTCATATACGCACCTGCAAGCGATGCAGAAAGGTCTGGAATACGAGAGGTGGTGCAGAGCGATTCCGTGACAAGGTTCCTGGAGAACGAGCATGTGAAGAGGGAATTCGAGTATGTGAATAGATTCATGATAGACCTCAGGGCAGGAATAGCCGTATACGGTCCGGATAGGTTGCTTGACGCATTGGGCTCGAGGAATTTTTCCGCTGTTCTTGTAAACGATGACATAATAAACGACGACAAGATAAAAGAGGTGCTCGGTAATGCAGACAGGCTTGGCATAAGGATAGAGATATTCAATGCTGATGATGATGCAGGTATGCAGCTGAAGAATTTTTCCGGAATCGCAGCAGTGTCATAAGACTGCAGCATATGCCGTGCTTGTAAGAATTACGCAATGCTTCCTATAGAATATCCTGGTTCCAGACCTATTGGCGAATAATCGCGCACCCTCATCCAGTAATAGAACTGCCGATCATTTGCATCAGCCCAGAAGCCCATGTACCTGCTAGTCGCTGTAAGTGATGACGCTGTTAGTTCATTGTAATTCTCGGACCAAATCGTTGGAACTAGAGGTGAGGTGCCGACAGACTCGCCAAACACATAAAATGTGTTGAGTGATGGTGCAGATCCGCCAAGAGCGAAATAACCGCAACATCCTTCCCAGCTATAAGGTGCAGATGTACCCCAGATCCACGGACCCCCTATGTTGGGTCCGGTCATGCCAGATACTATATTGATGTATGCAATGCCTGCATCTATTGCACCTGTTGTTACCTGTTGTGCCTCGCCATAAGCTTCATATACGAATGGAGGATTGGTCGAGTAAGTAGAGTAAGCACCCACATTAGCGGATGTGCTAGTGAGGACAAGTCCATCAGATGCCGATAAAGTTACACCGCTGCCAGATGTCCATCCGCTTATGTCTGAATACGAGGCGAAATTGTTGTAATAGTTGAATACATCTGCGCCGTTGTCATATTCGCCGTACGTGCTGCTGAGCTGCGGAGCCTCCCCAGTAGGTCCGGAAGCAGACATGACGCTGTATGGCATGAAGTTCATGTACACGGTAACGCTACCTTGGGCAGGTATGCCAGCTGGCAGGCTAAGCCATACTTTTGTATCTGAAGAGGTGTTGTAGGCTCCGCTCTCAACCCATGCAGGTATGGTGACTCCTCCCTGATATGCAGGAGCGCCTATGGTGAACTCTATATTGCTCCACTGTGAGTTTATGTATGATGTGTATGAGCTTGTGGGAACGTCTATGAATTCCTGGTATCCTGCAGGCGCAGGCGAAGAGCCTGTGTTGGATATGGTAATTGGCACATATGCCTGACCAAGAGGGGGATTAAGGGCTAGTGGAGGAGTGTACGTTCTGCTTCCTGATCCGAAGCTTACTGCCGGCATGACTCCCCCAGGAGGATACGCCCTTGTGCGAATCCATTGCACTGATATCGAGCTTGATGGAGAATCGTAATATTCTCCAAGGGACAGGTACATGGTGCTCGGAAACCCCAATATAGTCTGC
>JAJYVC010000045.1 GCA_021792235.1 Microcaldota archaeon
AAAGGACATAATTGATGTAGACAATGCAACTGCGGACAAGGGATATGACTCAGAAGAAAACCACAGGTTTGCACATAAGGAGATTTGCGCCAACTCAGTCATACCGTTGCGATATGAGGTTCCACTGTGCCGAACTACGGGATTCTATAGGAGGAAATTGCGGCGCAATTTCCCTTACGATATCTATCACCAGAGGAGCAAAGTTGAGACAGTGAATTCGGTACAGAAAAGGAAGTTTGGTGATGAACTGCGTAGCAGACTCTTGAAAATGCAGAGACGTGAGATGAAAGTTATTGATGTTGTTTACAACATCCACAGATACATCAATTACTT
This sequence comes from Microcaldota archaeon, assembly GCA_021792235.1. Lineage (GTDB taxonomy): Archaea > Micrarchaeota > Micrarchaeia > Micrarchaeales > CABMGC01 > JAJZNA01. The sequence goes on from JAJYVC010000045.1 coordinate 334, forward strand.
TGTATCGGTGTTCCTAGGATTTCTACAAAGCCACTATTTTAGCATTTATTTTTTGCCTTTATAAAAACTACCTTTACATTAGACCAGATGGCTAGTTCTATTTCCTTGGAACTTTCATAAACACTTATTCGAGGCGTTTTATGATGTGGTAGCCGAACTCAGTCTTAACCAGGCCGGAGATCTCGCCCTTCTGCAGCGCAAACGCCGCGGTCTCAAAGGGCTTTACCATCGTCCCCTTGCTGAAGAATCCCAGATCCCCTCCCCTCCTTCTCGATCCGTCTATAGAATACTGCTCGGCAAGCTTCGCAAAGGACTCGCCCTTCTGCAGTTTCTCCAGTACCTCCTTTGCCAACGATTCCTTCTCCACCAGTATGTGCGCACATCGTATCTGGTTTGCCATTTAAAGCACCAGACTAAACTACTTGCCTAGGCTATATAAACCTATAATCCAATAATGTGTGCTATGATAGAAGTAAGCAGGCTTACCAAGAGGTATGACGATGGCACTGTTGCTTTGAATAACGTATCGCTCAAACTTAATAGAAGGATAACAAGCATACTGGGCCGCAACGGCGCCGGAAAGACAACTATGATAAGGATCATGTCTACACAGCTGAAACCGACCTCTGGAACCGTGAAAATAAACGGACTTGATTTAGTAAAGGACAGGGACGAAATAAGAAAGATAATTGCAAGCATACCGCAGGAGATAGCCCCGTGGGACGTGGCCAGTCCCCAGGAGCATGTGGAGATGTTCCTTAGCGCAAGAGGACTTAAAAGATCTGATATAAAGCATCTTGCAGAAAAGTCACTCAAGGAGCTTGGACTATGGGATGTAAGGGACAAGGCGATGGGGGGGCTTTCCGGAGGAATGAAACGGAAGACCTTCGTCGCCATGGCACTTGCGTCGCAGGCAGAGATAATCTTCCTCGATGAGCCTACAACAGGGCTTGATCCCATATCAAGGCTGGAAGTATGGTCTGCTCTCAGGAAGATAAATGGCACTATAGTGATAACCACACACTACATGGAGGAGGCGAAGGAGCTCTCTGACGAGGTGGTACTTGTCAACAACGGAAGGCCAGTAATGCAAGGAGAAGTCAGGAAGCTACTGAGCAGATTCAATGGAAGAGTAAGGGTTGAGGGACCTAAGGGCAAGTACAAGGTTGCAGACAGCCACATATCTTACATGCGGATAAAGGACGCTCAGAGGCTCCTGAAGGAAGGATACTCCATTAAGCAGATAAGCCTTGAGGATCTCTTCATAATGAACGGAGGTGGCGCAATTGAGGATTAATTTCATACTCGCACTTGCAAAATTCGATGGATACTCCTGGCTCAGAAGGGCTCCTGCAACTACGATAGGCTACACGTCAATGCCTCTCGCGCTCCTTTTCCTCATATACGTGCTTTCAGGAGGCAGGCTTGTTGAGTACGCTGTTGCTGGAGGGTTGGTGGCACTCATGTCCACAACTGCGATAATGGTTGCCGGAAGCACTGCAGTTTTCAGGATACAGCTCAGGATACAGGACCTTCTTGTTGCAACAAACGCCACGAAGGTAGAATACATGTTCGGCATGGCGGTTGCGAACTTGATATTCTGCGTCCCGGGCCTCATAATATACGCAGTGCTAGGCCTGTATTTCGGCCTTTTCACTCCAGTCACTGTGCTGATAACTGCAATTGTACTTTTGCTTCTTACAGTAGCAGTAATATCCATAGCTGTGTATGTAGGCAGCATATTCAAGTCCATAAGCAGCGTCTGGACAACCGCGAGCATGCTCGGCGTCATACTAACGATGATACCGCCAACCTACTATCCATACACGCTCCTGCCCAAGCCCATACTCTACATTGTGGCGCTGTCTCCGGTCACGCCTGCATCAGTCATACTGCAGGGATATTATGGATTGGCTCCTGTGAATAACTACATGTTTCTTGTGCTTTTTGCAGAGGCAGTGATCTATCTTTCACTGGCGAGGAAGTATTCAAGGTGGGGAGACAATTAGTCTTCTCTCCATTTTGATTTCTTCATGGCTATGAAGAGCATTGCAGCCGTAACTGCAATTATGACTGTCCAGTCTATCAGTATGGTGCCTGTGCTGAATGAGGTAAGCCCGGTTATGTTCTGCACTATCTCGGCAGCATATGTGGCTGGTGACAGGTATGCAAGGTACTGGAACGGCATTGGTATGTAGGTTATCGGATAATAGACTGGCGGGAGGGCCGACATTACCGTAGACACTATACCTGAGAATCCCCAGCTCTGAACCACATCGGATGAAAGCGTTGACAGCACGAAACCAAGTGCAGAAGCAAATACGAACATTATGAGCATTACCGCAATTATTGATAGATAACCTATTGCGGTGGCGTGTATGTAAACTGCAGCCAATATAACCAAGGCTATGAGGGCTGGAATAACGTAGACTATCTGCGATAGCGACATACCTAAGAAATATACCCATGCTCTGACTGGTGAGCTGACTATCATGTCCTGCACCTTGAAGTCGTTCTTAAGGTGGGAAAGGTCCTGCTGCATCGACGTGCCTGATGAGATCATGGTCATTATCAGAGCCCCACCTATTGCTACTGGGGTCAGAGAACCGTGGCTGATGAAAGATATCACTATGAGTAGTGAGAATGGGGCCAGGATGGTGCTGACCAGCACTATCGGATAGTTTACCATGGCATATATGGCATTGACCATTATCGATGCAATAAGCTGGCTGCTAATACTCCTCTTCTTCATTGCTTTCCTCTCCCTCTATGGGCTTCCTTACTATGTAGTAGAATATATCGTCAAGCGTAAGTGGGTTCATTGCAAATTTTACCTTCTTGTCTATCAGGTGCCTTGATATCCTCCTCGCCTCCTTCTCTGTTGTGACGATCTGGATGTGGCCGTCCACACCTTTTATCAGGTCGCCTTGCCTTGGTTTTTTGGCACGGTAATCAGACAGTATCTTTATGCTGTATGGGTATTTCACGTGGTTCCTGAGTTCATCGAGCGTGCCAAGGGACATGAGCCTTCCTTCCTCCATTATTCCTATGTTGTCAGCAAGGGCCTCTGCCTCCTCAAGATAGTGCGTTGTCAGGAATATGAATCTGTCTTTTTTCAGTCTTGAAAGAGTTGACCACAAATCATGGCGCGAGATAGGATCGAGACCTGTAGTCGGTTCGTCTAGGAAGAGTATCCTTGCTTCTGATGCTATGACCATTCCCACGAGCACTTTTCTCTTGGTGCCTCCAGACAGCATCCTGTTCAAGGTGTCTGAGTATCTCGATATGCCAAGCTCCTTCATCACCTTCTCGAACCTCTCAGTTGCTTCTTTAGAGCTAAAGCCGCGCCACATAAGGTAGGATACTATGAACTGCCTTGGAGTAAGCCAGCCTATCGCCCTGCCTTCCTGCGGCACACAAGCTATTATCTCTCTGAGGTCCTGCGCATCCTTCATTACGTCCAGTCCGTCTACGCTAGCACGGCCGGAAGTAAGCGATAGCTGCGTAGACAATATGCGTATGAGCGTTGTCTTTCCGGCGCCGTTGCGGCCTATCAGTGCGAATATTCCGTTGGCAGGCACTGACATTGATACAGACTTGAGCGCCTTCTTTCCTGGCTCGTACTCCTTGGTGACATTCTGCAGGTTGAGCATATCCATATGGCCGCCTATGTAGATTTTTCAGGTCAAATAATATATTCCTTGTTCATGAAAGCTTATGGCATGATACGAGATCCTTGGAGAATTCGCTAAGATCAGAAGGTATCTCTATCCCATCTATCCCGGAATTCAGAGATATGCCCTTCTCCTTCTTTGCCTTCCATATCATTGAATCAAACTCCATTATCTTTCCTATCTTGGACAAATCAGATGTAACTTTCGCTGCTTTTGGGAAATCCAAATGCTTTATGTCAATGCCATACATCTGGCCCACTACAGATACTACTTGTGGTATGATGGGGTACGAAAGTTTGAGAAACCGCTCGAATATGACGTGTAGTGCGTATCTTGCAGAGGATGCTTCTGCTTCGGTGAATGCACTATCCTTGTTATAAGCCCTGTTTTTCACTATTTCTATGAAATGCGATGCGAACTCGTCCCACAGGAATGCCTTCAGCCTTGATGATGGATGGAAGAAATTGTACTTGGCATATTCTGCATCTGCAAATTCGGTGAGGTGCTCTATCCTGTCAACGAAGAGCCTGTCTATCGGTCCAAGTTCAGCATTGGCTGGCCTGTCGAACTGGCCTATGAACCTTGCAACGTTTAGTATCTTGTTTACCGTCTTTAGCTCCCCGCGTATCTTATCCTTTGAGCAGGAGAGATCCTGCTTTGACATGTCGCCCTCGCTTGCCGCCCATAGCCTGAATGCCTCTGCGCCGTATTCCTTTATCATGTCGTGCGGATCGATAGTGTTGCCTAGTGACTTTGACATCTTTATGCCCTTTGCGTCGAGGACGTGTTGATGGATCCAGACGTCCTTGAAGCAGCTCGATCCGGTCTCTAGATAACCACGAAGTACCGTGTAGTATAACCATGTCCTTACAATCTCCTTTCCCTGCGGCCTGAGGGACACAGGATAAGCTGCCTTGAACAAGGATTCGTTTGATTTGTATTTCGTGATGAACAGCTCTGATATCGAGGAGTCAAACCATGTATCGAATACCCTAGTCTCCCCCACCCATTCTGCAGACTTGAAGTCAGAAACTTTTCCGACCACCTTCCCGTCCTTCAGGACTTCCGCATCATCAGGAGGTGCCTCCTTCCATGGGCGGTAGTATTTTCCGGGCAGCGGGACTGCAACCATGTCGCCGTAATACCATAGCGGTATCTCTGTCGCATAGAATCTCCTCCGTGATATGGGCCATTCTATAGATATGCCGTCTATCCAGGACTCTAGCAGACCGCGCGATTCAGGAGGATAGAAATTCATCTTCTTCTCTGTCTCGATCACTTCATTCCTGAATTCCAGCTGCTTTAGGTATAGCTCCGGCATTGCTATGAACTCTATCTCTGCCTTAGAACGCTCGGATACAGGAGTTCTGTGCATTATCAGCTCCTGCTTTACGAGAAGTCCCTTCTCCTTCAAGGCTTTGACCATCTTCTCCCTGGCCTCCCTGACCTTCAGGCCTTTGAGGAACCCGGCATTCTCATTCATCGTGCCGTCCTTATCTATTGCAATTACCACTTCTAGACCCATCTCCCTGAAGAAGCGTATGTCTGTGAGGTCCCCTGCAGAACACATCATGACGAGCCCAGTTCCTTTATCCATCTGTGCGAACGGATGCGGCATTACTCTTACTTCTTTCTCAAAAATGGGAGTTATCGCCGTCTTGCCCTCAAGGTGCTTGTACCTGTCATCATCGGGGTTGTATATGACCATCTTGCACGTAGCTATAAGCTCTGGACGCGTTGTTGCAATAATTATCTTCTCTCCTGTCTCCTTTACCTTCCACTGGACCTGATTGAATGTCGACTTTATGTCAATATAATCTATCTCGGAGTCGGCAACGGTGGTCCGAAGCTTGGGATCCCAGTTGCTTACCCTTGTGTCTTCGTAGACAAGGCCTCTCTTGTATAACCCTATGAATGTTGCCTGGGTAAGGGCGCGGTATTCGGGGGAGTCTGTGAAGTACACTGCACCGGGACGCGTGCCTGGCTTGTATGAAGAGAACGATATTCCAAGCTTCGAGAAGCTGTCTATCGATTCCAGCGATGTTTCTTTGAGAAGCTGCTCGCATCTGGCTATGAACTCCTCCCTGCCAACCTTGAATGCTGATATGTTGAAATGCTTCTCGGCCGCAATTTCTATGGGTAGTCCGTTCCTGTCAAGGCCAAGTGGGAAAAGAACCTCGAATCCCTTCATTCGCTTGTACCTAGCGAACATATCCATGAATGAGTACGTAGTGGCATGACCTATGTGGATGGGCTGATTTATGTAAGGTGGAGGCGTATCTATGGAGTATATCTCCTTCGTTGTGGTTTCATCGAATTTAAAGGTTTCAGAATCCCTCCATGAATTAGTTATCTCGGATTCTACCGCTGGCGACCAATTCTTGACTTCCTCAAGCTTAACCATGCACGAGCACCCTATAAATTGAAATGCAGCATTTATTATTATGTTGCGTTGGTGTCTAATGCCGTTTGATTCTAACTTGGACTTTTCCTGCATACTGGCACCAACAAATGACCATATTTATAAATATTAGCGTTAGATAGTATTGTCTATGACCTAGGGCACCATATGCTCCTGGCCAAATCTATAGTGTTTTAATGGCAAGAATGCACACTGGAAAGCACGGCAAGGCAAAGTCAAGGAAGCCCGACGTGCCTCTTGGCACAAGGCCTGAAGGCTTCGCCCTCAGCGAAGAGCAGATAACCAAGCTTGTGGTAGACTATGCAAAGCAGGGAATGCATCAGGCGCAAATAGGGCAGAGGCTGAAGGATGAGCATTCCGTGCCTTACGTAAAGCAGATATTCAACAAGAGGCTTGGCGGACTGCTCGTCGAGAATGGATTCAAGGTAGATATACCTCAGGACATGATGGATCTGCTGACAAAAGCGATAAAGCTTAGGAGACACATAGAGAGAAACCACAACGACACACATAATAAGACAAGCCTGCAGAGGGTTGAAGCAAAGATATGGAGACTGAGCAATTACTACAAGCGCTATGGCAAGCTGCCTAGCGACTGGAAGTATGACCCAGCAAAGGTTGCACTTATTATAAAGAGCTGAGCTTATGGCGTCAAAGTCTGGAGAAAAATGGAAGAGCAAGGTGTGGTTCAACGTATACCCACCAAAGCTTCTGGGGGAGTCTGCCATAGGCGAGATACCTGCGAACGACGAGAAGGGAGTTATGGGCAGGCTCATAAAAGTAAGCATGTCATGGATAACGCATAAGCCCGAACATTCGTTCATGCTTGTTGGTCTGCGGGTGAAGTCGGTAAGCGGCAACAGCGCGAATACCGAACTAGACTACATAGAGCAGACCTACAGCTACATACACTCGCTGATAAGAAGGCACTCGAGCGCGATCTACACTGTGGACAGCTTGACTGACAAGTCCGGCAGGAATTTCGTACTTAAGCTTCTTGCAGTCACATCTGGAAAGATAAGGACCCCGAAGAAGACAGCAATAAGGAAGTCTCTCGGCGATTTTACCAAGGAGTTCTCTTCATCGCACACTGTGGAGGAGTTCCTCAACGCCATGCTGGACAACAGCTTCCAGTCTGAAGCAATACGCAGGGTCACAAACATAGCGCACGTGAGCAAGCTTGAACTAAAGAGGATAGAGCTCTAACCACTGATTATGCTGCATCCTTCAGCTTGATCTTGAGAACTTCTGCGAGCACTATGGCATTATTGTGCTTTTCGTCCTTTGATGAGTAAAGTATCGTTATGTCTGTAGACTTTACCATTGCAACAAGTTCAAGCAGATGCTTGTTGCCGTCCAGCTCCTTCCTGTACTTCTTCTGAAATCCCTCCCATTTACCTGGTTCGTGGTTGAACCAGTGCCTCAGGTCATCGCTTGGAGCTATGTCCTTCATCCAGAGATCTATGTTCGCCGTACTCCTCTTCACGCCCCTGGGCCAGAGCCTGTCAACGAATACCCTTTTACCATCAGTTATGCTGGGTTTGTCGTATATCCTCTTCAGCCCAATCAGCATCAAAGCACGAAAGTTATATGTTTGGTAGCGTATTTAAAGTTTTGCCGAATACAGCGCAGAATGCAAAACGTGGACTTTTGGAGTTAAGTCTTTTAAAGATAGAATTTGAGTAGTAAGTGTTGATGCGTTGTGGTAGTTGTGGTTAAGAACAGCGATGCTGATGTCTCAAGAGGCGCTTCTAATCTGACATCGGTGAGCTCTGGCCAGATAAAGTCAGGCATAGAGGCGATGCACAGATACATGTTGACTCTCAAGGATAAATCAGGGGATTACTACCACGCAGGCATAAAGCCAGATAACCACCTTGATAAAGGCGGAAACTTTGATTACCTGTTCGGAAGGGACTCTGAAATATTTGCGCTTGAGCGCATGGACCGTGATACTGAAGTTGCCAGGAGCACCTTGAAGGCGCTATCGGCTTTGCAAGGCTCAAGGACTGACCCATTGAACGGTGAGCAACCTGGTAAGATACTTCATGAGATGCCATCGTTCAACAAACCGAACATCGCATGGCTGCATCAGGGATCCCCAGTATACTTTTCGGTTGATAGCACGCCCCTATTCCTCGTGCTTTTTGCAGATTATTACAGTATAACCGGTGATCCGGCATTCAAGCAGAATGCTGTAAGGGCTATAGAGTGGCTGCTGAATTATGGAATTAGGGACGGCTTCCTTAGATACGACAAGCCATCGAAAGGCATGGGCCTCCTAAGCCAGAGCTGGAAGGATGGGATAGGGAACGCACTTGAAGATCTGGCGTCCCCTGTAGCCATTGTCGAGGTTCAGGGATATGCATATGCTGCTTTATCATCTAGGACATTGCAGAGTATGGCCGCGGAGAGTGATCCGACTCTGGCCGCAAGGATGAAGACTGCTGCAGCGAAACTCAAGGAAAGATTCAACAGAGAGTTCTGGTCGGAAAAGGACCAATTCTATTACCTTGCAATAGACGGAGATGGGAATAAGGTAATGAAGATAGCAAGCAATTCTGGCCACCTCCTATATACGGGAATAATGGTCAGGGAGCAGGCCGATGCTGTCGTGAAAAGGCTCTTCATGCCGGACATGATAACAAAGTACGGGATAAGGACCCATTCTGAGCTTGAACCTGATTTCAATCCTTTCGAATACCAGCGTGGATCAGTATGGCCACATGACAACTGGATGATAGCCATGGGCCTCAAGAAGCTCGGATATAATGCAGAATATTCCAGGTTAAGGGACATGGTGCTCGAAGTATGGAATGACTTTGAATCCGCACCCGAATACGTTCCTGTTGGCGCAGGCTCAAACAACAGATCGGCGATAGAGCTGGATGACCAGAGGCTGGTATCCCCGCCTTGCAATCCACAGTTGTGGACTGTAGGAGC
>JAJYVC010000046.1 GCA_021792235.1 Microcaldota archaeon
CATCCCTATCCTTTCTATAAATATGTCTATGTCCCTGTTCCTATGTATTATCAGATCCCAGTGATCCGCGCCCATCCTATAGATATTAGAGACTATCCCGAAGCGCAGCAGTAGGTGCTGTATGTCCCGGACAAGCCTTTCCGAGTTGCTTGAATATCCAACTGCGCGCATCTCCTTGTGGCCGTATATTCCCTCGTGCTTGTCATTTACCTGGAACCATCCATCTCCTGTAAACAGACGGTTTAGGAATAGGGAAAGCAGGTGCTCAGGCAACTGGTAGACGCATTCGGGAATCTTCTTGTTCGAGGAGTTTGTAAATGACAGCTTGCACCAATCCAGGAATGACTGCATCGAGTCTCTTGCCTGTCCCTCTGTCCTGTTCCCATTGACATACATGGTCATCGTCTTCCCGTCCTTTGTCTGGGTGTTTATGTTAAGTACTGAGTCGAACTGCCTTACTGAGCTCTGGAAGTCCTCCAGAACCTCGATATCGGAGTTTGTGAACACGGCTTTCCCCTGCGTGAGCCCTCCATCTGCTATGAAATATGCAAGAAGCTTTACCTCGCACTCCTTCATGTTCAGCGATCCGAATACCGGGGTGTGCCTAGGCACGCCTATAAGTGCCCCCTCCTTCAAAGCTGAGGCCTGCACCCACCCTTCTCGTGTCAACAGAGGGTGCTCCGGCGTGCATTCAAGTACCCTGTTCCTGCTCGTGGTTATTTTAAGCAGCGGCTTGCCTTCAAGTTTCCACCATCCGCTTACCTTCTTAACGGCGAGCTTGTGCTGGGCCGTAAGTGTCAGTATGTAAGGCTCCTTTTTGTCAACCACTTCCTTTATAGTCGGGTATCTTCCGTCAGGAAGCAGCACTCTGCTGTCTGCACTTAGGCATTTCCCGTTGCCTGGCGGGCCGTAGAATATGACGCCCAGGCCCAGCTTCTTCCCGTATGCCTTGAGCAGGTCTGGCTTCCTTATGGCGAGTATTATGTTGTCGTGTATAACCTTCTTCTGCTTGTCCATGCCTACTACGTCCCTGAACGTTATGTTGGACTTGTGGAACCTGATCTTTTTTATCTGGCCTTCCTCAACCACGGTTTCGTCGACTTCCTTCTTGCCACCCGCAGGTATCTCAGGATGCTTCTCTGACTTCTTCTTGAGCTGCTCAAGCCTGTTCCTCGCCTGCTCGTACTTGGGATTTCTGGACAGCGCCTTCTCATACCACTCCTTCGCTCCCTGGAAATCGTTCTGGTACTCGGCTATTATCCCCATCACGTACGGCGCATCGTAGCTGTCCGGCTCTATGTCCAGCACCTTCTCAGCATCCCTTGTCGCATCTTCGTACTTGTTGAGTATTGCATATGCAAGGGCCCTGTTGAAGTAAGCGCTGGAATAATTGGGCTCCTCGGCGATGGCATCGCTGTATGCACGTATTGCATCGTCGAACTTGTTCTCCTCGAACAGCGCTCCTGCCTTCTTGTACAGCTCCTTGGCCTTCGGATTGACCGTGTCGCTCTTTGCCTTTGAATCTGCCGATGAAGATGTCAATCAGGTCACTTTAACGAATATATTATCTTTTCTAGTTTATATATGTTATCGACGCCATGAGAATTCGCTATTCGTACTTGTCAAGCAGCCTGTTAAGCGCCGCGTCAACCTCGGATATATGTTCGTTCTCCCTTGGTACATTAATTAGCGAATGGGATTCAAACTTCTTCAGGAGCGTAGACGCCTCCTTGTGAAGCTCCTTGAGGCTATGGCTCTTTATCTTAAAGTCTCCCTTGAGCTGGTTTATCGCAAGCTTGCTGTCAGAGAAGAGATTTATGCGCACGTTGTATCCGTATTCGTGCTCAATTGCGGCCAGTGCGGCGACTATGGCCAGATATTCTGCCTCGTTATTTGTCTTTATCCCATTGTAGAAAGATTTCTTCAGCAGCAGCTCGCCGTTCTCACCAAAAATAATGTATCCAGAAGCGCTTTTCCCAGGATTGCTCCTTGATGCCCCGTCAGTGTAGATATTGAGTATCATTTATGCCCCAACACCTAATGGAATGGCAATGATTAAATATATTGTTGGTGCCTTATAGCTGCAGGCGACAAGAGATGATTGAATGGGAATTTTTGACTTATTTGGAAAGAAGGACGTTGCAACGGATCTGAGAAGGCAGCTTCCGTACAACATAACTACCGAGTTCGTGCCATACAAGTTGAGGGCCAACAGCAGGGGCTCTGCCACCCTGGTGGTGAACCTGAAGAACATGACGCAGGAACCGGTAACGAGCTCCGTGGTTGTAGAGGTGCCATCTAGGATAAGTCTTGACTCTACAGGCATAGCAAAGGAGAAGGAGGTCAGGCTTGGCGTGCTCGCTCCTAATGAGAGCAAGGAAGCAAAGGTTGACGTATTCAGCAGCGCAGGAACGGACAGGGGGGAGTATACAATAACCATAACCGCATTCATACACTACAGGGACTATGCGCACGTGCTCAATGCCATGAAGAAAAGGACAGTTGTAGAGGCCGTATAATCACTTTTCATGATGTTCATTGGGCTTTATGTCAACGGAGTTTACCTTTTCCATGATATTAGCTACGCTCCTTGCCACTTCCGCTCCCTTTTCAGTAAGAACAAGCCTCTTCACCCTTCCATGCCTTTCAGAGTCCACGATGCCAAGTTCCTCGCACCTCTTAATGAACTTGCTTATGTGCACGTAGGTCACGTTGGTCTCCTTTGCAAGGTCGGTCAGGTGCCATTCCCGCCCCTTGTTAGTAAGCGCGTATAGTATCTTTACCTGCTTGTCCTTTAGCAGAAGAGTTCCAATGCTGTCTTCCACAGAACCGCCAACATGAAGCTTCTAATGACATACATATATAAATATTTCACCGACAAGTATAAGTGGTACAAACCAAGAAGGTGTGTGAATGGTAAAATATGTCATAGCAGAGCAACTTGTAGGGAAGGAAGTCGTCACAAGCGACGGGTTCGACCTTGGCAAGTTCGTTGACGCGGAGGTCCTTGAGGCCACAGGAAAGCTGAACTCGCTGATAGTTGAGCCTAATGTGGACAGCGAGTACGTGAACAAGCTGAACATAAAGGGAGGCAAGCTCGCAGTACCTTATACAAGCGTAATGGCTGTTAACGACTTCATAGTAGTTGACAAGAAGGGCATCTGATAAATCTGCTGGTTACGGCGAAGGTGTTCTCATCATCATAGCAGGCGGCGACGAAGCCGGCCGCGGAGCAGTAATAGGTCCCCTAGTAATAAGCGTAATAGCTATAAGCAAGTCCAAAGAACAGAAGCTCTCAAGCATAGGCGTGCGTGATTCAAAGCTCTTGACAAGGAAGAAGCGGGAATTCCTGTACGATGAGATAGCCTCCATGGCGGAAGAGGTAAAGGTATACAAGATAACAAATGATGAGATAAACCGGGCCATGGCTGGCGGCGTCTCGCTCAACGGGCTAGAAGCGCTCAATTTCGCAAGGCTCATAGACGACCTAAGCGTTGCACCAAAAAGGATCTATCTCGATTCTCCAGACGTGGTGGAGGACAAGTTCGGCATAAGGGTATGCCTGTTCTCCAAAAGGACCATGACTGTAAACGGCTCATCAGGAATAAGCAATCCTGTGGTTGGCGTTCAGGAGGCCATAAGGCTGATATCTGAACATAAGTCAGATATAAAGTACCCTGTAGTTTCCGGCGCGAGCATAATGGCAAAGGTGGCTAGGGATGATGAGATAGAGCGCATAGCCGATGAGGTTGACATAGACATAGGGTCTGGCTATCCCTCCGATTCAAAGACCATAAACGCCATAAAAAACAACCTGAAAGACGAGAAGCTTTCATCCTATCTTAGGAACAGGTGGAAGACCATGGAGATAATCCGCCAGAGTAGGATAGGGGACTTCATATAAGACGTCAATAGAGCAAAAGCTTCTCGGTTCCGCTATTATTCAGCACTTTACTGCCTTGATAGCGTTCTGCGCAGCCCCTTTATGGCTTCCCTGTCTCTTTCCACAAACTGCCAATCAGGTGCCGGCTGAGAACATATTGCATAATACGTCCCATTCACACTTCCTACGATTACATATCCATTCATCAGCGCATCGATTCTCTCTGCAGCCTCTCTCCCCGCTTCTTCCTTTCCCCCATTCGGATAAGCAAGATCCCTTGTAGAAATAACAAGCCCTGCCAGTTCCGTGTTCCTCCCAACAGTAGTCAATATTGCTTCTCCAGCACCCTTTGCAAGGTATTCTCCTTCAAGCCTGGAGAGACGCACTGCATAGTCAATGGCCTTTGGCCTGGACTTCAAAGGCTCAGCGAAATGGGCTGCGATAATCGCATTATTAAACGCATTCCTGTATCCAGTATCATCCGACTTTCCGGTGTCTTCCTGCATCCTTATGCGTGCATAAGCAAGTGCGATATCAGGGTCATCGTCATGCATCACTATCCAATTGCTCTTAGGAGGGACCCGTGGCACCAATAAGTCAGCACCGCGTATCTGTGCCAGTAGTCTGGCAAGCTCTTCGACGCGGTCTTTAGGCATATAAGGTATGTTTAGTGGTTTCTGTATGGATTGCTTTACCTCTTGCATGCCATTACCAAGTCAAGTGAGGCCCTGCTGATATTTATGCATTTACCTTGCTCAGCCTATGTATCCTTTCACCTTCAGCAGCTCAGCATTGAGTATAGCTGCGCCAGCAGCCCCTCTTATCAGGTTGTGCCCTAGCACCACGAACTTATAGTCAAGCACTCCGCAGGCCCTGAGCCTACCAACTACCGATGCCATCCCATTCTCTAGGTTCACATCAAGCTTAGGCTGCGGCCTGTTGTCATTCTTCAGATAGACTATTGGGTGCTCCGGCGAGGAAGGCAGCTTAAGTTTGCCGTTAGGCCTGAACTCTTTGAAAGCTGCAAGGACATCTTCAATATCTGCCTTCCTGCTAAGTTTCACGCTCACGCATTCAGTGTGCCCCTGCTTAACTGCGACCCTGTTACATTGCGCACTTACACCAAAATCTGCTGGGTCTATTCTCGTCTTTGAGAACCTGCCGAATATCTTCAACGGTTCAGTCTCTACCTTGTCTTCCTCATCATTTATGAATGGTATTACGTTGTCTACTATGTCCATGGACGGCACTCCGGGGTAGCCACCTCCGCTAAGCGCCTGCATGGTTGTTACCATGACCTTTTCAAGACCGAAATTGTCATATAGCGGCTTAAGTGCAATGCACATGTGTATGGTTGAGCAGTTAGGATCAGTTACTATGAATCCCTTCCATCCACGGTGCCTCTGCTGCTCCTTTATCAGGTCGGCATGGTCTGCATTGATCTCAGGTATGAGCAGCGGTACATCCGCATCCATGCGATGGTTCTTGGCATTGCTTGACACGGCGTAGCCTGCCTTGGCGAAATCCTCCTCAACTGCCTGCGCAACGCCAGAGTCAAGCGCAGAAAGGGCAATGTCGCAGTCAAGCTTAGGTAAGCACTCCTTTACCTTGATATCCTTTGCATATTCCGGGATCTCTGAACTGATATTCCATCTCGATGCCATCACCTCTTCGTATGTTCTTCCTGCGGACTTGTCCGATGCCGCAAGTTCTGTCACCTCAAACCACGGATGCTTGCCCAGCAGCTGCACAAGGGTCTGCCCCACCATCCCCGTTGCTCCAAGTATTCCTACGGATATTTTTGCCATTCAACTACCAAAGAATCTTTTGTGAAGCTTCCTGACTGCCTCATCAGCATACTTTTCCTCTATTATGAAACCGTCGTTGACTTCAGACGTGCTTGATGATATCATCTCTATGTACATATTACCGAGGCACGATGACCACTTCCCTATTATGCCTGGCATGTGCGCCATGCCCTTGCCTACTATAGATATTTTGGCCCTGTCGCGCATAACGCTTACTCTCGCAAGCTTCTTTAGGTCGTCTACCAGAGCTCCGGTCTGCTGCCTTCCATCAAGAGTTATCGATACGCTCACTTCAGAAGTGGATACCATGTCAGCAGATATCTTGTGCCTGTCAAATATCTCAAATACCTGCCTGAGAAAGCCGTGCATCCTGAACATCTTCGACGTGGTGAGGTTTATCACCTGTATCTTCTTTTGGCAGGCGATGGATATCACGCGGCTTTTTGCCTTTACGTCCCCAAGCACTACGGTGCCTTTATGGGTCGGATTGAACGTATTGAGTATCCTTACAGGTATGCTCTTCTCAACAGCAGGCAATATCGTCTTTGGATGAAGGACCTTGGCTCCGAGGAAGGCCAGCTCAGATGCCTCAGCATACGACACCGAATCTATGGTTCTCGCACCACTTACTATTTTGGGGTCTGCTGTCATTATCCCATTGACGTCAGTCCATATCTGTATTTCATCAGCATCAAGCGCGGAGCCCACTATTGTACTAGTGTAATCACTGCCGCCGCGGCCAAGCGTCGTAATATCTCCTTCCTTGTCCTTGGCTATGAACCCTGTTATAACCGGTATTGCTTTCGCACGCGCCAGTTTTTTGTTAATGCTGGCATATGCTTCAGGAAGCACTTCAGCATCTCCGAAATTTGAATCAGTTACCAGCCCAATATCATAAGCATCGTACGCCACGGCCTCCATCCCAACTCTGGTCATGTATGCAGCAACTATCCTAGATGACATCCTCTCCCCAAACGACACTGCCGTATCCAGCACCTTAGGTGTAAGCTCCTTGCTTTCATGCAGCCTGTTCATAAAACTGCGAAGCTGCGAGGTTTCAGATTTGATTGTCCCATGTCCCACGCCCAACTCATCCATTGTTTTATAATGCCTATCCAATATCCCATCAAGCTTGGCTGAGAACTCCTCGCCCTTTGACGCAAGGTACGCAACTTCTATAAGACCGTCGGTAATGCCGCTGAACGCCGAGACAACAACAACAGGGCGTCTGCTTAGATGTGACTGCACTATTTTTGCCAGATTACGTATCCTTTCCGCATTTCCGACGGAAGTTCCCCCAAATTTCATTACGATGATTTTTCCAGCCTTGGATTTGCTACAAATCTTAATAGATATATTTCATATAACCTTTTAAATTTTGACTCCAAGCTAGCGCATTTTATCAAGTGCTGATAGCAAATTCAATTTTTCTAGACGAAATATTTAATAAGCAGAACAGAAAAATAGTTTCTGTTGAATAGAATGGGGAAAATTCTTATCATAGGGGCCGGCGGAGTGGCCAGGGTGGCAGCACACAAGTGCGCGCAGGTCCCAGGGACATTTGAAGAGATAATGCTTGCCAGCAGAACCCTCTCAAAGTGCAGCCAGATAAAGTCTGAGATAAATAAGAAGACCGGAAGGAAGATACGCACGGCAGAGGTGGATGCTGACGATGTTCAGGAGCTGGTGTCTCTTATAGACGATTTCAGACCTGACCTCGTATTGAATCTTGCACTGCCATATCAGGACCTGAGCATAATGGATGCATGCCTGAAGGCTGGCGTCAACTATCTTGATACTGCAAATTATGAGCCTCTTGATGTCGCCCACTTCGAGTACAGCTGGCAATGGGCTTACAAGGAAAGGTTCAGGAAGAAGGGGCTTATGGCTGTGCTGGGATGTGGATTTGACCCTGGAGTATCAAATATATTCTCAGCATATGCACAGAAGCACCTGTTTGACGAGATAAACTACATAGACATACTCGACTGCAATGCCGGTAACCATGGCCATCCCTTCGCCACCAACTTCAACCCAGAGATAAACATAAGAGAGGTTACACAGGCGGTAAGGCACTGGAATAAAGGCAAATGGGTTGAGACGCCGCCGATACTTGATAAGGACAGCGTGCACTTCTCATTTGACTATCCAATTGTTGGCAAGAAGGAGAGCTACCTACTTTACCATGAGGAGCTCGAATCGCTTGCAAAGAACATAAAGGGACTTAAGAGGATAAGATTCTGGATGACGTTTTCAGATAACTACATAAACCATCTGAAGGTACTGCAGAATGTTGGCATGACTAGGATAGATGAAGTTGATTATGAGGGCAAGAAGGTCGTGCCAATAAGGTTCCTAAAGAGTCTACTCCCCGACCCTGCGAAGTTAGGATCAAATTATACTGGCAAGACAGTGATAGGCAACATCATAACGGGATTCAAGGATGGGAAGAAGAGATCGGTGTATATCTACAACGTATGCGACCACGCAGAATCGTTCAAGGAGCTTGGCGCGCAGGCAATATCGTATACCACCGGCGTGCCAGCGATGATAGGTGCCGCACTAATTGTAAACGGCACGTGGAAAGGCAATGGTGTATTCAACACAGAGGAGCTCGACCCCGACCCTTTCATGTCGGCGCTAAGCAAGTACGGCCTGCCATGGAAGCAGGTCGAATTCAAGGGCAAGCTTCCTGATTAGGTAGCGAAAATGAGAGATCTTCATCTGGCCGAGCAGGTTAATTTTCCGGAAAAGATCACCAGCAGTGTAGAGAGCCCATGCTTCATAGTTAACGAGGATCTTCTGGAGAAGAACTTGAAGAAGCTGTACTACGTTAAAAAGCATACTGGCGCAAAGATCCTGCTGGCGCTCAAGGCGTTTGCAATGCACAGCACCTTCCCAATGATAAGCAGGTATCTTGATGGCGTGTCTGCAAGCGGACCAATAGAGGCGCAGCTCGGCCACGAAAAATTCGGTAAGGAGGTGCACACATTTGCCGTTGCCTTTTCCGATGCGGACATGGAGAAGACCATAAAGTACTCTGATGTGATAATATTCAATTCAATAGAGCAGTGGAAGAAGTATAGAAGTGTGATCAAAAAGAGCGGAAAGAGAATAGAGATAGGCCTGAGAGTCAATCCAGGAAGATCTAATGTGGGTGCAGCTCTTTACAACCCTACACTCCCAGGTTCAAGGCTTGGGGTGCAGCCGGAAGATCTGGAAGGAGCGGACCTGGAAGGGATTGACGGTCTTCACTTCCATGCACTATGCGAACAGAATTCGGACGCGCTGGCCTTGGTGCTGGGCAAATTCGAAAAGCGATATTCAAGGCAGCTTAAAAAGATCAAATGGGTCAACTTCGGGGGAGGGCATCACATAACCCGCAAGGACTATGACATCGAACTTCTCATAAAAACTATAAACCGGTTCAAGAGGAAATACGGCGTACAGGTGCACCTTGAGCCGGGGGAAGCAGTGGTCCTTAATACTGGCGTGTTGGTCTCTACTGT
>JAJYVC010000047.1 GCA_021792235.1 Microcaldota archaeon
AAATGCTATGCCGCGCTGTGTGAGTTTTTTAACCCCTGAAAGCCACCTGCCGAAGCCTGCGCCGAATATAATCTGCATTATCATTGTCCCTATGCCGAACATGAAGCCCGGGATCCAGCCGGTCCATGCGTTTGGCATTGCAGGGGAAAGTACAGTATATATTATTAGCGCGAAAGCACCAAAGCCGAAACCAGCTATAATCCCGTGCAGGAATGCAAGTTTGGACGGAACGGCCTTGAGACCGGTTGACGCGTCTGTTGTGGCGAGTGGATTCAGCTTGTGCTCCTCCTCCAGCCTGTGGCTTTTGCTGTCCTTTTTGTGCAAACCGAAGACGTACGACAGTTTCTCTTCAAGCCCGTGCCAGTGCGGATATATCCTCTTATTCTTTATATACATGCCTGCTGCGAACATTGATATGCCAACGAGCACGTATGTGATTCCGAATGCCGCTGAGGTCATGAATATTCCGGCAAGTGCGAAATACGCTATTTCAGAGAGTATGGCACGTTGTAGTGTAAAGCCTGCAGAGAAGATCATGCCAGCCTTGGCCCCGCCTTTGGTACTGTAGCTGCCAACTGCATAAGAAAAGGTTATGGGCCATGTATGCTCGTCTGGGGTTATGCCATGCACAATGCCTAGAAGCAGCGCTATAACAATGGCAGAGTATACATCGACATTCTGTGGGTTGTAGAGGTTTATTTTAAGGGCAGCAAGGCCGAATACTGAAGCTAGCATAAAGGTAAAAGGCATCATGTTAGGATATTACCCAATTAAATATAATTATATATGGCCTTTGGTTATATGCAAGCGATACTTATCGGATTTTTTTCAGACCAAAGTATAATATAATCGGACCTATTATTGGAAGCAGCACATATGCAGCCGCACGGTATTTTGCCTTTGTTACATCATACCTTTCCCCAAGACGGTAGAAGGCCAGACCTATCGGCGTGGAGCATGCTGCGCCGATTGTATATCCGACAATAGCAAATCCGAAGCCTAGTGGGAGATCTGACGCCCCATTGAATATTATGAAGTAGAATCCTAAGGTAAGCAGCACGGATGCAATTATCTGCAGCAAGACTCCGTACATGCCAAGGATATACCCTTTGTCGGTATGTTCCATTATCTTGAATCCAGCATAAATATTGGGGGTGCTCATGAGGTCTATTGCGGCCCCTATAATAAGTATAAGCAAGGATACGGCAGAATATACTGAAACCAGATTGTTGCGTATCTGTACAGAATAAAATGAAACCGCTGCTGCGCCTAAAAACAGTATTACTGATCCGATTATGACTAGCAGGATTCCCCTCTTCAGCTTCTGTATTGCAGTTTCATTGACTTTTGCCATGACTAGCTTTGGTGCGAACCTTTTATAAATGCAGTTTTATTCATATTGATTGAAATAACCAGAAACAGCCTTGTAACATATTCTTCAACTTACTGCTCTCTTTACAAGCGCCGCGATCTCTGCCTCTTCTGTTTTGGTTAGCCCGTCAAGTGCAAATGATGTCGGCCACATCTTGCCTTCGTCTAGGTTAGCCTTGTCAGTGAAGCCCAGTGTGGAATACCTGGCCTTGAACTTGCCTGCATTCTGGAAGAAGCAGATGATCTTGCCATCCTTTGCATATGCAGGCATACCATACCACGTTCTGGGAGAAAGTTCCGGTGCGCTGGCCGTTATGATAGAGTGTACTTTCTTTGCCACGGAGCGGTCAGGCTCCTTCATCTTTGCGATTGCGGCGAATACGGCCCCTTCGTCGTTGGCCTTTGCATTCTTCTCTTTAAGGTATTCCTTCATCGCAGCTATCTCCTCTTTATTTAGTCCTTTATTCTTTTTTGTATCTGACATGTTTACACCAGGCATTCAACAGCAAGGGTCTCCTGCAGCTTGTCTATGCTCTGGGTCCAGCCGGCCCCCATTCCCTTGAGCGCAAACATCGCCCTATCGGTCTTGTTTATCTTTGTGACGACTATGTGAAGATTCATCCTTGTCTTCCCACCGACTTCCTCAAAGTCAACGGCCACCTCCGTCTCTAAGAAGATGCCCTGGACCTCGTCTGCAGCCCCGGCTGCTATCACAAGCCTTTTCTGCGGAGTTACCTCCTTGAACTTCCCTATCATGGGCCACTTCATTCCCTTTGCAGACCCCAGTTCCTTCCCTGCAAGCATGACTATGTTTATCCTGCCTCCTGATCTCGCATCCACTTCACACGTGGGATTAGTGACGCCACGCGGACCCCACCACTTCCTGACCAGCTCCGGATCAGTCCATGCCCTCCACACCAGTTCTCTTGGAGCATTGAATGTGCGCTTTATTGTAAGTTCCCTCTTAGGCTCGTTTTTGTCTGCCATTTTATCATCTTTTTAGCATGATTTACCCTAACAATAGTCATCTCCTTTTGTAGGCTTTCTTCTTCTCTTCCAGAAGCACATCACCAAGTGTGTCGAGCCGTTCGTTCCATATGCGTTCGTTCTTCCGTATCCACTCTTCTACTTCGGATAGCGATGCTGTGTTAAGCTCGTATATGTGCTGCTGCGCACGCTTCCTCATTAGCACGATCCCGGCGTCCAGCAGTACTCTGAGGTGTTGGGATACTGCCTGAGCAGTTATGTCGAACCGGCCATATATCTGGGTCGCATTCAATTGCCCGTTGGACGCAAGCAGCTCTATTATTCTCCTCCTTCTAGGTTCTGCAAGCGCATAAAAAACATCCATGCTCTTATTATTTAAGAAACTACTTTATAAAGCTTTAGCTTTACTAATTGTACCTTCATATAATCATTTGAATTCATGCAGCCTAACGGCAAGCTTATTAGGCTTGGTCAGCAATCTAGTCTTAGTATCCCTCTGGATTAGGAGATGCTATGTCTGGGAATGGAAGGAACAAGATAAGCGTTGCTGCGGGAACTGCAGTAGGTCTCGGCGCAATAATAGGTGCAGGCATATTCGTGCTTAGTGGTACAGCGGTAGCAATCGCAGGGATATATGCCCTGGCTGCGTTCATAATAGTCGGAGTAGTTGCCATAATAATAGCACTTGAACTTGGGGAGCTGGGTGCTCTGATGCCTTATGTCAAGGGCGCCTCGTATTCGTACACCTACAAGGCATTCGGCAGCGAGTTGGGTTTTATCACTGGAATTCTTAGATATCTTTCACTTGTTGTGGCAATATCTGCAATAGCGCTAGGTTTTGGGTCCTACTTGTCCAACCTTGCTATTGGAAGCGCTAGTGGTGCCTATCCTATACTATTTGCAATAGCTGCGATAGTGGCACTCTCAATTGTGAATATGTTTGGCGTGAAGAAGGCCGCGCAGGCGGACCTCGGCCTGGTAATAATAAAGATAGCTATACTCTTGATATTCGTTGCTTTTGCGGTGTTCATGGTACTGTCCAGGCCAGGTTCAGTGCCTGTTATATCATTCAGCGCGCAGGGCGGCATGATCGGAGGTATATTCGCAGCCAGCGTCGTAGTGTTCTTTGCCTATTCGGGATTCCAGTCGATCTCTGCGATAACTGACAGGATAAGTGGCGGGGCGAGAGGATATGTTAAGGCCATAATGTCTGCAGTGATAATAAGCATGGTGGTTTACGTGCTTGTTGTTGTGGCTACTCTCCTTCTAGTGCCGCCAAGCTTATACCACAACCTACTCACGGCTGACCCACTCTCCTATGTTCTGGGTCAGGCTCACGCACCATCATGGCTGCTAGTGCTGACGGACATCGGTGCACTTGTGGCAACGGCCTCAGCGACAATAGCAATGATACTAGCATCTTCTAGGGCGCTTTACCAGATGGGCGATGATCATCTGCTTCCGAGATTCTTCAGGAAGTACAACAAGAATAGGGACACTGCTGAGAACGGCATAATAATCTCAGCGATAATAGGCATACTGATGCTCTTTGCAGGCAACATATACATAATAGCCTCGATAGCCAACTTCGGATTGATGTTCAACTACCTTATGCTAGGATTCGACATAATGCATTTCAGGAGGACTAAGGCCAAGTCACCGTTCAGGATGCCTCTTTACCCATATCTGCCCATAGTCAGCACAGTGCTGCTACTGGTATTCTTCACAGGACTTGACCAGCAGGTGCTGTCCATGGGAGTCATACTAATGATATTGCTGCTTGTCATATATTACATGCTTAGGGAAATGAGAGAAAAGAAGGTCGTCAGGGTAAAACTCTTCGACTGAGCCGCGAGGTTTGAGCGGTTTGATTGGCAGGCGCTATGTAGTTGGTTGCATTGAAAGTCATAATAGGAGGAACATTTGGGTATCTGCACATGGGCCACCGGGCCCTTTTGTCAAAGGCGTTTGAGATTGGAGATTACATATACATAGGGCTTACTTCCAACGCATACGTGAAGCGAATGAAGCATCCAGGTATACCAACATATTCGAAAAGGAAGGCACTGCTTGAGGGATTTGTAAAGGGATTGGGAAAGAAGTTCGAGATAACAAAACTGGACGACAGATTTGGGCCTTCGACTACCGGTGACTTCGATGCGATAGTAGTAACTAAGGAAACACTGTCGGCAGCAAGGGACATAAATAGGATAAGAAGGATGAACGACCTTAAGCCGCTGTCAATAGTCAGGATAAACTATGTGCTTGCTGCAGATTCGAAGCCGATATCCACCACGAGGATACTTCGAGGCGAGATAAGTCCGGAGGGTGCGCTCCTGCACAGGATCACCAGGATGCGCAGGAGATGATGCATCAGGCTATCTGCACAGGTCCGGTGCTGTTAAGCGTGCCGTTGTATGGGACCTTACCGATTGTCAGAAGAACTGGACGAACTCCACCTCCACACGGGCCATCTATCCTTAGCCAGTATGTTCCTTTTACCGAAGCGTTTGAAGCTATTACCAGAGTGAAGTCTGCAGACGCATTACCTGATATCGTAAAGTTGGCCGGAAGGTATGACAGGGTTATGCCGGTAATCTGCCCGTAGACGCCTGCGGACTGACCGGCACTTACTGCACTGAGAGTCGCGTAATGGCTCCTTGTATTTTGAAATCCTGAAGGTTCCTTCAGCACGTTTTTGACAGTCTCGTTTATCATGAATTGCCCGCTATTTCCTGTCAACACATAGTCTGATACGTTGCCGTAGCTGGTATTTAGCTTGTAAAGGCTTAGACCGTTGTATCCAGCTATGCTGCCGCGCAGGTCATAGAACAGCATTGGGCACATAGGCTCTCCTTGAGAAGTAGACGTTGGAGGCTGCACCAAAGTTGTGCTGACATTAGTCGGCTGGGCGATTGAAGTTGATGGAATCCCGTTGTATGCAGGCGTGCCGATGATTTGTTGATTCTTATAATTATATGAAAGGAATGCGGCAACGACAATGACCATGATTGCAGCAGCCAATGCGTACTTGGCTAGAATTGGGGTCGTAGTTTCCTTTGCATGATAATACTTCAGCTTCCTGAAGTGCTCGTTGCCAAGCTTCTCAACCGCATCCATGCTGCGGAGCTCATCGAGATGCTGGCTTACAGTTGCTGGAGAGAGTCCCAACTCCCTGCTCATTTCGCTCAGGGTCATGTCCCTCTTCTTCAGGAGATTGAGTATCTTTCTCTTGGTTTGCAGCGTCTTGGTCATTTATACACAGGATAAAGTACTAGTGCAACATATAAAGGCGTTGCTGGAAAATTAGGTTTTTGTCAGGTTTTTATCTCGTGACTACTGTATTGACCTCCTCAGCCTGTCAGCTATGCTGTTCTCGTTTCCTGCAATCTCCTCCCTTATCTTGGCCATGACCGCGGATATTCCTTTATCTATCTCAATGTAGGATTTCTCAAGGACCTCTAGCCTGGCGAGGTTCTCCATCAATGCCTCTTTTCTCGAATCGGTTTGCTCCCCCTTGAGCAGGCTCCTGTTTATGGAGACCGTATGCCTTATCCTTGCGCCGCAATCCCTCAGCCTGCCGAAGGTGCGGCTCTCAGCCCTGCCGAACCTCTTGCTCCAGTCTGCGACCTCCTCGATGGCAGCCTTTATGCTGTCAGCATACTGCGGTACCGCAACCCTCTTGTTGAATTCGCCAAAGTCCTTGTCGCGCATCTCCGAATAACATTTAAGGAAGGCGTTGGCGATGTGACGGGATACATCCTCGCTTAGCGCACTGCCACCTTTTGAAGACCTTACATCGTACTGCGCCTTTTTCTTCTTGTCCTTCAGGACCGCATATGCCTCATTTATCTCCACAGTCCTGCGTGTGGCCTCCATGCTCTTGTTAACGTCTGGATGGTACTTCTTGACAAGGGAGAAGTACGAATCCCTTATCGCCTTCTGGTCGTTTGTGTACTTGAGGCCCAGCGCGCTGTAGTAGTCCTTGCGGTCTGCCCCACTTACATCTATGCCAAGCTTTTTTGCTTCGGAAGCGAATTCGCGCTCCTGATCCTTCGTATCCTTTAGCAGCCTCTGTTCGGCTTGTTCCCTGCGCCTTGCGCCGAACTCGTGCACCTTCTCGATGCCTTTGCTTAATATCCCCATAAGAATCATGCCGGCAAAATCTCGGTATTCGAGGTCCTTTTGCAAGGCCAAGGCTGCATCAGGACAGGTCTACCTCCACCCTCCTTTCTTCCCCGGAAACATATATCTTCTGCACCTTCACTTCAAAGAACCGGAACTCTGCAGGAGAGAGGTACTGATCGGGATCGTACTTGACGCTATCTGATTTTGATATGCGTGATAGCCTCTCGGAGTATATGTTTATGGCATCCTTTATGCCGGCAGAGCCGACAACGTAGACGCTGCCCTCTATCTCAACGCCCTCCGAAGATCCTATCGGAGAGGATGAGTCGAAAATCACCATTGAGACCATTGGATTTGCATCCATGTTCTCCGCATGACGCGAATCTATCGCAGATATGAAGTAGAAACTTTTGTAGTTAGGGCTGAACGCAAAGAAGACTGGTACGCCCCAGGGCTTGCCGTCAGCTGTTGCGGTGCATATGACCATGTAGCTGTTATTGTCTATTATGTCCTTAGCTTCCTGCGCATGCGCGTTTTTCTCAGACATGATAGGAATTGGCAATCTCAGATTTATATAAGGGTAGCATTGACTCCCAAGCGCGTGGATTGGTCTGTTGCGGTGAACCAGGTTAACGAACGCAAATCAATTGCGCAAGAGTCTCTCGGTCCGGCTTCCGAAGATACTATAGCCGTAGTCAAGGTACGCCTCGGCCATCCTCGGCCCAGACCTCCTAGCATCCGTCCTTCTGGCGTGCTGCTCCGAGAGGTAAGGAATGAATGCGGAGAGCATTGCATCCTTAACCGACTTCAGAGGCTCTCCATCCATGCTGCAACGTGTGCTGAATTCACCTATGGAGCCGAAGTTGGCTTCTTTCACCAGAGGCTGCCACCTCTAATTGACCATCACATCTATGCCGCCAATGCCTATCATAATCTCCCAGGTCTGGTAACTGTCCGGCACAGCGCAGCCACTGTTTTGCCTGCAATATCGTACAGCTTTCCTGCTCCCTTGCTCACCCCCAATAGGTCGCAGTTCATCGATCCTGACAGCATCTGCATCTATGCCCATGTTCACTGGAACCAGACTCATTTACCTGCACCTGATCTTCGAATCTATCAAGTGATGCAGGTCCCTGTTCAGGGAAGTGATAATCCTGAAATTTAAATCGGCCTTGGCAGCACCAGAAGCGACAAGTGGCGGCTCTATTTTCTACTCGACGAGTATTCCGCCGGAACCTCCTCCGCTGCGCACATTGCAAAGCGCTTCATCTCTCTGCCTGGAATTTCCATGACATGGCAACCTGGCTGCTCAGACTTCACGCTGACACGCAGCAAATGAAAAAAGGAAAAGAAAACCCAAAACCCTTTGATTTTGTTCTAGTTATATCAGAGGTTTTTATGCCTCAAGCCATTGACCCACATAGGCCAGCACAAAACCTACCAGAGCTACCCAGGACCACGATGTCCATGCTCCGGACACCAGAGGCAGGAGAGCAAACAGCGAGAAGCCGCCCAACAGGGTTGCCTTCATGCTCCACTCCTTTCCTACGTTTCCTCCGCCCAAGTCGGCCAAGGTCACCAGGAACAGCGATACGGATGCGACTACTGCCAATCCGAAGAGAACAGGAGAGAAGACATTCGCTCCTGCCGCTCCCACAGCTGAGACACTCTGCCAAAGCTGCCATACCACTGCCAGATAGGCCAAACTGCCGACAAACCTTAGGACCCATGCGGCCCAGTTAGGTTTCTTGTTTGCCATTCAAATCACGATGGAAATAGGAAATCAAGCTTCTTAAAGCTAATCTCCTAGTTCGTTGGTTTCATGTTTTTGGAATTACAGGTTGTGGAAGATACTTGGCCTTGCTTGCCGCAAAAAGGCTTTTAATTTTCTGCTTCATTTAGGTTATTGCTGGTTATCTTGACTGAGATAAAGGATGATGTGTTCAGGGCCTATGACATACGCGGCATATACCCCAGAGACATCGATGCTGATTTCGCAAGACTTGCGGCAAAGGCGTACGCATTGTTCATCAAGGGCAATACTGTTGCTGTGAGCATGGATGTGAGGCTAAGCAACGAAAAGCTTGCCAGGCCCTTCATAGACGGCCTCCTTGAGAGCGGGCTTGATGTATGGTTTATAGGCGTTGCGCCTACGCCGCTGCTCTATTTTGCAGTTGCACACTACAAGCTTGATGGAGGCGCAGCTGTGAGCGCAAGCCACAACCCGCCAGAATGGAACGGGTTCAAGCTGTGCGGCAAGCAAGCAAAGGTGCTGGGTCTGGGCGAGGGACTTGAGAAGATAAGGGACCTGATGAGGGAAGGGAGATTCGCGGCTGCGAAGAGGAAGGGAGAACTCATGGACAAGGAGAGAGAGGTCA
>JAJYVC010000003.1:0-949 GCA_021792235.1 Microcaldota archaeon
AATAAGGAACATATTTTCTTCGGTAGGTAGACACGAGCAGAACCACCCTTGTAAGTAATCTGCCCAAGTTCAATTATGGTGTTTTGGCCACCTTCTATATTAAGGGTCTTTACCTTGTTCATTCACAACACAATTTGTATCTGAAGAGGAGGTTAGATTCTCCTCTTTCTTTTTCTTTAACCACTTTTCAATTTTATTTAACATCTCATCTGTCATCAGTTCGCCTTTTGCTAGATGTTAAAACAATAAAACTAAGCCTTTTAAAGAAGACTCAGTGATCTAAAATTTGTTAAGATTTAAAATCGTCGTCAAATCCCATTTTAACATTCAATATGTCAAAATGATACATTTGACAAAAACTAGAAGTTTTTACATTAACCTATCTCTTTTCTAGCGTTTTCTGGGAGCTGTGAATATAAGCCTTCAACTATGTGTTCTAGTTTTTTCATCTTCTTTTGCATATTGTCATAGTCTTCCAATTGCTCAAAAACAGTCTTATCCAGGTCAAATCCACAGTTACTACAGTTACGTGATGTAGTCTCGTTTTTGCTATGACATCTAAGACACATTTTTATAATAAGCTTTGGTGTTTGTGGTTCGACCATCTCCTTCATGCCCAAAGCCCTGTAAAATGCCGAATCTACATCGGCTCCAGATAGCTTAGAATAATGATCCACCATCTTTAGACTAGACCATCCAAAGAATAGCTCAATTGCTTTAGCTGGCATACCATTTTTATGCAGATAAACGCATCTAGAGTACCTGAAGAGGTGACTATGAATACGTTTGCTTATCACAGTACCATTTCTGTTAGCCCTTTTCTTCACATCCTCTAGCATCTTTCTTAAAGCATCATATTCTAGAGGTACTTTGTTATTCAAGGACATGAAGAATGGTTCGTCCGCCATAGCGTTTTTCCTATATTGGTTGATATAAGCAGAAATGTATG
>JAJYVC010000003.1:959-39058 GCA_021792235.1 Microcaldota archaeon
TACAGAAAGAGGAGTACGCCTAACTCCAGTCTTTCCATTTACTATTACATAATTAGTTGCTCCAGACAACATAAATGAAGATAGCTTAAGGTTTTCAAGCTCCCCAGCACGCATACCAGCGTCCCAAAGTAATGCCAATATTGTCTTATCTCTTTGATTTGTTGTTGCATTTAGCAGTATCCCAACGTCTTCTTCAGTCAATAGCTCTTCTGGGAGTTTATTTGAGCCTTTTGAGCTAGTCTTAATCCAACTGACATGTTTGTCAGAGCCTGTCAGCCATATTATGAAACTCTTGAAAGTACGTTTTGTTCGAGATTTGCTATAATCTGCGACATCTTTACCCGTGTTTGACACTTTTAGTTTGTTTATCTGCCTTACTACCTCCTCTACCTGTTCTTTGTTTATTTTCTTAAGGTCTTTGCATATTCCAAGCTTACATATAGTGCGCAATTCCATGAGCCTTCGCTCTTGGGTGCGTTCTTTTCTATCAGTCAATTCGAGGTTATCTCTGAAGCCTAACAGATAGCTCCTATTAGGTGCATCAACCTCCCTATTGATACGATCTGTTTCGTATTGTAGCTTCTTTGCACCGTCTGTTAGGTATCTTGGCATAGTTCTTTTTGTCGCTTCACCCACTATATAAGCAGGGTGAGTAGGGCGATGGAAAGAAGAAGTAACGCCCTGGCCGGGATTCGGACCCGGGTCGGAAACGTGACAGGCTTCCATCCTAACCACTAGACGACCAGAGCATCAGTTATAATACTACAAAAAGGTTTTATAAGCCATAATGCTCAGATTTCTGGGTCCGGTTGGCTATTCATCTTCCTTTCCGGAAGTCTTGACAAGCTCTTTTATGTTTCTATTCACCCTTCTCAGCAATATAAGCAACCCGGGATAGCCGGCAATTACTACTCCCCCTACAATACCTCCTATAACCTCAACGTCAGTTTCAATCTGGCTCTTTATGCTGGGTATCTGCTTGACGATATTCTCCGCTTTTGGTAGTTCTGCCTCTGTCTTCTGCAAGCTCTTCCTTATTGCAGCGAGGTCTTTCTCAGCCTGGTCTATGTTTGAATTGTTCAGATCCACTTCCACCTGTTTTATGGCGCCTTCCACCGAAGCTATGCTACTCTCCACCAGTGCTATCTGTGTAGGGTTGAGTGCAGATTCCAGCTTTTTGAGGTTATTCTGTATGCTGTCTAGCCCCTGCTGCGCCTGTTCTACTATTATTGCTACGCTTTGCGTGCCCGAGGCACTTGACTGAGCCGCAGTCGTAGTGCTGCTTGACGATGATGCCAATGTCGCATCGCCTACAGTCTGCGATATATTTGCAATGTTCACTGCAACTGGCCTACCTGCACTCTTCAAGGCTTCAAAATGCGAAATATCCCCAGAAACCCCAAGGATTACTCCAGCACTCAATGCTGCTGCAGCCAGCGTTTTGCTATTCTGTGCTTATCTTTTGTATGTAACATTTCAATTATGCCCTTCACCAAACACTATACGTTCTGGTTAATATATATTATATTTATGCATTGCGGTGCCGGCGGCAACCTGCTACCAGAAAACTTTATCTATCTTTTCAGTGAAGAAAGAATCAGATGCGGAGTGAGAGAACAAGAGAGCACGTATAAACTATTATGCACAGACCTTGATGGGACAATGTTCCCTCTTTATGGTAAACCAGACCAGCAGTGCCTTAACAGGCTCAAGAAGCTACTAAATAAAAATCCAAATTCCCTGTTATGTTACGTTACTGGAAGAAATCTGCAGAAGTCCCTGCATGCAATAAAAGATTATGACCTGCCACAGCCACATTATCTCATAACTGATGTTGGCACAAGAATATATTTTCGCAATGCGCGCGGAAAATGGAAGCAGGACAAGGGATGGGAATGGTTTCTGAGAACCTCATGGCCAAGGGGCACATCGCGCGGCGTAGCCAACTCTATAAGGCAGATAAAAGGCATAAGGGTCCAGTCAAAAAGCAGCCAATCCTCATTCAAGAGCAGCTTCTATCTGTCCAATACTAGGACGAGCCGCCTGCTCAAGGAGATGCACTCAAAGCTAAAGGACCTTGGCGTGCCGTACACAGTCATAATAAGCAAGGGCAGGCAGAAATATCTGTTGCTTGACATTCTTGCAAAAGGGGCGTCCAAGAAAAATGCAGTCAATGAGCTTAGAAGTAGACTCGGCGTGGCCGTGCACGATACTGCATTTGCAGGAGACAGCGGCAATGACTTCGATCTGCTCACTACAGATCTAAAGACAATCGTTGTGAATAATGCATCAAGGGACCTGAAGCGCAGGATACTAATAAAAGCTGGCAAAAGAGCCACAGTGCCAACACTTTATTTCTCAAAGGGCAGGTACAACTGCCATCATGGAAATGACATATGTGGGGTGCTTGAAGGAATGCTTCATTTTGGAATGTTTTCCAGGGCTAGAAACGCTGGTCTGTATGTTCAAATACACTCAATTCACGGCCTTATAAACAGAAATTATACTGACTTGGGGAGGGACGAGGACACTGGTGGTCAGGTCGTATATGTGGTGGAACTCGCAAAGTCACTATCAAAGCTCCCAGAGATAGGGCAAGTAGATCTTGTCACCCGCAGGATAGTGGACAGGATGTACCCTAGCTATAGCAAGAAGCTTGAGTATGTCAACAGCAAGTTCAAGATAGTCCGCATAGATTGCGGCGGAGGCCGGTACATAAAGAAGACTAAGCTATGGCCGTACATAAAGGAATACGCTGACAATGTAATAAAGTACACCAATGAATTAGGTAGGATGCCAGACATAATACATACAAATTATGCCGATGCCGGGCTCGCCGGAGCGGTTATAGCCAAAAAATTTGGGTCAATACTAACATTCACTGGTCATTCATTAGGCGTACCAAAGATGCAGAAGCTAGGAGTCAACAAGGCCAATTACATGGGTTTCGACAAGAGATTCAATTTCACTAAGAGGTTAAAGGCAGAGCAGACTGCCATAGACAGTTCAGATGCAATAATCGTAAGCACCAAGGAAGAGATAGAAA
Source organism: Microcaldota archaeon (assembly GCA_021792235.1). GTDB lineage: Archaea > Micrarchaeota > Micrarchaeia > Micrarchaeales > CABMGC01 > JAJZNA01. The sequence continues at coordinate 4,006 of JAJYVC010000003.1, forward strand.
ACCAATATTCAGGATACAACTTGGACAAGAGCAAGGTACACGTGATACCTCCAGGCATAGACCTGCGCATGTTCAATCCCTCCAACGAATACAGGTCAAGGCAGCCTGAGATATTGAGGGCTGCTACAAAGAGCCTATCAGACCCGGAAAAGCAGATGATACTTGCGGTCTCAAGACTAGAGAAGCGCAAAAACCTGGAACGTCTGGTAAACGCCTTCTGCAGCAGCAAAAAACTCAAGGATCGCGCTAATCTCATAATGGTCACCGGGGTAAAGAGCAAGACAAGCAACGAGCAGCAGGAGATACTCAACCGGATGAAAAATACTGTGCAAAAATCAGGATGCCAAGGCAACGTATCATTCGTCAAGTTCATCGACTCAGATGGCGGTCTTCCGGCGTTATACCACCTTGCTAGGAAAAGCGGCGGCGTATTCATAAACCCTGCCCTGATAGAGCCCTTCGGTCTCACGGTGCTGGAAGCAAGTGCCTGCGGCCTGCCCGTAGTTGCAACAAAGTATGGTGGCCCGGCAGAGATAATAACAGACAATTTCAACGGCATGCTGGTCGATCCGTACAGCACAAAGGATATTGGGGCTACTCTTGCCAAGATTCTTACCGATAGGATACTTTGGAGAAAGATATCAAGGAACTCTGTGACAAATGCGATGCGCTTCAGCTGGGATGAGGCTGCCAGAAAGGAGGCAATACTCTTCAATGAACTCAAGGAAAAGAAGCTGGAGGACAAGCTTTCAGAATACTTCAAGAGCAGGAACCGACACTCCGGCCTATAATCTCTCTTTCATAAACAGGAAAACCATTCCCGTTGGTGCGAGTCGAACGCACAGCCTGTCGGTATCTACTCCCGAGCGATGCACGGAAAGTTACGAACTACAGCCGACCGCTCTGCCATTGAGCTACAACGGGATATGATGATTATTGAGGATGCTAACATTAATAATAATACTAACTTATATATTTAGGTTAATTGGGATACCGTATATGCCAGATACGCCCTTGCAAAAAAAACAGCCCTCCGCAAAGAAATTGGACATCTCGTTTGGAAAGAAGCCGGAGCAGCCGCGCCATAGGTATAGACACAGCATAGTACCAATGTCCTTTTACTGGCTCAAGGACTACGCTAAAGAATTCATAAGCCATAAAAATTTCCCCGATGCGCTAGCGGTCGTATTTGCTACATTCAGCATATCTATAGCCTTTCCTTTATTTCCTCCGATAGTGCTCATACCACTGCTTATCCTGTTCTTTGCAGCAACCATAATCTCGCCGCTAGGCGGCTTGATGCTGATGCTCTTCGGCACGCTGCTCATGTTCATATACCAGGCACCACTGCTTGCGTGGATACTTACTATATTCATAAGTGTGTCCCTGTTCCTAGGGCACAAACATTACCGCACTATAACGTTCATATACGCACTCATAATGCTGCCCATGTCCTACCTTGGCTTTGTATTTGAGATTCCAGCTTTCGTAATCGGTAGCCTGTTCATAGGTTACAGGAGATCTATGGTATCTGCAATAATAATACTACTAATGGTTGCAATGCTTTCAGGAATGACTGGCATACAGAACAGCGCTCCGATTGTCTACAACGCCATGCGGGGTAGTACCGATCCATTCATGGTGCCTTCAAAGCCTGCGGTGAATCTGTCCGATCTGCCTTCTGCATTCGCGGGCGCCATAGGAAACTTCTTCAGCCTGCAAGTCGCATCCCATATCTTTTCAGGATTCGGCGCAGCAATGCTTTCTCTGGTTCACGAGTTCCAATTAACCCTAATACAGATAGCAGTGTGGCTTCTTGTCATATTCGCAATGACCAGCTTTGTTATACGCAGCAGGTCGGCATTGAAGGGCACTGTGGCAAGCACATTCTCATTTGCGATTCTCGCAGCATATATAATACTTTCTTATGTCAATGGCGGCTCACCCAACACCGTGGATATGCTTAGCTTCGCGCTAACTGTGTTGGTAGTTCTATTCCTCGAACTGAATAATGTGGAGGTGGTAAAGGCACTGTCTGTGATGAAACAGGATTTCCTGGGCAGGTTCGGCGACGCCTTTCAGGATCTGACGAACGGCAGCAGGGAGACTATGGCAGACGTAATCAACTACGATGAAACCAAGAAGGAGCTCAGGGAAGCCATACTTGCTCCTATAGAACATAGGGAGATTGCCGGAGCCTATAAAGTGAAGCCTGCAAAGGGCCTGCTCCTGTTTGGGCCTCCGGGCACTGGAAAGACGCTCATTATGAGATCTCTCGCAAACGAGGTCCGTGCAAAGTTCTTCTACGTCAAGACGTCATCGCTCCTCTCGCCGTATGAAGGTCAGAGCGCCAAGGACCTGTCCAAGATATTTGATATGGTCAGGAAGAGTACTCCAGCCATACTCTTCTTCGATGAGGTGGACGGAATAGCTGCCAAGAGAGAAGGCACTGATAGCGATGCGAGCCGGCAGCTGATATCCACACTGCTTGCCGAGATGGATGGATTCCAGAAGATAGAGAAGGTGGTGATAGTGGGATCCACAAACGTGCCGCAGCTAATAGATCCAGGCCTCTTAAGGCCAGGCAGGTTCGATAAGATAATATACATGCCGCTGCCAGACAAGGCCGGCAGGGCGAAGATGTTCCAGTATTACCTGAGCAAGTTGCCTATAGGCAAAAATATCAATTACCAGAAGCTTGCAGACATCACCAACAGGTACAGCGGAGCAGACGTAAAGAACGCCTGCGACGAGGTGGCCAGGCAGGTCGCCGACGAGGCTGTAAGGGAGAGAAAGGTGCTGGAGATAGACATGCCAGATATAGTTAATGTGATAAAGTCCATCAAGCCGTCCACTTCCCTCTCGACCCTTGATAAGTACAACCAGTTCAAGATAGACTTCGAAAGGAGATCCCATCCTGAAGTCGACAACAAGGAATCAGAGATAAGCCTGGGTGATGTTGTAGGCTTGGAGGAGGCAAAGAAGGCCCTTTATGAGGCAATAGAGATACCGATACTGCACCCCAGTCTAGTGAAGAAGTATGATGTGGGCAATATAAAGGGAATACTCATGTTCGGTCCTCCAGGCACCGGAAAGACCATGCTAATACGTGCCGTCGCAGCTGAGCTTGAGGATGTCAAGTTGATAGTAGTGTCAGGATCAGAGATAGCAAAGAACGGCTTGGAGAACGCTCTTGTGGAGATAAAGGATGTATTCAACAGGGCGAGGGAGAATGCACCCTCCATCATATTCATAGACGAGATGGATGCGCTGCTTCCCAACAGGGAGAATTCAAGCGAGTTTGCAGTGCACATGACGAGCGAGTTCCTCCAGCAGCTTGACGGCATACGGAGCTCTAATGGCATAGTGCTAGTTGGCGCTACCAACAGGCCCGACCATCTTGATCCGGCCGTGCTGAGACCTGGAAGGATTGACAAGTTCATATTCGTGCCTCCCCCCAACTCCAAGGCCAGAGCGCAGATTTTCGAGAACTACCTTAAAAAGGCACCAATATTCCCTGACATGGACTTCGAAAAGCTCGCCGCCAAGACTGATGGCTTCACCGGAGCCGATATAGCCAACATATGCAGGCAGGCCAAGCTCAACGCGCTTGAAGAGAACGTTTCAACATCAAGCGAGAAGAAGATAAGCGTTGCTGATGTACTTAAGATAATAAGCTATACGAAGCCCTCTGCTCCGGCGAGCATACTGGGTGTGTACATGAACTTCATATCGATCTATGGTGGAAGATAGATGCTGCCAATACTCTTGTTAATAGTGCTTGTGCCGTTCGCATTCCTGCTGCCTCTAGTACTTGCGGATAGGGACTATTCATACACATTGTCTATAATAGCATCCACTATAGTGCTCCTGCTTACAGCATATGCATTATATCTGTCTTATACTGCCGGATCATCCGTGCTTTCAACCAGCAACTTCTATGTGCCAGTGCTGAACCTCAATTTTTCCCTAAGGGTGAATCAGCTATCAATGATGCTCCTTGTCATGACTGCGGTGGTGTTCTTTGCGTCATCCATAGTGGGCAAGTACTTCATAGGAAAGAGGGATAGGACATACAACATAATCTTCCTGCTTGCTGAAGGGTCATCATTGGGTGTGTTCATAGCCGCGAACCTCTTCTTCTTCTACGTATTCTGGGAGGTAGCCGAAGTGATGATGTTCTTCATAATATTCCTTTACGGCGGGTACAACAGGCGGTACGCAAGCATAAAGTTCATAATATACTCGATATTCTCCAGCTTGCTCATGCTTATCGGAATCCTAATGCTCTACAATTCAGTCACTCCGCATACATTCAACATTGGCGGTCTTATTGCATCGTCCGGACAGATCCCTGCAGGCACGCAGGCTGTCATCCTCTTGCTGTTCGTGATAGCATTTCTGATAAAGATGCCGGTATTCCCACTGCATAGCTGGCTTCCCGACGCACACACTGAAGCACCTACCACAGGCAGCATGATCCTCGCAGGAGTTCTGCTCAAGTTCGGAGGATACGGGTTGTATCTCTCATTCCTGATCCTGCCTGTCGCAGCTCATTATGCCCTGTATCTGATGCTCCTGTTCATATTCTCGACCATCTATTCTGCGTACGTCTGCTTAAGTCAGACCAACCTGAAAAGGCTGATAGCTTATACGAGCATAACTGACATGGGGCTTGTAGGTGTGGGGCTTGCTGCAATGAATGCATTTGGCTACAGCGGGTCATTCTATGCCATGTTCAACCATGGTGTGGTGATAGCCATGTTGTTCCTTGTGGCAGGTACACTTGACCATGTATATGGCACGCTCGAGATAGAGAAGATAAAGGGGGTGGTGAAGAATTTCGCAGGCATGTCCTACCTGTTCATACTTGGGGTCTTCGCAGCCCTGGGCATACCTCTGACTGCAGGATTCATAGCCGATTTGTTCATATTCATAGGCGCAGTGGGTACATTCGGCGTGCTTGGGATAGTGCCTCTCTTCGGAGTTCTCGTGATGGGCGCAGCACTCTTTTGGCTCATAGAGCGGGTGTTCATGAGCGCGTCTAAGGCAGTAGAGCCATACAACCCGCTTGGCAGCGAGGTGATGATCGCCTCACTGCTTCTGTTCGGCGCAGCGGTGCTGTTCGGGGTACTGCCCGTACTGTTTTTGGGCATACACTAGATTCTAATTATGAGCAGGAGTGCGGTGAGCGCTGCAGATACTGAGAGATTGTCGTCAATCCTTATCCTCAGGCTTTCCACCAGCGCACCGACCAGTCCAATGGCCAGTGCATAGTAGCCTATGAAGGCGAAGGATATTGCTGAAGTCGCTGCGAAGTACGCCATGGATCCGTAAACGCTCTTTCTGCGGTTCCATGGTATCTTTTTGCCACCGAAATGTATCCCTACCATGGTGGCTACAGGATCGCCTATGAATATCGCCGAGAACACCACGAGCACATTCATTGTGTTGAGGAACGAGACTGCCATCAGCGACCCTATGGCCAGCCAGAGCGCCCCGTATCCCAGCGCCGACCCATTCCTCTCGAATCTGGTAATGATCCTCGAAAATCTGTTACTACTGAAGGCTTCAATTACACATATAACTAGAATTCCTCCAAGTATCAGAAGCATCTGGAATGTCACCGCTATGGGCTCTATCTCGAAATAGAACATCAGCATAAGAAATATTCCTGCACCCATGTGGAAGAAGTCTCTGCTGATCTCGACCCGTCTGTCCTCTATGCTGTTTCTATACTCTTTGAGCTTGGTTATCACGCTCAGTAGCCCGAGGAGCATTGCCTGTGCTATGTACATGAAACCAATGTAGTGTATCATCACTATGTAGAGCGCATCAACAAGCACGTAGGCTGCCCTAGACCTGGCAGACTTTCCGGAGAGCAGGCCGTTGAAGCCAAGTATGCCTACTTCAAGGAGAAGGATTGTAACCACGTGCACGTGCTGTGCAATGAAAAGTACGAACCCTGCCATCACTGCCAAAGTGATCAGCAATTGGCTCCTCCTGTCCATCCTCAATATCCTGTAAACTGCCACCAGCGAGAGCGCTGCGGCTACTGCGAATGTCGCATAAAGCAATGACCCGTAGGAAAAATCAACGATGCCCAGCAACTATATCACGTATATGATCCATCCCGCGACTATATATGCTCCGACTATTACCAATGGAACAACTCTCTTGCCTACCTTTATTATTTCCATGCCTACCTTGTTGAGCAGCTCTTCCGATCCGGTGCCCCATACCTTGAAATTCCTGAACACGGTCGATCCGTGCGCCAATCCTACTGGTTCAATGTCATTTATGGCCTTTTCCACCATCCTATCCAGCACAGGTATTATATCAGACGGGGACGTGTGCCTTCCCAGGGAGTTACTTGCTGACATTGCCAGTGAATTGACCGAATGGGTGTCGGTAGTGTAGATCTCAGACGCCACTCTGTACTTGTATTTTATGTGGCTTATTACGGCATTCCTGAATCCGGGAAGCATGTTGTTTGCATCTATGTAAATCATGACGAACTTCCTGCGCCCGAATTCGAATATTCCTACACTGGAATATCCTCTGCCAAGATCCGGATTGTGAAGGAGGTTAGTTATCTTCATATACGAAGCGCCGAACCGAAGCCTTCCTGCTTTCCTCTTTTCAGTAGCCCTTATTATGGCCCTCTCATATTTTGGTATGTATCTGCTGAGCTTGCCAATTCCTTTCAATTCCTCGGGGCTCGCGCTCTCGAACCTTGAGTTATGTGCATCTATCAATATGGTGAAGGCCCCATTTCTTCCTGCAAGCTTGCTCAAGCGCATGCCGACATTTCTGTCAATGTCCTCGGTGATCATCGGCGCCTTTGTCAGCGTAAGCAGGTTCAGGTCGTTCACCTTTATGTTGATCGCCCTGCATGGGTCATCCCTCCCAAATCCTATGCTGCCCTGCGCGCTTTTTGCCTTTCCGCTTGACATTGAGTCTACGTAACTGCAGATCCTTTTAGACATCGCGAATACCTGGTTGGTATTCATCGGGTTGTCCTCTATATTCACCGCACCGTGTATTATGAAAGGCGCTGAGTTGTATTTGGACGTTATCATGCTGCCCAGCGTCTCCGGAAATGCACTACCACCAACCGTGCCGAACGGGCCGTAATGAATGTCAGGCCTTACAAATACTGCCTTCATCGATTTCTTCCCATACAGCACTGCTACATCTATGTCAACGTCCCTTCTGATTCCTCCACTTCCAAGTATGTTTGCATCTGTAGCAATGTCGTACAGCCACTGATCTACCATGTTGCTGAACAGGTCTATGCTGCTTACTGAGAGCTTCTTCTTTGCAGGCCTGTCAAGCAGGTACAGTATTGCGTATCCCATTACCAGAAAGACCAATATGCCCGAATAGAGCTTTACCAGCGCTATGTCTATGGGGAAATCGGCCTTAAGCAAGTAGCCGCCGAATGGAAAATACATTAGTACGTTCAGTATCGGCTGTATTTCCGCAGTTATGGCTGCGCTCCTCTTCTGCCCTATTGCCACCCTGTTTATTATGAACCAGTAGCCATAGATGCTCGCATTGGCAAGAAGCAGTATGGCGTACGCAAGCGGGCCGTTATGGTCTACAGAAAACAGCATAGAGTCAGTGATGATGAATGCCGAATATGCACCAGATACTGCAAGCGCGGCGAAAAGCAGATGCTTCGTCTTTACCTTTCTCTTGATGATCCTCATGGTCATTACTGTGAGCAGTGCGGGTAGGCTTACCACGAGTATGCCCGAGCTTGCACCCAGAAGGACTATGTCTATTACATTCGAGCCGCCCTTATAATGGACAAACAGGCTCGAAACGGATCCGGCAATTGCGCCAATAAGTATTATCAGGGCTATCTGGTTTATGCTGCTCGGTATTTCAAGTGTGAAGTAGCTAGAGTATTTCGTCAGGTCCCTTTTAGGCGCCATTTCAACACTTTACCTGCCAAATCTCCTCTCACGGCTCTGATATTCGGAAAGTGCGTTATACAGGTCATGCCTGCTGAAGTCAGGCCACAGCTTGCTTGAGAAATAAAGCTCTGAATACGCAGCCTGCCATGGTATGAATCCGGAAAGCCTCTTTTCACCAGAAGTTCTTATTATGAAGTCAATGTCTGGCACTTCGTTGGATAGCAGGCATTCAGTGAACCTGTTCGCATCAAGGTTCACTCCCTTTTTCGCAAGCCCCACTGCCTTCTTCGCTGCGAATATCAGGTCATCCTTGCCTCCATATCCTATCAGCATGTTTATGACCCTTTCCTTATTTTCCCTTGTCTTGCTTGCAAGGTCTGCGAGCGCCCTGTTCAGATCCTGCGGCAGTAGCTTCTTGTTGCTTATTATGTTTAGCCGCACCCCCTCTCTCTGCAGCCTTTCTATTATCTCCCTGTCCTTGCACACTCTACGGTATATGCCAAAGAGTGCCTTGACCTCTCCCGGCGATCGCCTTATGTTCTCAGATGACAGGGCCCATACTGTTATGTTTCTGACTCCGTATGATTTGCACCATTCGCTGAAGTCTAGGAATTTCTTTACGCCCTTGTCGTAACCCTCCATCATGGAAAGTCTATGCGCCTTGGCCCACCTTCTGTTACCGTCGGGTATTAATGCCAGAGATCTGGGCACTGAAGAGAACGCCATTATATCTCGTGTAGTTGGTGTCTATTTATCTATTTAAATGTTTTTATCACGTTGTCACTGACCAATTCTCATTAGCGCCATTATCTCTGCCTACACCAGTGTATATTATGTATTTTCCACTATTTATGCATTCCTCTAATCTGTAGCATTGGCTTGCGCCTCAGGCTGTTTCCAGCTCCTCTATCCTTGCCAGCTCGTTCAGCTTTGCCACTCTCTCCCCTCCGACGATGCCCGTCTTTATGAACTCCGATCCGAATGCCACTGCAAGGTGCGCTATGAAGTTGTCTGTTGTTTCCCTGCTTCTGTGGGACACTACTGTCTTGATGCCGTTCTTATGCGCAAGACCTATCACATCAAGCGTATCGCTCAGCGTGCCTATCTGGTTGACCTTTATCAGCACGCCGTTCGTGGAGCTGCTCTTTATGCCCTTCTCAAGCCTCTCCTTGTTCGTTGTGTATAAATCATCGCCTACTACCAGGCTGTTCTTTCCTATCTTCTTTGTAATTTCTGCGAATCCGCCGAAATCATCCTCATTCATAGGATCCTCAACAACTGCAAGTCCAAAATCATCCCTCAGTTTCTCTACGAATGCCACATTATCGGCAGGGCTAAGTCTCCTATCTCCATACACATAGTGCCCATCCTTGAAGAATTCGCTTGCTGCAAAGTCGGCGCCAAGCTGCACGTCCACTCCAAGCTCCTCGACCGCACCGGCCATCTCATCTGCAAGAGCGAGGTTCTCCTGATCGGCAAGGCCAGTAACCCATGCACCTTCTATGTTCACTCCGGCCGGAATATGGAGTTTACCTATGATATAATCTCCCACCGACTTGTGCACGCGCGCATTTATTTCTATCCCGTTTGAAAAGCTGACATCCTTGGGTGAGATAAGTATCTCCTGTATCGACATCCTGTCCTTGGAATGTGCACCTCCCCCTATCAGGTTGCCAAGTGGCATTGGTATTCCTTTCTTTATGCCCAGGCTCTTAGTAAAGCCATTGTAAACATACTCATAAAGCTCAAGCCCTTCCAGACTTGCAGCAAGCTTTGCGGTTGCAATGGATACTCCGGTGGCAACATTGCCGCCTATCACATTGAATCTCTCCCCGCCAACTTCATGCAGCGCAGAGTCAACATTCCTCTGCTCTCTTGCCCCAATGCCTATGATCTTCTTCTTGACCTCCTCCAAGTTCGATATGCCAAGATCGACATTGCCTTCAGGGAAGGCGAACACCTCATGCGATCCTGTGCTTGTGCTGTTTGCTATCGCCGCCGTAGCGCTCCTCTTCGCACAGCTTACCGTGACCTCTACTGTGAATCCGCCACGCGAATCAAGTATCTTCCTTGCATGCACATCCTTTATTGCATCATTTGGCATCAAATCTCCTCTTGATAATATAATCTACCAGCTGGTTGCCGTTCATGATCCTCATTGTCCCATGGGAATCGATGTTCTCGTCGAAATCAACTGCATCTGCCTTGGTGCTGTTCGCGTACCTTACCATTACCGGTACCGGGTCCGAGGAATGGGCCTTAAGCGGGCACGGGGTGGCATGGTCGCATGTTACGCACATGTCGACATCAAGCTCCCTTATGCGCGAGAAGAATTCGCTGTCTATCTCCTCAAGTATCTTTTTCTTAAGCAGTGCATCACCGTCATGTCCCGGTTCGTCAGGTCCCTTTATGTGTACATACATGAAGTCGTATCTGCTCAGATTCTGTATCACAAGCTCTGCCATCCTCCTGTACCTCCCCTTTCTGTCCTTAAGCTCCTCGAGCCCTATGGGCTCCATTCCGAGCACTTTTGCTATGCCTGTCTCTACAGGCATCTCGGCTATGAATGCGCACTTCATGCCGTACCTTGCTTCAAACGTCTCAACTTTCGGCAGCCCCACTCCGGCATCCCTGAGCAGAAGTGCATTGGCCCTGAGCAGCCCTTCATCGCCCCTCCTCGAATTCACCTTCGAATGTGCAAGTTTCTCAATGACCTTGTCGATGAACGCATTTACTATGTATGCAGTGTTGGCCGATGCCTCAGATTCATCTAGCGGAACGACTTTTGGAAGCTTCTTGCTTGCGACCTCCTCAGCAACCGATATGTTCCCTTTCCTTACGTATCCTATGTCTGCATTGGAGACGTTTGCAGACAGACTCTTCTCGCTGTAGAACACACACGCTCCTCGATGGCCTACAGTAGATTTGAACTTAAACGTAATCCCTTTAATGCCCAGGTCGATCTCCGAAATCTCCTTTTCAAGCGCCTTCGCATCACCTGTCTCTATCCTTCCTGCCCTCCTGTCAATGATGTCCCTGTCTGCGTTTATTGTAGCAAAGTTGCACCTGAATGCCACCGAACGATCATCTACTTCCATTCCTGCCCCGTATGCCTCGAGGGGCCCCCTTCCAGTGTACGCCGACATATCATATCCGAGTATGGAAAAAACCGCAGCATCAGATTCGGGAGCTACGCCCTTTCCTATCGGATACATCATGCCCTTTATTGATTGCGAGGCCAGATGCCTGAGGTTAGGCATGTTCGCGCTCTGGAGGGGAGTCATGCCATTAAGGGCGTCATTCTTCCTGTCCGCAGCACCGTCAAGTATAACGAATAACAAGGCCATGGATGCACTATGCACATCTCATATTCAAACTATTTATAACCTAAGCATGTGCATCGGCTATTGCCGCACATGTCGTATACCTCGCAAAGAAACTGGCATTATCCAAGCTGCTTCACAAAAGCAGCGAATTCTATTTCCAGCTTCGTAACCCTGCCTTCGTTACTATATGTGGCATATACCTGATAAGTGCCCTCACCATAGCCTGCCTCGCTTACCACTGCCAGTTTATTGCCTTCTTCAAGCTGTCCTGCTTTGGTGGATGAGAGTAATATGCGGGTAGCTGCACTGTGTGAAAAGTCATTTCTTTCCGGTTTGCCTTGGTCATAATCGTCGTTTTTCCATGTGTCTAGGAATGAGGGATCAACAACAATTACCTGTCCCGTGTCGACATTAACCCTACCTACCAATACTCTTCTAACCATCCAACTACCACAAATACAATTGCACACGGTATTTATCATGCTTATGAATAGGAATTCAATGGCCGATGTTTTACATGACTTGTAAGCAGATAGGCCAATAGCCAGTGCAAAGATAACAAGCTATAAATAAGTTCGACAAGAGTATACCACCATGTCCTCTAAAAAATCAGAAGCAGAGGAAACCGAGGAGCTGATAAAGAGCAGAATAAGGGCCATACCAGACTATCCGAAGCCCGGCATAACCTTCAGGGACATAACCCCACTGCTCAAGGACAGCGTGGCGTTCTCGAAGTGCATAGATCTGCTGGCAGACAGGGTATCTGCATACGACTTCGACTATATCGCAGGCATAGAGGCCCGCGGCTTCATAGTAGCTTCGGCACTTGCCTACAAGTTGGGCAGGGGCTTAATCCCGATAAGGAAAAAAGGCAAGCTTCCGTATTCAAAGATAAGTAAGAGTTACCAGCTCGAATACGGCATTGAGACCATAGAGGTGCACAGTGACTCGGTGGAGAGGGGCAGCGGCGTGCTGATAGCTGATGACCTGCTGGCTACTGGTGGCACCGCAAGCGCAGGTGCCGACTTGATAAGGGACCTAGGGGCGGAAGTAAAGGGATATGCATTCATAGTCGAGCTTGAATTCCTGGGAGGGCGTACCAGGCTTGGAGACAGGGACATCTGCTCGCTCGTAAAGTACTGACCTACATCAAATGTCAAACCGTTCAGGCTTGTTTTTAAATTTTGGCATTTCAATACAATTCAGTGCAGCCGGATGAAGACCAAGATAGTAGCTACGTATGGTCCAAGCATAGAGGGCCGCCCAGTGCTTTCCAAGATAATGAAGCATGTGGATGTGTTCAGGTTGAACTTTTCCCATGGAAACGAAGAGACATGGGCAGAGGCCATTGAGAACATATCACACGTATCCAGATTAATGAACAGGGAGGTCTCTCTCCTTGCTGATCTCCCTGGCCCCAAGATAAGGATAGGCGACCTTAAAAGCAGCATTGGAGTGAAGAAAGGGGAACTTGTAACGTTCAGATACGGAAAGCCTTCTGAAGGTGCAGTGCCGCTAGACCATGATATATTCAGATACCTGAACAAGAAATCAGTGATATCTATAGGGGACGGGTACCCTAATTTCAGGGTAATAGGTCTTAGCAAGGGCAATATAACCTGCCGCGCGCTCAATTCAGGCGCCCTTTCAAGCAGGAAGGGCATAAATATAATGAACGGCAGGGTCACGGCTGCGCCTCCAACCGCAGAAGACGTGAAGCTTGCGAGGTTCGCAAAGAGGAACGGGTTCGATTTCATAGGGATGTCATTCGTGAGGTCTGCGCAGAACATAAGCGATCTGAGGAAGAAGATTGGTGGCGCATACGTCATAGCAAAGATAGAGCGTGCGGAAGCAGTCAAGCATATAGACAGCATAGTCTTGGAGGCCGATGCGATAATGGTGGCAAGAGGCGACCTTGCCTTCGAGATACCTGTAGAGACATTGCCCATAATTCAGGCAAGGATAATACGCGCTTCACTGAAGTTCCATAAACCAGTCATAGTGGCCACGCAGATGCTTGCAAGCATGGTGAACAACCCAATGCCTACAAGGGCTGAGGTGAATGACATAGCCACTGCGGTGGCAAGCGGTGCAGACTGCGTGATGCTCAGCGAAGAATCGGCGGTAGGCAAGTATCCGATCGAATCCGTAAGGACCCTCGCTACTACGGCAAGGAATGCAGAGGAGATAGCCCTTCACCATCAGGACTTCAGGATAGGTGCTATAAGCGATAGCATAGCCTTTGCCGCAGCAGAGATAGCAGACAACTATAGGACTGACTGCATATTTGCGCCAACACAGACTGGCAGCACGGCAAAAAAGCTTTCTGCGCTGAGGCCTAGGTCCGGCATAATCGCGCTAAGCACTTCAAAGAAAGTGAGAAAGATGCTCAATATATACTACGGCGTGCGCAGCGAAGCTATTCGTAAGTACAATACCGTTGACGGCATGCTTGAACAGGTAAAGGCGATAGCGCGTAAGAGGGGTGCGAGCAGATATATCGTAGTGTCAGGCTCACCAAACCATGCTGGCAGCACTAACACTCTTAAGTACATAGAATGATAAACCGTGCCTCATCACAACCTGCAAGCCAAGCTGCAGCCAACGCATAATCTAATATACTTGCCGAACGAAGGGTTGATGTGGCTGATGATATGCTGGTTCTCTCAATAACGTCATGGTTGCTGCAGGTCATCTCAGGAACCTACTCAACCATAAATACGTTTATAACTACACATGGGCTAGCGGCCATAGTGGCGCTGATGGCCCTGGAATCTGCATCTTTACCAATACCAAGCGAGGTAATACTGCCTCTTGCGGGCAGGTTTGCGGCAGCTGGTGATTTCAGTTTATATCTGGCTATTGCAGCATCGATAGTCGGTACAGTGATAGGGATAACGGTAGATTATGCAATAGCATATGTGCTGGAAAAGGAGGTAGTGTACAAGCACCTAAGTGCATTCCACATAAAGAAGTCTGATCTTGACGCATTCGATGCGTGGTTCGCAAAGAACGGCGCATTCGCAGTCTTCGTCGCAAGGCTGCTCCCTGTGGTAAGGGGGCTGATAAGCCTACCAGCCGGGTTCGCAAAGATGTCGCTAAGGGACTTCTACTTGTACTCGATAGCAGGGTCGCTGATATGGAATGTCGCATTGATAATGTTCGGGTACTGGGCCCTAGCAACATCTAATGCACAGCTCATGTTTGCTGCAATTGCCGCATTTGCTATAGTGCTTTACCTTACATACAGGATAGGCATGAAAAGGATAAGCAGACACAGCAAGTAGCGCGCAGATGGGAAATGCGAATTATATGCGTCACAGAACCTATGCGGCTTTTGATTCAAGTATGTAGTTCTTCACTATCTTTATTACTTGGTCGATTGCCTTCTTTATGTCTGCCTCGGTCTTAGCTCCGGTGCATATTATCTTTCCGTTCTTGAACAGGAGCAGTGCTGTCTTTGGTTCATGTATCTTGCATATGGCGCCAGGGAACTGCTCTGGCTCATAATCGACGTCAGGCGACGCCTTTGCTATGCCGTAAAGGTCAAGCTCGACACCAAGGTCGGCACTTGCTACTATGTTCTCTATCTTGAACTTCGTGTTAAGCTCAACACGCTTACCTGACTTTGTCTTAGCAGCATTTGAGTTACCCATTTATACCACTATTTAAAGATATCTACTGAAAGGTATTTATATATGCATACCAAAAGGTATCTTGCCTGATTGTATACAATTAGCATAGCTGATAGAATGTCGCAGAGGTCGCACGGATTGTTTGTGGGAAGAACGAGGCAGCTTGCAAGGCACCACCGATTGTCCAGAATGGGAATAACAGGACTAATAAAAGAGTTCAAAATTGATGACAGAGTAGTGATACTCCCAAAGGGCAACTTCAAGAACATACCTCATCCCAGGTACAAGGGAAGGGTGGGAAGGGTGATAGAGAAGAGAGGTGCCGCCTATGTCGTTGAGGTTGAAACCTCAAGGTCCAAATCAGCAAAGATAATAGTGCCTCAGGTGCACCTTGAGAAGGCATGAACAGGCATCTGGCATAATGGAATCCTGACTTATTCTGCAGTCTGTTCGTACAAAATACTTAAATCCGCAGACAGCGGATTAGTACAATGCTGCAATTTTGCAGTTGTAAAGGCGATAAAAGATATCATGAAACCATACAAGCATATATTCTTCGACTGGGATGGCTGCGTAGCCGACACTCTGGGCATGTGGTTCAGCGCGATAGACTCTTCGCTGGACGAATGCAGGATACGTCATTCAGAACGTGATGTACTCTTCCTTCTGAACAATCTCTATACTGGTGCCATGCGGCTTGGAATGAATCATGACGAATACGGGGTGTTCAAGAAAATGGTCTATGAAAAGGGCGAGGCAAACGCTGAAAATGTCCGTTTGTACGAAGGTGCAGAACAGCTGCTTGGTAGACTCAAGGCAGGCGGCAAGAGCATCGCGCTTATATCGAGCGGTTCAAGGGGGCCTCTTGACCGCATGCTCAGGATCACTGGAGCGAGGTGGTATTTCGATTTAGTGGTCAGCGGATCCGACGTCGAGAATAGGAAACCGGATCCCGAGGGCATAGCGCTTGCGCTTGCTAAGTTGGGATCTGAGAAGAACGAAGCCATAATGGTCGGGGACTCGGATCATGACCTTGAAGCTGCGAGAAATGCAGGCATAGATTCGGTGCTCTTTTACCCTGACACCCACTCGTCCTTCTACGATCTGCAGCTTCTAAAGACCTCAAGGCCAACCTACACTGTAAGCAGATTCGACGAACTTGCCCGGATACTTATACTGGGTTAGAAGTGCTCCCTTGCAGGAGGCTTGGTCAGGATGTAGAACCTGCTGTCTCCCTTGAGCTCAAGTATAACTCTTTCGGTCAGAAGCTTGACGGGATCCTGCAGAAGGGGTACGCGCTTAGATATATCCTCAAAATTCTCGAACGGTTTTTCGTCCCTCGCGTCAAGCAGGGCTGCGAGGTGCTTCTTGCCTATGCCTGGAAGTAGCTCCAGCGAGTGCACCCTTATGTTCAATGGACCTGCGCTGTTGAATATGGCTACGAATTTCTTCTCGTTGCCTTTTATCAGGTTGCTTACTGCAGTGTGAAGCTCGTTCTTCGAGACCTCTGTAAGATCATTGAACATCAATCGTCCTTTTATTATTGCTATCTTGTCCCTTTCACCCTTGCCTATGTACACCCTCTCACCTATTCTTATGTCAGGGCTCTTTGGCACTGCCTCAAGGAGCGTGAACTTCTCTTCGCCTATCATCTGCACTACCGGTTCAGATCTAACTGAGGTTGACCTGCCTGTAGGAAGGAAGTCTAGCACTATTGCATATTCTTCAAGATTCTCCCTTCTCTGCTCTAGCTCCTGCATCACAACACCCCAAAACAAAAGTTATTTAGAATAGCTCTTCACTACGGCAAGTATCTTGTTCACTGTCTCGTCTTCCGCAGGCTGCCTGTTCTTGTCCATTGCAAGGATCAGCTTGGCAAGGCTGGCGTCGTCCGGCATTATTTCTATGAACTTGAGGGCAAGTCTCTCGTCAAGCCCGAGCTCCTCGAGCTCCTTCTTCATCCTCTTGGCATCAGATCCCTTCAGCTTGGAGAACCTGCCAGCGTACTCGTAAGCAAGCGTCTGCTCGTAGCCAAGCTCGCCCTCCTTCTTTCTGTCCTCTAGTATGTCGAGGACTTCGGGCACGGAGACTAGCTTGCCACCATATTTCTTCTTTCCTGCCATGAATAGCACCTTAAGCCAGCTATATTATGCCTGATGCTTAATTTAAACCTTTTGTATGGCCGGCGCAGGGCATACCAAAAACTGAAGTAAACGCTTATAAACAATGAATGATCTCCTATGAGCAGTGCAGGTTATGGATGGAAGCGAAGTTTCAATAGTGTCAATTGCCAACACAATGCTAATAGATGCCATACTCGGATCAAACAGCGTTGATGAGGCAAGCCTTGCAATAAGGCTTGGCGCAGATGTCAACTCACTTAACCCTGTGGACATAATACACAACGGGGTGAAAAGGACCGTCGGCGTCACTCCGCTTATGGGCAGTGTCACTAGATCTGGCAGGGATCCAAGGATAGTTGAGCTGCTGCTTGAGAACGGTGCAGACCCGACCTACCACAAGGCCACCAGCAGGACAGGCGTCATACACCTTGCAGCATATTCCTGCACTCCAGAGATAATCAACGCCCTTGTCCGGTCCAAGCTTGTCGATGTCAATTTGCCTGACAATGATGAAACAACCCCGTTAGTATATGCTATAAAGGCCCGCAAGCCACAGAACATGAGGGCACTTCTGGATGCAGGCGCAGACGTGAATTACGGAGGACCAGAAGGAATACTGCCGGTGATCGAGGCTACGAAGGGCAATGATGATCATGCACTGTCCATCCTTTTCGAGTACGGGGTAAATGTCAATGTGAGGGACAGCGAATTGGCATCGCCTCTGCATTATGCTGCCATGCTCAACAACACGGGCATAGCGAGGATGCTTATTAGGAAGGGTGCAGACCTCGATGCAATGGATGGAAACGCGCAGACGCCGCTGCTCAGGGCATGCTTTGACGGAAATGCCGATGTCGCAAAGGTTCTGGCAGATGCTGGTGCTGATGTTAACGCAAAGGATGTTGCAGGAATGACTCCGCTAATGCTTGCTGTAAAGTCGGGTGATGCTGAACTTGCAGCTTATCTAATTTCGAAATCAGCCGACGTGAGGGCGGTCGATGCGCAGGGCTACGACGCGCTAACTTATGCATATGCAAAGAGAGACAATGGGCCTCTGGTAAAGCTGCTGAGGGATGGTAACGAGGCAGCATTGCAGCTCAGGAGAGACGGCATTTCTACAGAAAGAAGAAAGGTAAAATAGATGGATCTTATAAAGCTGCTATCTGGTGCATGGCGTGGTAAAAGAAGCAGACAATGAGATACTCCGCGATCTTGCGCATTCGCTTCTTCGGGATGCCGTAAAAGACAATGATCCTGTTCAGGTCGGGATCGCCCTGAGGCTTGGCGCCAACGTCCTGGAGCCTGTGGAATTTGGCACATTGAAGACGTCCAGGGGAACAGTGACTGATTCCGCCACGCCACTAATAGCTGCAGTGTCTAGGAAGGATGCGAGTGCAGAGGTTGTAAGGCAGCTCCTAGACGCAGGCGCAGATGCTAACTCATCGGAACATGGCATCAGCCCACCAATCCACCGGGCGGCGTATTACAACAACACGGAGGTGACAAAGCTGCTCGCAGAGCGCGGGGCCGATGTGAATTTGCAGGACAGGTTGGGCAAGACATCGTTGGCATGGGCCGCGCAGGCCGGCAGCACTGCGGCAGCCATAATCCTATTGGAACACGGTGCAGATCCTGAGATAGCCACCAATGACAATGAGAAGCCGTTGGCTATAGCGATGAAGAATGCAAGACTTGATTTCTCAGAGATGCTGTTGCTCAAAGGTGCATCGGCAAATACAACAGACAGATACGGAAATCCGGTGCTCCACATGGCGATAGGAAGGAACAGTCTCAGGCTCTCCTCTCTGATGGTGCTGAAGGGTGCCGATGTAAATGCAAGGGACAATTCAGGCAACACTCCTCTAATACTCGCAGTGATATCTGGCAATGCGGCGATATGCAAGAAGTTGCTCGATGCTGGTGCCGATCCGATGCTCTCTGACAAAGCCGGCAAGAGCGCGTCGCAGTACGCTGCCCTCTCTCCAGACCCTATAATAAATGTCCTGTTTAGAAATGTCACCGCACAGAAACAGCTTGGAAGCCAAGGACCAGCGGCGGTGCGCAGGAAGATAAGCTGACCATCAATCTTTAAAGCTTTAATCACTATTCCTTTAAATGCTGATAAAGTGATCGATGCAAAAGATGCGTATCAGAAGGTTGAAGAGGAGGTAAAGAAGCACATAGCAGGCAAGACCGAGGTTATAGAGCTGCTGTTCATAGGGCTCCTGGCCAACGGCCATGTGTTGCTAGAGGGGGTGCCAGGGGTTGCAAAGACGACCATGAGCAAGGCTCTGGCAAGCACGATACAGGCTGATTTCAAGAGGATACAGTGCATGCCCGACATCATACCTGAGGACATACTAGGGCAGGCGTATTATGATGAGAACAGGGATCTAAAGATAAAGAAGGGCCCGATATTCACAAACATACTGCTTGCGGATGAACTCAACAGGGCCCCAACGAAGACTATGGCTGCATTCCTAGAAGCACTTGAGGAGAGGCAGGTATCCATAGGTGGCGCGGATCTCCCCCTGCCGAAGCCATTCATGGCCATAGCCACGCAGAACCCGCTTACCATAGAAGGCACCAGCCCGCTTCCAAAAGTACTTGCGGACAGGTTCATAATGCGCATAGCAGTCACTTACCCGTCACTTGAGGAGGAAGAATCCATGCTGAGACTCAAGGAAGCAGAGGATAAGGTCATGACTAAAAAGGTGCTAACCCCTACTGACATACTGGACCTGCAGGAGCAGGTGAAGTCAGTTGCATTCCCCGAAGATGTCGGCGAGTATGTCGCGCGCCTTGTGGACGCATCAAGGACAGAAATGCACATAGTAATGGGTGCAAGCCCCAGGGCAGATCTTTCATTCATGATGTGCGGCAAGGCCAAGGCGCTAATAGAGGGTAGGAAGGAAGTAACCAAAGATGACATAAGAGCTCTCGCAAAGCCTGTTTTGAGCCACAGGATAGTCGTCAGGTCGACAGGAGGAATAGGGGTAAACGGCATAATCGACGGCATACTTGCGAGCAACAGGTAGTTATTTCTCGGTTATGCCCATGAGCAGTTCATGGCTCCTGAGGGAATCACTCTTGCTCACGACGAGCAGGGTTTCTGTATAGCAGGAAACGAACTCTATTATGTTTATGTTCTGCTCGGCGAGCAGCGAGGCTATGAATGCGACGAAACCTGGAAGTGCCTCAAGCCTCTCCTCTGAATGTATTATTATCGCTGATGCGTCGGAGGTCACTTTTATTGTGCCCCTGTCCTTCTTTAGTCTCTTCAGCTCTGTATCGTCGGATACGAGGTACACGTAGTAATCGCTCAGCTTTATCTTGCCGCTCTTAGCCGCATCGATGTCCGAAGTCGATATAACTACAGATATACCGCTGCTTATGGTCACCCTGCTCTGGCTAAGTATCGATGTCGCATGCTTCTCTATGTTGATGTCCTTATCGCGCAGCTCAGCGGCATACCTCCTTAGCGCACCCTTTATGGCATGGTAATTCCTCACCTGAAGGTCGCGCTGTATTATACGTGCAAGAGCGCTGTAATTGACTATGCTCCGCTCAAGCGCTTCAAGCGTGTACGGCTTGTTCTTGAGATAAACCCTTACCATGTCAGCTATGGTCATTGTATCACCCGATACAAAATATACTAATATTGAACAGGACAAAGCTTATATATCTCAAGCAATAACGGACCCTTAAGGGGAAGACATGGTAGTAAATAAGCCTATATCAATAACGAAAAGCACCCAAGCTGACATTCCAAGGATAGCCGCGCTTCTGGGCGCGGAAAGTTCTGCAGCTCTGAGGTCAAGACTTCAGGAAGTCATACGCGATGGGTTGTCTGTAATTGCAAAGACCGATTCTGGAGAAGTCGTTGGCCATGGCTATGTATTCAATGGCAAGGATGGAGAAGCGCTGTACGTTGCCGTTTCTGACAAAAGCCCGTCAGTTCTGCGTAATGACATAGAAGGCGCATTGAGGAAGATATTGAGGCCTGAGCAGGAGGAGTTCAGAGACTACGTGCCTCTCCCAGGTACCTGCGACAAATAGAATAATCAAATTTGCGAACAACTCCCCTAGAAGGTATCTGTTGTTTATAAGCAATGATGCCGTAGCTTTGCAGTTCTTGTTTAAGTTGAAAACCGTTTTGCAAAGTTAAGGTTTATTATATCAAATGATACATTATAGCTCAATTATTGCATAAATATGCCGCAATTATTATAAAGCCTAAAACCTACAACATCTACAGATGCATATGGCGAATATCGAGAAGGCATGCACGGCGCAGCTTGGCATACTCGCAAAGGAAAAACGCAGCGTTGGGTTTCACATAGCTCCTGCAAGAGTTTCCGATGCTGCAGAGATAACCGGAATGATTAACAACGAGGCTGAGCTCTCAGGAGCGGTAATCAAAGTAACGCAAAAAGAGGTTGAGGGATGGATAGATGGCGGGCTTTCCTTCGTTGCAAAGGCAGGCACACGGATAGTCGGGCACACTGCGGGATGCATCTGGCCTAAGTCGGGCATTGCAGAGCATAGGGCAGTTGTGGTGCTTCCGGAATACCGCGGCAACGGCATAAACACCGCCCTCACGTCGGCATTCGTGCAGCGGCTCATAGAGCAGGATCCCCACATAACCATAATATCCCTCAAGAATTCCAATGCAAGCGAGGCAGCCAAGAAAGCTGTACTCAAGTCAGGATTCTGCAAGATAGATGTGAATGAGCTTCCAGATGAGATATTCGACGGCCCGACCTCCCGCGACCAGTATGCTGCATACGCTTTCAACTACTCTGAAGTGAAGGCGCTTGCGCGCTCTTGAAATTATCGGATAAAATGTCATTGTATCATCTGATATCTTTTTGTTCGATTTTGTGTTAAATATGCCACAATATTTATATACAAATTTTGCCTAATTCTAATGATAATGAAATGGCAGCTCTCCTAAAACCGCAGAATGCCAACGTAGTAAAGGTGCACTTATCTGCTTCTACTGAGAAAGATGCGGCAAAGATAACTGGGATTATAAATGAGGAATCCAAGAGGTCAGGCGCCGTACTGCACGTTTTTGAGGATGAGGTTAAGGGATGGATAAAGGAGGGGCTCTCCTTCGTGGCAAAAACAGACTCGGGAGAGATAGTGGGCCATCATGCTGCGTCGGTATGGTCCGGTTCTGGATGGGTTGAACTGCGTGCAGCGGTTGTAATTCCGGAATACCGCGGCAACGGCATAAACAAGCACCTCAAGGAGGCAATAATGGATGCAATAACCGAAAAGTACCCAAATGCAACAATAGTATCGGTAAAGAACAAGTCGAGCAACGGCAGGCAGGTGCTCGGCGAACTGGGATTCAAGCAGATTGATCCGTCAGAAGCACCAAATGAGCTTTTCGGTATAGGTCCTGTAGGCGAGGCGTACGATATTTATGTTTATACTCCTTCTAAGGATATTGTAAAGCAGCTCGTACGCGCCTAGGCGTTAGGAGCACTCTGAACCGGTTGTTGCAATGCACAGCATCGACGTAGTTAAACTGACAAGTGACTTGGTGAACATACGTTCGCAAAGCGAATATGATGGGGAAGCAGGCGTAGCGAAGTACATAACAGAATACTTGGATGATCTAGGCATAGTGTCTGAAACCACCGAATTCTCAAAAGGAAGGTGCAGCGTAACTGCCTCAATTGGCAAAGGCGAAGGGCTAATGCTCAATGGCCACATAGATACGGTGCCTATAGGTGATGAACGCAAATGGAAATACGGCACAGAGGCCAAGGCAGTTAACGGAAAGCTGTACGGAAGGGGCACATCAGACATGAAGGGAGGCGTTGCAGCGATACTTGCCTCGCTGCCAAGCATAAGCAAATCGCATCTGCGCAGGAGGCTGCTCCTCACCTTCGTTGCAGACGAGGAAGTAAGTTCCAGGGGATCGGAATGGCTCATCAAGAACAGGCCAATGCTCTTCAACCGAGTGAGATATGGCATAGTGGCCGAGCCTACCGACATGAACGTACAGGTGGCGCAGAAGGGCCACGTAGTCGTTGATGTCACTGCCAAAGGTCTAAGCGCACACGGATCAAAGCCAGAGCTTGGGCACAATGCGATAGTTGACATGTCGAAATTCATAATGTCGCTTGGCAGGCTGAAATTTAAGACAAGGGACAGGGTGCTAGGAAAGGGCACTGTGAATGTAGGCAGGATAAGCGGTGGCACAGCAGTAAACATAGTGCCAGATCTATGCGAGATAAGCATCGATAGACGTCTAGTTCCTGGCGAAACTGACACCATTGCTTCGAGTCAGATAAAATCAATACTAAATTCCCTCGGCATAAGCTATGAAATAAAGACAAGAGGCTATAGGAAGCCTTTTGCCCTCAAGCCGGATTCGTACATAGTACGTCTGCTCAGGAGCATAGTATCAAGCAATCTGACAGGCTCTACAGGTTATACTGAGGCAGAGCTGTACAACGCCAAGGCAGGCATAGAATGCGTCGTGTTCGGTCCAGGCACCAAGAACATAATCCATAAGCCAGACGAATACGTAAGCATATTGAACCTAGAGAAATCAAAGAAGTATTTCTCAATGGTAATGCAGAAATGGTGCATCTGAATCTATCATACGCATTCAAAGACTTTATAATAATACAATACAATATCCTAATGCAAAATGGGCCTGTAGCTCAGCTTGGATAGAGCGGAACCGTCCTAAGGTTAAGGTCGCGGGTTCAAATCCCGTCAGGCCCGTTTTTTGATTGGTTTGACGTTGAATTAATATATTTATTAGGATATAGTATGTTATGGTACAACAGTGAGGTACTATGTCGTTCAAGGCAAAGCATTCAAGTCCGGTGAAAGTCAAGGGGGACGTATTCTCAATCAATTCGAGCAACTACTTAATAACAGCCAACTTGGTTGTTGTAAGGGAGATTCCAAAATCATTTGATGGAGGGCTCACCACGCAGAGGATTGGTAAGCCTGACTATCAAAAAATACGCGAACAGCATGAAGAATTTGTAAATGTCATGCGCAGGCTCGGACTGAAGGTCATAAGGCTTCCCGCGTATGAGGAACACCCTGACATACATTTCCCAAGGGATACCATAGCTTCGTACAAGGGTGCGCTGATGAGCCTCAATCCTGGCGCTGCGTCGAGGAAAGCTGAGGTGGAGAGGAATATCTCTGACCTTGAGAAAGTAGGGATTCATGTGAAGAGGATCGAGTATCCCGAAGGCGCGTTCATAGAAGGAGGCGATGTGCTTTCCTTCGACGGCGAGGGTCTTGTGGTAATAGGCATATCAGGAAACAGCAATGACATACGGACAAACGAGGCTGGTGCAAAGGCATTCGCTGAGGCATTGAAGACAATTGACCATGACGTTACCATCGTAGCTGTAAGGCATACTGGCGTGCTGCATCTGGAGACGGGCTTCACCAGGCTCACAAAGGATCTGGCGTTGAAGGATCCAAAGTGTTCGATAGACTGGAAAAATCCGTACTATCCTCTCGGTGACGGTAAGAGGGTGAAACTTCCTCCATGGCAGATAATCGAGCTGCCCGAGGCGGAGGGCTACGGTGCGCACGTGCTACCAATCAACGGCGCCGTCATCATAGCAAAGGGCTATCCTACAGTGAAGGGTCTTGCAGAAAAATACTACAATCTCGTTATAGAGGTTGACATGAGCGAGTCGCACAAGATGGATGGCAGCCTAAGGTGCTGGACCATACTGCACAATGAAAATACTGAAACACACCGCAGTGAAGCCAAACCTTTATGAAAACGAATGGTGTAAAACCAGTTGTTCTACATGCCCAAGCTAAGCAAGAAGATAAGCGAGCCAAGCATACTCGTGAAGCCGGTGTCGAAACTAGGCGGTCTGGATAACATACACTTGGCACTGATGGCTTTGGTTATAATACTTATACTTCTTGTGGCTGTAATCTCGTACAACACAAAGATAACGATTGTGAACTACACAAATCAGACTACCAGCATCAATGCAACCACTTTCAAAGCAATCCATACGCCATCCCAGGCATTATCCCAGGCGGAACGCATACTGGCGAGTTATTCGAATATCAATAGCTCGATATCTCTTCTGCCATACCTTGCCAATGTGAATGCTGCAAACGTCTTCTACCTGCAGAATGTGCGGCAGTGGTACGTATCGATACCATACACTGGTCCTCAGAACGGTAAAACTTATCTATTCAGCATAATCATGAATGACAGCAATCTGTCCAGGTTCAGCACATTCGTTCAGGATGTAAACCCCATAGCAGTAACAAACAACCAGGTTATCTCAAGGGGCGTTGTGAAACTGTACGGCCAGACCTCGTGCACTGCGCCAGGCGGTGCAGTACCTGTGTACTGGTTCCTTGACCCATACGCGCCAGGCGCCCTGCAGTCCTTGAAAAATGCAACTGCGCTTGAGCAGCGATTCGGGAGCAATGTAAATGTCAGCATAAAGATACTGAGCACACAGTATTCAGTGGGCATAGCAAATACCTACGGGCTCAATAACACTCTTCAGCTTGGTAAGTATCTGTACTGCGCATCTACGCAGCGCAACTTCACTAAGTTTGTTACTGCAGTAAATACGACTTACCAGGACACATATATACCTGCATACCTGCTCCAAGAGCTTGCTGGGCAGTCAGGACTCAACACCACTGTGCTTAACGCGTGCGTCGCATCGGCGCAGGGCAGTATAAACGCGCAGTTCGAGCAGGCAAGGCACTACAACATAACCTCATCGTCATCAGTGCTCACGAGCTGTGAGTATATCTCCATACCTCAGACTGTCCAGGATGCGGTGTGCTATTCCGATCCTTCGATATGCGGATAAGCGCAGCAAAAAACGATCATACGCAAGAGACCAAATGCAAAGACGCATGGTCTGTCAAAGCTCTAAGTAAGTATTCATGCGCCAGCATTCGCCTTTGCAGGAACCTGGCAGAATGCACTTCGTGAATTGCGAGTCGGAAGGCAGCCAGCCATTCAGATTCCCGGTAAGTTCTTGTACGCAATCCAAAGCCAGTCTCAAGATCTGCCATATGAAACCGGATGTATGACTATCTGCAATGTTGCTAATCAGCACGAATTATAAAAATCCTGCGCCCAAATAACTAATCATGGAAAGCACTGAAGAACAAATCATCAAGAACATGGTTGACAAGGCTGAAGTCAGCCTGATACTAGATACCTATGATGATATATTCTCAGATTTTGACCCAAGGCCATATAACCAGCGCATTCTATCTGAAGACTTCATATCCGAGGCAAAAAAAGCTGCACGCGATAAGACGACAGGCATAGAGTTGCAGTTTATGATACCACAGCAACTAAGGAACGAGCGGAGCGAATCCCTGATAAAACAGCGTCTTAAGGATTACTTCAAGAAGAATTATAAGAGGATAAAGGCCGAGTTGTCCAGGCAGGAAAAGCGGGCAATGGTACTGATTGGAGTCGGCGTGGTGATAGGATTCTCCGCAGTTTTTCTGTTATCGTCAAGTTACATAAGTACCATAATTAAGTATACGGTAGAGATAGTGCTTACGCCTGCCAGCTGGTATACTGTGTGGACCGGCTTCGACGGTCTTATAGTCAAGCCAAAAGATCTCCTGACGGACAAGGAATTCTACAGGAAGATGGCAGGAGCAGATATAACTTTCACATCTTATTGAAGGAGCTTCAAGTAGGGTGCAAGAAGCTCCCAAACAAAATTCGGGCATGACGGGATTTGAACCCGCAACCAGCGGCTCCGCAAGCCGACGTGCTATCCAGGTTACACCACATGCCCACGACAATACTTTATATAGGTTTCTATTTATAAAGACTTTACATCAATTTTATACTAGTGAGCACATGTCGGCACAAATAGGGAAGCTCTGTTCATCATGCGGTAAGCTAAGCGTCGAATATGTGGAATTCAAATGCCCCGGCTGCCTCCAGGAGACGATAGTAAGGGACATGAGCTGCAGGGAGAAGCATACGCGCTACAAGTGCTCAAAATGCGGAACAGAAGGTCCATGATATGGGAAAAGTTGCTACAGTGTTCAAGGTCTACGCTGAAGACATAAGCATGACGGATTCAATAAAGGCTGATATATCAAACACGCTGAAGCCCAATGGCATCCAGATCGATGACATAGGCTTCGGCATAAAGGTTCTGAAGGTAATGTTCATCCATGAGGATCAGGAGGGCAGCACCAGCTTCGAGGAAGGGCTCAGGAAGGTAAAAGGAGTAAGGGACGTCGAAGTAGAGGACGAAACACTAATATAGTTATGCGCTCCGTTCCTAATGGTGGA
This sequence comes from Microcaldota archaeon, assembly GCA_021792235.1. Classification (GTDB taxonomy): domain Archaea; phylum Micrarchaeota; class Micrarchaeia; order Micrarchaeales; family CABMGC01; genus JAJZNA01. The sequence continues at coordinate 31,330 of JAJYVC010000003.1, forward strand.
AGCGCTTTGTCAGTGATTTCGTGATCAAATCAATCGAGCTTAGGAACTGGAAGACGCACAAGAACACAAAGCTCGACTTCTCCAAAGGAACAAACATACTTATAGGGCAGATGGGTGCAGGCAAGAGCTCTTTGATGGATGCAATATCCTTCGCACTTTTCGGTACTTTCCCTGCAATACAGCATAAAAGGGTGGGCGTGAGCAGGCTGATAAGGAACAAGCCCGAACAGGAAAAGGAAGCCCACGTCAAATTGGGCCTTGAGATAAATGGGGAGAGCTACCTGATTACAAGGGAACTGGATCTCAAGGGAAAATCGACTGCAACCATAGAGAAAAATGGTGCATACCTCCAGTCGCAACCTGAAAGGGTGACTGAGGAAGTGGAGCGGATACTAAAGACTGATTACGACCTTTTCTCAAAGGCAGTGTATTCTGAGCAGAACCAGCTGGACTACTTCCTGGATCTTCGGGCTTCCGAAAGGAAGAAGCAGATAGATGGGCTGCTCGGCTTGGACAGATTCGCAACAGCGCAGGACAATGCGACGTCGTTGCTGAATAGGATAAGGGACATGATATCAGACAGTGAAAGGATAGCAAGGGAATTCGATATAGACAAGGCAGCATCGGAATTGCAGGAGATGAAGTCGAGTCTCGATATGCTGAGAACTGAAAAAACCAATGCCCAGGAAGGCGTAAAGGCGCAGAAGGAAGTGAAATCGAAACTGGAATCCGAGGCGTCGTCCCTCAAGGAAATGAGGGTCAGGAAATCTGCGCTGATGGAGGAGATAAAAAGCCTTAAGGATAGGATATCTCTCCTTGAAGCAGAGATAAATAAGACAGACCATGCTGCCCTCCGCAAAAAACAGGACGTAATTGAAGAGAAGAATCATATACGCAGCGAGATTGAAAATCTAAACCGGCTTGAGAAGCGAGTATCAGAGGTGGAGAGCAATGCAAATAAGGAGATTGGCAGGCTAGTCTCTGAAATAGATGGTGCGAGGAAGGATGCAGCTGAAAAGATTAGAATAGATAAGGAGCTCGAGAAAAAAAGCAGCATGGACATACAGAAGAGCATGGCAGAATGCAATAGCTCCATAGAAAAAATCTCAGATGATCTCGCGCATTCAAGATCCATAGTGTCGGAGACAGAGAAGCAGCTCAAGGACCTGGTAGATCATTTGGGCAAATGCCCAGTATGCGAACGTGCAATTGATGACCAGACAAAGGAAAGGATAAAAGAGTCAAAGAGTAGCCTAATACGCGAACACGCAGCGAGGTTGAAGACCCTTGAAGCAGAGCTGCTCAAGAAAAGATCTGAGCTGAATGGTCTCACGACCCTTCAGGCATCTGTTGCATCTCTGCAAGAGAGCAGGAAACGCTATCTGGGCGCAGAGGAGAGGATAAAGGGGCTCGAATCAAGGCTTTCTGCAGCGAAAGTACAGCAAGAAAAGTCAAAGAAGGAACGCAACGATTTCATTTCAGAGATTAATTCAGCAAACGAGAGGCTGCGCAAGTCAACTTCTGAACTCGATGCAATAGAACGCATAGAAAGGCACACTTTCGAAAAGGAAAGAATGTCAAAGGAGCTATTGGCTAAGAGCCAAGCATGTAATGCCATAGCAGTTGATGACAGAAGGATAGATGAGATAGAGGTACGGCTGAGGAACGCCGTAGCAGAGATGAGCAGGTACGAAACCATCCTGGATTCTGCCTTCAGAGGCATAAGGGACAAGGAGATGCAGATAGGTGCAAAGGAATCAGAGATGGCACGGATAAGGAGGATACACGACGACGTGAAGGCCAAGAAGGAGCTCGTGGAGAATCTCTCGAAGTTCAAGATGGCATTATCAGAGACGCAGTCAGCGCTGAGGGTAAAACTCATCAATTCCATAAATGAAGTGATGCACGGCGTATGGAAGGAGCTTTATCCGTATGGTGACTACGAGAGCGTGATACTTGATGCGTCAGAGAGTGGTTATGAGCTCAAGGTGAGGACCATCGTGAACAACGAGCATGTCTGGGAAGATGTCGAAGCGATAGCAAGCGGAGGCGAAAGGAGCACTGCCTGCCTGGCCATGAGGGTTGCGTTCTCCCTTGTGCTCGTACCAAACCTCAAATGGCTCATATTGGATGAGCCGACGCACAACATAGACCGGCAGGGCTTGTCGAAGTTCGTTCAGATGTTCAGCGAGACGCTGCCGAGCATGGTGGATCAGGTGTTCATAATAACTCATGACGAGATGCTTAAACAGGTGAACGACGCCAAGATATACGTACTAGACAGGAACAAGGAACTGAATCAGGAGACGATGGTGTCTCAGGGATGACTTTCGAGGTACGGGCTAGATGGTGTCTAGGCCAAAAGAGCTATCGGACTTCTCCTCCGTCCTTCCCAGCACAGAAGAGCCGCTCACCCCAGTGAATATGGCTATTACCTCTATATTATCTCCGAATTCTGGATCGAGCCTCGCACCCCATATGACGTTTGCGTTAGGTGCGCTCCTTGAAGTGAGCTTCTCTCCAATCTGATTGGCATCGCCCAAAGTCAAGCCCGGTCCGCCGGTTATGTGCAGAAGCACGCCAGTAGCATTTGAATAATCCACATCAAGCAGCTTGTTCTTCAACGTGTCCCTAACTACATCCTCGACTCTGTTTGAGCCTCTCGCGCTGCCCACGCTTATCATCGCGAGACCTCCAACTGACATTATCGTCCTTACGTCGGCGAAATCCAGATTTATCAGGCTGGGTTGGGTTATCGCCTCGGTTATTCCCCTCACCGCCTTCATCGTTATCTCATCAGCCATAGCAAAGGCCTTCTCCATGGGCAGGTTGGGATACACCTCCACGAGTCTTTGGTTGTCTATCACTATTAGCGTGTCTATGTGTTGTCTGAGCTTCTGTATCCCCTTCCTTGCAATCTCAAGCCTTACTCTCTCCAGGGCGAAAGGTATGGTCACTATGCCTATGACTATGGAACCGTTGTCCTTCAGTGTCCTGCCTACCACGGGTGCGGCGCCTGTGCCCGTGCCCCCTCCCATTCCGGCGCACAGGAATGCCATGTTGAGGTCGCGTGTGAGTATCTCAAGCTCGTTCTTTGAGAGGTCTGCAGCCTTCTCCCCTATATCCGGATATCCTCCCGCACCCAGTCCGTGTGTAAGCGCGCCGCCAAGCATGAGCTTTGTTATGTTCGGATTCATCATATTCAGCTGCTTTGAATCGGTATTGAATGCGAACAGCTTCGCGCCTTTTATGTCAGCGCCGCTAAGCCTCTGCACCGTGTTGTTTCCTCCACCGCCCACACCGACCACCCCTATCCTGGGCTTGAAAAGATCATAGTCCTCAAAATCCGATCCATGCATCGTGCTTTCTTCCATGATGTCGCCAGAGATTATTTGTTCATACCGAATTAAAAACCTTTCCTGTATTCAGCGTCGGATTTCTTGGCTGCAAGAAGGCTTTAATTTGTTGGGCGGCAAATCATATCATGTACAACTCCCAGATTGCGGAAATGCTCAGCGAGATCGCGGACATGCTGTCCCTCGACGAGAAGGATAGGAAGTTCGAGGTGCGTGCGTACAGGAAGGCAGCACTCACCATATCTGGGCTGCAGGAGGACGTGGCCGAGATCTACAAGAAGGGTGGGATCGATGCAATCATGGAACTGCCAGGCATAGGTAAGGGCATAGCAGCATCGGTCAAGGAGTACATAGAGACTGGAAGGATGTCCAAGTTCGATGACCTGAAGAAAAAGTATCCTCTCGATTTTAAGTCGCTTACCAGCATACAGGGAATGGGTGCCAAGAAGGCCTTCAAGCTCTACAAGTATCTCAAGATAAAGGACGTGGATGACTTGAAGAGGGCAGTGTCAAAGCACAGGATAAGGGACCTAGGCGGATTTGGGGAGAAGAGCGAGGAGGACATAAGCAAGGGCATAGCGATAATGGAGGCAAGCATGGGCCGCATGGCCCTGGGAGCGGCACTGCCTGAAGCTGAGGATATTGTAAGGAAGCTCAACGAATCTGGTCTTGTCGGGAGGTCAGCCATAGCTGGGTCGACAAGGAGGATGAAGGAGACTGTGGGAGACCTTGACATACTTGTGACCTCTTCAAAGTCAGAGAAGGTCATGGACTTCATATCCAAGATGGAAGAGGTGGAGGATGTGGTCCTCAGTGGTCCGACCAAGATCACTGTGCGACTTAGGATAGGTCTCAATTGCGATATCAGAGTCGTTGAACAGGACAGCTTCGGTGCTGCGTTGCAGTACTTCACAGGCAACAAGGATCACAATGTCAAGGTAAGACAGATAGCCATACGGCTCGGATACAAGCTCAACGAATACGGCCTGTTCAATAAGAATGGCAGGAATGTGGCTGGAAAAGACGAGGAAAGCATATATAAGAAGCTGGGCATGGAAATCATGGATCCCGAGATGCGGGAGGACAGGGGTGAGGTAGAGCTTTCGCTGCAACACAAGATACCAAAAGTGGTGCAGCTGGGCGATATGGTTGGAGATCTGCATGTGCACACAAACCACAGCGACGGATCTGCTACCATACTTGAAATGGCCAATGCAGCAAGGGAAATAGGCAGGAAGTACATAGGCATATCTGACCACTCAAAGAGCGAGTACGTTGCGCACGGGATGGACGACAAGCAGTTCGAAAAGCACCTCTCCGAGATAGACAAGGCAAACGAGAAGCTTGAAGGAATAAGGCTGCTTAAGAGCGCCGAAATAGACATACTCAAGGATGGAAGCCTTGATCTCAGCAAGAAGACTATATCGCTGATGGACTACACTCTGGCAAGCATACACACAAACCTCAACATGGGCAGAGAAGAGATGACAAAGAGGGTTATTTTAGCAATGGAGAGCGGATACGTGAGCATATTTGCGCATCCCACAGACAGGATTATCAATGTAAGAAAACCGATAGACATAGACCTTGACAAGGTATTCCAGGCTGCTGAGGATAATGGCGTTATCCTGGAAATCGACGGATACCCAGACAGGCTTGACCTCAATGATGAGAATATAATGAGAGCGAGACACTATAAGGTGAAGTTTTCCATAGATACTGATTCTCACAGTCCTGCGCACCTATCACTTATGAGATACGGTGTGAGCACCGCAAAGCGCGGCTGGCTTACTCCTGACAGGGTCGTAAACACACTTGGCGTAGATAGGCTTGTGCGACTGTTTAGGCGTTGAATAATCAAAATTTCGTAGCAAACGCTTAAATATGCTCCAAAATGACTTCATATCATGCGGATATTTGGGATTAAGGATCGCCACGTTTCAGCAGATGGACAGTCTGAACTCAAGGCGCAGGCAAGGCCAGCAGAATCTCTGCAGGAGCCCAAAGGCGATGCGAAAAGACTCACGGATGATGCGACGCTGCTCCCCAAGCTTAAGGAATTTTATGTTCAGCTTGCGAGTCCGTTCATAAACAAGGAGGAAGAGGCAAAGCTCATAGCCCTAGCGCTTGTGGCTAAGGAGCATGTGATGCTCGTAAGCGAGCCAGGCACTGCGAAATCAGCGCTTGCGATAAGGGCAGGAGAGCTTACAGAATCCAAGGTGTTCAAGAAGCAGCTTAGCAAGTTCACCGATCCCGCGGAGCTCTTCGGCCCTCCAAATGCAAAGCTAATACTCGAAGAAGGCAAGTTCCAGATAGTGACCACAGGAATGCTGCCTGAAGCGGACATAGCATTCATAGATGAGATATTCAGGGGAGGATCTGCCATAAGGGACACGCTGTTGCTCATAATGAATGAGAGGGTTATGTTCAATGGCCAGGAGACTATTCCAGCACCTGTCAGAACGGTGATCAGCGCTACAAACTTCGTCTCATACGACGAAGAGGATCAGGCGCTCTACGATAGGTTCATGCTCAGGCACTTCATATCTCCGCTGGCCAAAAAGGATTGGGGAGGACTGGTTCAGGCTACATGGAATGTCGAATTCAACAGGACAGCCAGCGTCAAGGAACCTGTGCTTACTCTGGCAGACCTTGATGCGCTCTACGACAGACTAAGTAAGGTTAACAAATCCAACGTTAAGGATATACTTGAGAGTATATACGAAAAAGCCGAGGAGGTGCTTAAGATCCATATAACTGACAGGAGGAAGGGAAGGTCGCTGAAAATGATAGCGGCAAGCGCGCTGCTAGAGGGCAGGACCAAAACTACTGTAGAGGATCTGATGGTCCTGAAATACATAATACCTCACGATGAGGAAGAAGCTGCAAGAGTCACTGCAATGCTCGAAGATATAATATCTCCGGTAAACCACATAAATCGGCTGTCCAGGATAAACGAGAACATGGTTAGTGCAATTGACCAGTTCCGGCAGGATCCATCCGTTGTAAAAGATATAGCTCACGACCTGGAGGTTACTGCGAAGGCTTCCGAAGAGGCTAAAAAGCTCATAGGTCTTCATTCTGACAAGGAACTGAGGAGGACTGCAAGGGCTGTGATCAGATCTGCAAAGGAGCTATCATCCCTTCTCAGCGACCTGAAGGCGGAGAGGGAAGCAAAGGCTGCCGAGCTTACTGTGGTGGCGAGGAATGAGGTGTACGGCTGATGGCCGTAGCCACCAAGAACGAGGAATTGAAGAAGCAGGGAAAGGTATCTGAAAGTTCCTTGAAGGGAATAGACCCGTCAGCACATGCAGACAAGTATCGTTCAGATGATATAAGTCATATCATAGAGCAGCTCACCGGAAACAAACTATCAAGCGTAATGCTGAATGATATCTTCAACATGCTCTTCCTGCCACATCCAAGGCTCAGGGAGGGCTATCCGGAGCAGGACAAGGATTACTATGAGATGATGTCAAGCCTTCTGCCACAGATACAGGCATCAGGCATAAAGTCTCGCACAGTGTCAAATGTGGAAGCTAGTACTGTGGCTACAGTGAACATAGCCATAAACTTGATCAAGTCGCTGGAGGAGATGGCTGATGGACAGAATCCACGCGGACAGCAAGGCCAGCAGAACCAGCAGCAGTCCGGAGGGCAGCAGCAGAACGACGGATCACAATCAGGCCAGCAGTCTGGAAATCAGCAGAATGCAAACAGCCAGCAGGGCCGTCAGCAATCCCAGCAGAACCAGCAAGGCCAGCAGAATATGCAGCAATCAGCAAGCCTGAGCCAACGACAGGATTCGGATGACATAAATCCTGGCGATCAGGCTGATGCCGCGGAACTGCTCAAGAAGCTGCTGGAAAACAGCGCGATGATGAAGGAGCTGCAGAAGATGCTTGAAGACTTGCGCAAACAGATGCAACAACAATCCCGTTCAGGCATGATGTCCAACCTCTCAACCGGCCAGGTTCCGGAGAAGGCTGCCGAAGGCGCCATGAAGAAGGGCGGTGACCAGAATGAGAGTATGAAGGACCTTCAGGATCGCGCATCGCAGGCTGGAAAGGATCCCGGGAGCCTGGAGTTCAACAACTATGATGCCCTAGCATCGTATATCTCGAAGAGAACGGATATACGCGACCTGCTCAAAGTGCTTACCGGCATCTCCAACCCTATGTCAACGACGAAGGATGACAGTCACTTTACAAGAGGCGAATATGGGGGATACGAGATAGGTTCGGATTTCAGATCCATAGCCGCATCAGCATACGCTTATCCGAAGGAGGTACTCTTTGCCCTGTACTCTCAGAAGAAGCTTCCGAAGTATGAACGGGTGGTTAGGGAGAATGAGAAGATAAGGTATGTCATAT